>JADGQX010000144.1 GCA_017881445.1 Gemmatimonadota bacterium | reverse complement strand
TCGTCATCCGGACCTCTCGTGAAGATCTACCATACGGACCACTTCGGCTTAACCCTGCCTCCGGAGCACCGGTTCCCCAGCAGCAAGTACTCGCTGCTGCGCCAGCGTGTTGCATCGTCGGGACTTGCGGGTGTCGAGCTCCTCGTGCCCGCGGCCGCGACGGAGGCCCAGCTCGCGCTCGCGCACGACGCCTCCTACGTGCGCCGGGTGCTGGCGGGCGAGCTGAGCGCCGCCGAGGTCCGTCGCATCGGTCTTCCCTGGTCGCCCGCCCTGGTCGAGCGCGCCCTCCGTTCGGTGGGAGGCACGATCGAGGCCAGCAGGGCGGCGCTGGCGGAAGAACGGGCCGCGAACCTGGGCGGCGGCACCCACCACGCCGGGGCCGGCGCGGGTGAGGGCTACTGCGTCTTCAACGACGTGGCGGTGGCCGTGCGGGTGGCGCAATCGGAGGGGCGGGTGCAGCGCGCGGCCGTGGTGGACACCGACGTGCACCAGGGCAACGGCACGGCGGCGATCTTCCGGGGCGATCCCTCGGTCTACACCTTCTCGCTGCACGGCGCGCGCAACTTCCCCTTCCGCAAGGTGGCGGGGGACCTGGACATCGAGCTGCCGGACGGGGCGGGCGACGACGAGTTCCTCTGGGCCGTGGAGATCGGGCTGCGGGCCGCCCTGGGCCAGCACCCGGAGCTGGTCTACTACCTGGCCGGGGCGGATGCTCACGAGGGCGACCGGCTGGGACGGCTGCGGGTGAGCCGGGCGGCGCTGGCGGAGCGCGACCGGGTGGTGCTCGATGCCTGCCAGCGCGCCGCCGTGCCCGTGGTCGTGGTCATGGGCGGGGGCTACGGCAGGGACATCCGCGACACAGTGGAGATCCAGCTCCACTCTGTGCTGGAGGCGGTCCGCCGCAGCGGCGGTTAGCCCTCGATGGGCTCGGCGCCGGCGCCCGTCGGCTCAGATGCCGCCCTCGGCGAGCAGCACCAGTCGCTGGAACAGGTGGCGGTGCACGCGGGGGTGGCCCAGTCCCGCGCGACGGGCCAGCTCCAGGATCTGCTCCGCCGTGTACGCCCGCAGCACCGAGAGCGGGCCATCGTGGCGGGTGAGGGGGTTCCCCGCCCAGAGCGTCCAGGAGAGCAGCAGCGCCCCGCCGTAGTTGGCCCAGGTCCGGTCCAGGTCGCTCACCAGGATCCCGCCGCGCGCTACCCGCGCCATCTCCCGCAGTACCTGGACGGCCTCGTCCGGCTCGAAATGGTGCAGCGTCAGGGTGAGCAGCGCCGCGTCGAAGGCGCCATCGGCGTAGGGCAGCTCCAGGGCGTTGGCCGCCTCCACCGTGATGGCCGGCTCGCCCGCCGTGCGACGACGGGCGACCTCCAGGATCTCGGGGTGGTTGTCGGTGGCGGTGATGTCCACGTCCCGCCCCTGTCGCCGGGCCCAGTCCGCGACGGCCAGGGGCCCATCGCCCGAGCCGGTGGCGACATCGAGGATGCGGGCGGGCCCCTCCCGGGGCAGCAGCTCCGGCAGGTGGCGCAGCACCGAGCGCCAGCCGCCCAGCCAGCGGTTCACGGCGGCCACCTGGCCGAGGCTGCGCGACAGGGTGGGGTGGTGGTGGCCCGAGGCGTCCAGGCGCTCGTGGGCGTCGCCGCGGCGTGCCGGCCGGAGCGCGCTCACGCCTCTCCCCCGCCGGGCGTAGCCGGGCGCGCCTCGAAGGGCGGCGGCGCCCCCCGGGCCCGCCACTCGTCGCGCGCCCGGCGCAGCGCCTCGGCCATGGCCAGCACGCGCCCGCCGAGCGCCGCCGCATCGAGCGAGAGCACCCGGCCGTCGCGATAGAGTATCTCGCCCCGGACCGCCGTGAGGACGACGTCGCTCGCCCGGGCGGAGTGCAGCAGCGCCGCCAGGGGGTCGTGCACCGGCAGCACGTGCGCGCCCGCCAGCGACACCGCGCACAGGTCGGCGTCCTTGCCGGGCTCGAGCGAGCCGACCCGGGCCTCCAGCCCCAGCGCGCGGGCGCCATCCAGCGTGGCCAGGCGCAGGGCATCGGCGTTGCTCAGCTCGCCGGCGGACCCCAGCCGGGCGCGCTGGAAGAGTTGCGCCGCGCGCGCCTCCTCCAGCAGGTCCAGCCGGTTGTTGCTGGCGACGGAGTCCGTGCCCAGCCCCACGGTGATGCCGGCGGCGCGCATCTCCATGACCGGCGCGATGCCGTGGCCCAGGATGGCATTGGCGACCGGGCAGTGCGCCACACTGGCGCCGCTGAGCGCGATCAGGCGCAGGTCCTGGGCGTCCACCCGCACGCAATGGATCAGCAGGGGCCGGGTGTCGAGCACGCCCGTGCGCTCCAGCAGGGCGATAGTGGAGCGGCCGCGGGGCGGGGTCTCGATGCCGCGCCGGCGCAGGCCGGCGGCGAAGCGGCCGGCGCCGTCCAGGACGAGCTGCTCCTCGATCCGCGCCTCCGCGGCATGCACGGCCACGGGGTAGCCCTCGGCCAGCGCCAGCTCGGCGGTGAGGCGGAAGAGCTCGTCGGACACGGTATAGGGCGCGTGGGGCGAGACGCCGACGCGCACCAGCTCCGTCTCGTGCAGCCGCAGCAAGTTGACGGCGTCGCGCAGCTCCGCCAGGGCGGCCGGAGCCACGGCGGGGTCGGGGCCGAAGACCTCGCGGTAGACGATGCCGCGCATGCCGGCCTCGGTGAACGCCTCCAGCGACCCGCCGCTGGCCTCGGTGGCGCCCATGGTGGTGATGCCGGCGGCCAGCGCCTCGACGCAGGTCCAGCGGGCGGCGTCGGTCCAGGCCTCGGGCGCGAGCGCCGCGCCGCGCCTGGCGGCGTTGAGGGTGATGATCCAGTCGTCGAAGGGCAGGTCGTCCAGCAGTCCGCGGAAGGCGGCCAGCTCGGGGTGCCCGTGGGTGTTGACCAGGCCGGGGAGCAGCGCCGCCTGGCCCAGGTCGATGGTGCGGGCGCCCGGGGGCGTCGGCACCGTGGAGTCGGGGCCGACCGCCACGATGCGGCCGCTCTCGTCGCACAGCAGCGCGCCCCCGGCGATGGGGGGGGCGGAAACGGGCAGCAGCCAGGCGGCGGAGTAGCGGGTGGTCGCGGGCATGGTCAGCGCGGGAAGCTGAAGATATCGCCCGTCAGCCCCTGGGGCCGGGAGCGTTCGAGCTGGCCGTTCAGCCGGGCGCGAGCCAGGCCGATGACCTCGCCCACCGACAGGGTGAAGCGGGCGTTGCGCAGCGAGCCGGCGACGGGCACGGCGATGTCCGCGCGGTAGGTCGTTCGGCCGCCGGCGGGGAACGCGCCGCGCAGCCCGGCGCCGACGGCGGTGCGCCAGCCCGAATTCACGCCGAAGGGCGCATCGCCCGCCCAGATCCGGCCGGCGTCCGCGAACACGGTGGCGCCCAGGTCGAAGAGCTCCGGGAAGGGCCAGTGGAAGTACAGCCGGTCCTCGCCGGAGAGGGAGACGCGCCGGCCGCCGGGGAACCGGTGCGGATCGTAGCCGCGCACGGCATCGTCGCCGCCGAGCGTGAGCTGGAAGGGCGCCCGTGTCTGCCAGCCGCCGGCGCCGCCGCCGCGGAACACGAACGTGTGGGTCGGTAGCCACTCGGTGCGCATGTAGGCCAGCAGCTCGGCCTCGCCGTAGAGGTCTTCCCAGCGCGTGCCCCCGCCGATGGGCGCGTCGCGGCGCAGGCCATCGCCCCGGCCGCGCAGCACGACCAGCGCCGGCCCCGCCTGGAAACCGGCGTAGAGCGTCGTGGTGGCGCCGACGTCGTTGTCGCGGGCCATGGACGGCAGCGAGCGCGAGAGCGCCAGCGAGACCTCGCCCCCCAGCCGGATGTCCTGCTGGCCCCGGGGGGAGTCGTAGCCCCGGCGCTGGATCCAGCGGATCCGGCGCTGGCCCAGGAGCAGGACCGCGCGCACGTCGTCGCGTGTGAGCATCTGCCCCGCCACCTGGCGCACCAGCGTACTGTCGGCGGCGGTGCGCGTCTGGAAGCTGCGGTCGCTGAGGACGTCCACGCGCCCGGGGAAGGAGCGGTTGCGGAACGAGAGCCCGCCGCCGACCAGGAGCACATCGCCGGGCGGGCCCAGCTTCCCGACCGCGGCCATGTCGAACGACTGCTCGCGCACCGGCACGATGACGTCCTGGTCGGTGGCGAGGGGCGGAGCGACGTAATCGAAGAGCAGGTCGGAGCGCTCGAAGCTCTGGCGCGCCGCGCGCCGGCCGGCTTCGCCCAGGAACGGGTACTGGAGCCGCTCGATGACCGTGGTGCCCGCCCGCGTGCGGCCCAGGGCGACGCCCGCGTCCCAGCGGTAGCCGGCCAGTTGCGGGTCCTCCCAGCCGACGCCGTAGTCGCGGGCCACGTCGTGCTCGAGGTAGTAGAGCTCGACCCGCTGGCCGGAGCCGAACGCGTTCTTCTCCCGCACGCGGGCGCCGCGGAACACCATGCCGCCGTCCACTGCCAGCCGCAGCCCCACGTCCGTGCTCCATTCGTCCTGCGTGTCCACCACCAGGTGGTAGGTGGAGTCGGGCTGAGGCACGCCGTAGACATCCGCCCGGGAGACGAAGTCGAAGCCGCGCAGCAGGCGGGCGGACTCGTCCACCAGCGCCGGGTCGTAGCAGTCGCCGGTGCGCAGCAGCAGCTCCCGGCGGATCACGCCCTGCCGGGTCCGGATGTGCAGCCGGTTGGCGGTGGAGTAGGCCCAGCCGAAGCGGGTCGGCAGCGAGGCGTCCGAGGCGTCGAAGATGGAGTGGTTGTCGATGAAGATGTAGCTGATCGACCCCGTGTGGCAGTCGGGCGAGTTCCCGGGGATGGCGCGTCGCCCGCCGGGGTGCGGGCGCTTGCCGGCGGGTGGCTCGCCCGGCTGCTGCGCCCTCACACCCGCCGCCGCCAGCGCGAGGAGCAGCAAGGCCCGCGGAAGGACGTGCATGGCTGAAAGGTACACGTCGCCCTAAGAGCCTGCCAGATAGGGCAGATCCGGCGTCGGAAACCGGCTTGACCTTGCTCCGCCCCGGTCGTAAGCTTGCGCCGCGGCCGGGCCCGATGGAGGGCGGCCTTTACGTGGGCAACGGAAGGATGGGACTCATGTCTACGCGTCGGCAGGAGGCGCTGGACTATCACGAGCAGGGGCGGCCGGGCAAGATCGCGGTCGTTCCGACCAAGCCCGTGAGCACCCAGCGCGACCTCTCTCTGGCATACACACCGGGCGTTGCGGAAGCCTGTCGCGCCATCGTGGCCAACCCCGAGGACGTGTTCCGCTACACGGCCAAGGGCAACCTGGTGGCCGTGGTCTCCAACGGCACGGCCGTGCTGGGCCTGGGCAACCTGGGACCGCTGGGCGGCAAGCCGGTGATGGAGGGCAAGGGCGTGCTGTTCAAGCGCTTCGCCGACATCGACGTCTTCGACATCGAAGTCAACAGTACCGACGACGACGAGATCATCAAGTTCTGCCAGCTGCTGGAGCCGACCGTGGGCGGCATCAACCTGGAGGACATTGCCGCGCCCCACTGCTTCAACATCGAGGAGCAGCTGAAGGAGCTGCTGGACATCCCCGTGTTCCACGACGACCAGCACGGCACCGCCATCATCAGCGGCGCCGCGCTGCTGAACGCGCTCGAGGTCGGCGGCAAGAAGGCCGACGAGGTGCGGGTGGTCTTCAGCGGCGCCGGCGCCGCCGCCATCGCCACCGCGGAGCACTACGTCCGGCTGGGCGTCCGCCGGGAGAACATCCTGATGGTGGACCGCAAGGGCGTGATCACGAAGGAGCGGCTGGGCGAGGTGGACAAGTACAAGGCCCGCTTCGCGCAGGAGACCGGCCGGCGCACGCTAGCGGACGCCCTCGAGGGCGCCGACGTGTTCGTGGGCCTCTCCGCCGGGGGCATCGTCAGCGGCGCGATGGTGGCGAAGATGGCGCCGAACCCCATCATCTTCGCGCTGGCCAACCCGGACCCGGAGATCACGCCCGAGGAGATCCTGGCCGTGCGCCAGGATGCCATGATCGCCACCGGCCGCACCGACTACCCGAACCAGGTGAACAACGTCCTGGGCTTCCCCTTCATCTTCCGGGGCGCGCTGGACGTGCGGGCACGCGCCATCAACGAGGAGATGAAGATGGCGGCCACGCACGCCCTGGCCGACCTGGCCAAGCAGGACGTGCCCGAGGCGGTCGCCGCCGCCTACGGCAAGGAAACCTTCCGCTTCGGCAAGGACTATCTGATCCCCAAGCCCTTCGACTCGCGCGTCCTGCTCTGGGTCGCGCCCGCGGTCGCCAAGGCGGCCATGGATAGCGGCGTCGCCCGCAAGCCGGTGGACCTCGAGGAGTACCGCAACACGCTGGAAGCCCGCCTCGGGCGCCGGCGCGAGGTCATGCGCGACATCATCAACAAGGCGAAGAGCTCGCCCAGGAAGATCGTCTTCCCCGAGGGCGAGAACGAGCGCATCCTGCGCGCGGCGGCCCAGATCGTGGACGAGGGCATTGCGGCGCCGCTGCTGCTGGGCCACCCCGAGCGCATCACCGCGTGCGCCGCGGGGCTGGGCGTGGACCTGACCGGCATCGAGTTGCTGGCCAACGAGGAGTACGACCGGCGTGTAGAGGTGTACGCGCAGCAGTTGTTTCAGAAGCGCCAGAGGAAGGGGCTCACGCTGGCGGAAGCCCGGAGCCGCATGCGCCTGCCCATCTATTTCGGCTGCATGATGGTCGAGGGTGGCGACGCCGACGGACTCGTGGGCGGGGAGAGCACGAACTACCCGGAGACGATCCGGCCGGCGCTGGAGGTCATCGGCACGGCGCCCGACTCGCAGCACGTGGCCGGGCTGTACATGATGGTGCTGCAGAACGACATCATGTTCTTCGCGGACACCACCGTGAACATCGAGCCCGACGCCGAGACGCTGGCGGAGATCGCGCTCATGTCCGCGTCCTTCGTGACCCGCCTCGGCATCCGCCCCGCCATCGCCATGCTGTCGTTCTCCAACTTCGGGTCCACCCGGCATCCCGAGGCGCAGAAGGTGCAGCAGGCGGTCGAAATCGTGAAGGCGCGGGCCCCCGACCTCACGGTCGAAGGCGAGATGCAGGTGGACGTGGCCGTGCTGCCGGATCTGCTGGCGCAGCAGTTCCCCTTCAGCCGGCTGAAGGAGCGCGCCAACGTGCTCATCTTCCCCGATCTCAACTCCGCCAACATCGCCTACAAGCTGCTCTGGCGGCTGGGCGGCGCGGAGGCGATCGGGCCGATCCTGCTGGGCATGGACAAGCCGATCCACGTCCTGCAGCGCGGTGCGTCCGCCGCCGACATCACGAACCTGGCCGCTCTGGCCGTGGTCGATGCGCAGCGGAGGGCGCCCCGGCACTCAACCTGAACGAGAGGACTCGTGGCAACCATCACGGGCAGGATGGAGCTTTCGCGGCAGGGACTGCGACCCCGCGCCGCGGTACACTGGAACCTGCCGCCCGCGATGCTGGTGGAGCTTGCGGTCCGGCGCGACGAGGGCGCGCTCACGGCACAGGGCGCCTTCGTCGGCCTGACCTCGCCCCACACGGGACGGTCGCCCAGCGACAAGTTCGTCGTGCGCGAGTCCACGAGCGAGCGCAGCATCGACTGGTCGAACAACCATGCCCTCGAGGCGGAGCAGTACCAGCGCCTCAAGCGTGACGTCCTCGCCTACCTCGAGGGCCAGGAGCTCTTCATCCGGGACGTCTACTGCGGCGCGGACCCGGACTACCGGCTGCCCGTGCGCGTGGTCACCACCGCCGCCTGGCAGTCGCTCTTCGTGCACAACATGTTCATCGAGCCGACGCCGGCGGAGCGGGAGCGCTTCGAGCCCCGCTTCGTCGTGCTGCACGCCCCCGAGCTCAAGGCCATACCCGAGCTGCACGGCACCCGCACCTCCACCTTCATCGCCCTCGGCTTCGCCGACCGCGCCGTCCTCATCGGCGGCACTCGCTACGCCGGCGAGATCAAGAAGTCGATCTTCTCGGTCATGAACTACCTCCTCCCGCTGGAGGGGGTGCTGCCCATGCACTGCTCGGCCAATGCAGGCGACGACGGCGACGTCGCCCTCTTCTTCGGCCTCTCCGGCACGGGCAAGACCACGCTCTCCACCGACCCGACCCGGCACCTCATCGGCGACGACGAGCACGGCTGGAGCGACGCCGGCGTCTTCAACTTCGAGGGCGGCAATTACGCCAAGGCCATCCGCCTCTCCGCCCAGGGCGAGCCGTTGATCTGGGGCGCCAGCCACCGCTTCGGCGCCGTGCTGGAGAACGTGGTCATGGACCGCGAATCCCGCATGGTGGACTGGGACTCGGACGAGATCACGGAGAACACCCGCTCCTCCTACCCGATCTCCTTCATCGAGGGCCGGGTGCAGAGCGGGATGGGGGGGCACCCCCGCAACGTCATGCTGCTCACGGCGGATGCCTTCGGCGTGCTCCCGCCCATCGCCCGGCTCTCGCCCGAGCAGGCCCTTTACCAGTTCCTCTCCGGCTACACCGCCAAGGTGGCCGGCACCGAGAGAGGCGTCACCGAGCCCAAGGCCACCTTCAGCGCCTGCTTCGGCTCGCCCTTCCTGCCGCTCCACCCCACGGTTTACTCGCGCATGCTGGGGGAGAAGCTGGAGCACCACGGCGCCGCCTGCTGGCTGGTCAACACCGGCTGGACCGGCGGCCCGGCCGGTATCGGCAGCCGCATGAAGCTCGGCTATACCCGGGCCATGGTGGCCGCCGCCCTCGCCGGCACCCTGGACGCCGTGCCCACGCGCCTCGATCCCATCTTCGGGCTGCACGTCCCCGAACAGGTGCCGGGCGTGCCCCCGGAGCTGCTCGACCCCCGCGGCACCTGGCCCGACCCCGCCGCCTACGACGACCAGGCCGGCAAGCTCGCCCGGATGTTCCGGGACAACTTCCGCAAGTTCGAGGAGGGGGCTTCGGCCGACGTCAGGGCAGCGGGTCCGTGACCGCGCTCTACACCTGAGGGGGGGATGGGGCGACACGGCACGCGGCGGGCGCGGGCATCCTCGGCTGCCGTGCCGGCCTCCTTACCCGGCCCGCTATGGACGCGGGCAGCCTGAGGACGCACATTCGCCCCATCACCCCATCACCCCATCAGTCTTTGCCGAGCCCCGCCCATGCGCCCTGACAAGCCCGCCCGCTCCATCGTGCTCCGCGACCCCATCTGGGACACCATCCGGCTCGACGAGACGGCGGAGCGGATCGTGGACTCGGCGGCGTTCCAGCGACTGCGCTACATCAAGCAGCTCGGCCTGGCGCACCTGGTCTACCCGGGCGCCATGCACACCCGCTTCGACCACGCGCTGGGCGTGTACCACCTGGCGCGACGGTCGCTGAGCGTGCTGGAGGGGCGGGGCCAGCTCGTGGCGGTGTCGGAGGTGGACCGCTGCATGATCCCCCTGGCGGCGCTGCTGCACGACATCGGTCACTACCCGTTCTCGCACGCGGTGGAGGAGCTGGAGGAGGGGCGCATCCCGGGTCACCACGAGGCCGTGGTGGGCGTCTTCCTTGCCGACGACGAGGTCAGGGCGGCGCTGGAATCGGTGGCGCCGGACGCGGCGGCGCGAGTTGAGGCGCTGATCCGCGGCCACTCCGACAGCCCGCTGCAGGGGCTGGTGAGCGGCTCCCTCGACCTGGACAAGATCGAGTACCTGAAGCGGGACGCGCAGTTCTGCGGCGTGCCCTACGGTGACGTGGACGTGGAGCGGCTGCTGGACGCACTGCGCGTCGTCGCCGACCCGGTGACCGGCCGCCTGGAGATGGGCGTGCACGAGAAGGGGGTGGCGGCGCTCGAATCGCTGCTTTTCGCCAAGTACCAGATGTTCCGCAACGTTTACTGGCACCACGCCGTCCGCGCCGCCACCGTGATGTACAAGCGCATCGTGGACGACGCCCTGGAGGGCGGGCTGCTGGACCCGGAGGAGCTGGTGGGCCAGACCGACGAGGGGCTGCTCTCGCTGCTGGAGCAACGGGCGGCCAGCCGGGATGGGGGCGAGGACGCCCGCGGCGTCGGGCGGCGGGTGTGGGCACTGCGCGCGCGCCGCCTGCCCAAGCGCAGCGTGGAGGTGGTGGCGGCGGAGCTGGCGCCCGAGGGCGCGGGCGACTGGCTGGGGGTGGACTCGGCGCTGAAGCGGCGGCTGGAGGACCGCCTGGCCACGGAGCTGGGGCTGGAAGGCGGCGACGCCTACCTGGATTATCCCGAAAAGCCGAAGATGTTCGGCCTGGACCTGCTGTTGCTGCGCCGCTCGGGCGAGCGGCTGCGCCTCGGCCCCGGCGGTCGGGCCGGCCTGATCGGCCTGCCCACCATCGCCGCGACGCTCTATCACAGCGCCCGCGTGCTGCGCTGCTTCACCTGGCCCGAGCGGCGCGACGTCGATCCGGCGCAGGTCGCCGCCCTGGCCACGCTCGCGCCCGAGGCGCTCGAGGCCCGGCTGGCGGAGGGCGCGCCGCTGCTGGGGTGACCGCCGGGCGCCCGCGCCGCCGGGGCGCAGGGGCCGCGCTAGGGCGCCGCCGCCCAGCGCCGGAAGCTGCCCAGCACCCGCAGCTGCTCCGCCTCCCCGGCGGCGCGCTCCAGGGCGAGGCGCATGGCCGGGTCGTCGGCGGAGGCGTCCACCTCGATGAAGAAGCGGTAGCTCCAGGGGTGGCCGCCCGGGCGCGACTCCAGCTTCGACAGGTTCACTCCGAGGTCCGCGAACGGCTGCAACAGGCGCACGAGCGCGCCGGGGCGGTCTCGCGTCTCCACCAGCAGCGCGGACCGGGGCGAGCCTCCCGCGGGGAGCGGGGGCGCCTCGGCATCCTGCCGCACCAGCACGAAGAAGCGCGTCTGGTTGTCGGAGCGGTCCTCCAGCTCCCGCGCCAGGATCTCCAGCCCGTAGGCCTCGCTGGCGACGCCGCTCGCCAGCGCCGCATCGGCGGGGTCCGCCGCCTCGGCCACCGCCCGGGCGGCGCCGGCCGTGTCGTAGTACGGCACCGCCCGCAGCGACGGGTTGGCCGCGAAGAACGCCCGGCACTGCGCCAGCGCCACCGGGTGCGAGAGCACGCGCCGCAGTCCCGCCATGGCCGCGCCCGGCGGCGCCAGCAGGCAGTGGTGGATGGGCAGCACGATCTCGCCCACCACGCGCAGCGCGTGCGCGGCCAGCACGTCGTAGGTGGCGACGACGCTGCCCGCCAGCGAGTTCTCGATGGGCAGCACCCCGCAGTCGATCTCGCCCGCGACCAGGGCGCGGCCGACGTCGTCGTTCTCCCGGCAGGGTACGGGCTCGGCCGCCTCGCCGAAGCACGCGCGTACCGCCTCCTCGCTGTAGGCCCCCCGCTCCCCCTGGAATCCGACCCTCACGAGAAGTCCTTTCACAGTTCACAGCGGCGAACCCAGCCCCCGACGGCGCTCACGCTAAACAAGACGATTCAGGATGGAAATACTCAGAATCGCGAGTAAGAGGTAAGAGATCGTCCGCACCCAGTTGGTG
>JADGQX010000369.1 GCA_017881445.1 Gemmatimonadota bacterium | reverse complement strand
CCCGGACTGGCTGGTGAAGAAGCTCGGCCCCGGACTGCGCAGCAACGACTCGACCTATCTGCGTTACACGGCTCGCTATTACGAGCAGATCGGCAAGCAGCTCCAGGGGTTGCTATGGAAGGACGGGGGTCCGGTCATCGGCATCCAGCTCGAGAACGAGTACAACGGCCGGGGCCCCGGGCGAGGCGAGGAGCACATCCTCCGGCTCAAGCAGATGGCGCGCGCGGTCGGCCTGGACGTCCCGCTCTACACAGTTACCGGCTGGGACAACGCGGTGCTGCCGCCCGCGGAGGTGCTGCCCGTCTTCGGCGGCTACCCCGACTGGCCCTGGGACCAGTCGATCGAGCGGCTCCCGCCGGGCGAGGTGTACGCCTTCCGCTTCGCCAACCGCTGGGCGGGCAACATGGGCGCGGTGGACCCGGGCGGCCGGCCCAGCGAGACGTCGCAGGAAGCGCTCTCGCACTATCCCTTCCTCGGGGCCGAGTACGGCGGCGGCATCCAGATCACGTACCATCGGCGGCCGGTGATCTCGGCGAACGACGTCGCCGCCATGCTGCCGGTGCAGCTCGGGTCCGGGATCAACCTCTACGGCTACTACCTGTTCCACGGCGGGGCCAACCCCCGGGGCAAGCTGACCACGCTGCAGGAGTCGCAGCGGACGGGCTATCCCACGGACGTGCCCGTGATCTCCTACGACTTCCAGACGCTGCTCGGCGAATTTGGCGACATGCGCGAGTCCTTCCGCCGGGTCAAGCCCGTGCACTACTTCCTGAACGCCTTCGGCGGCGACCTGGCCCCCATGGTGCCGCGCCGCCCCGACGTCGTGCCCGCCGGCCCGGCCGACACGACCGTGCCCCGGCTCTCCGCCCGCACGCTGGGAGAGCGTGGCTTCATCTTCTTCAACAACTACCTGCGGCAATACGGGCTGCCGCCGCGCAAGGGCGTGCAGGTCGAGCTGCGGCTGCCGGGCGAGGTGTTGCTTGTCCCGGAGCGTCCCATCGACGTGCCCGCCGGCGCCTACTTCATCTGGCCGGTGAACCTCGACCTGGGCGGCGCCCTGCTGAAGTACGGCACCGCCCAGCTGGTGACGCGGATCTCGGCCTCGGCCGGCGGGGCGCCGGTGTACGTCTTCTTCGCCGTGCCGGGGATCGCGCCCGAGCTCGCCTTCGACGCGGCCACCGTGCGGGCGCTGGAGGCACCGGGCGCGACCGTCACCCGGGCGGGCGGCCGCATCTACCTGCGCGGGCTGCGGCCCGGGACCGGGGCGGCCGTGACGCTGCACCCGCCGAGCGGCCCGGCCGTGCGCATCGTGCTGCTGAGCCGGGAGCAGGCGGAGAACCTCTGGCGGGGCGATGTCGCCGGCAGCGAGCGGCTGGTGCTCTCGCCCCAGGCCGTCTTCTTCGACTCCGGGCGCGTTCACCTGCGCGCCACCGGGTCGCCCGATTTCTCCTTCGCGGTACTCCCCGCGTTCGGCGCCGCGCCCCGCGCCAACGCGCCGCTCCGGCGACTGGGCGCCGACGGGCTCTTCACCCGCTACGCCGCCACGCTGGCGCCCCGGCCGGTGACCATCGCCGTCGAGAAGGTGAAGGATGCGGCGCTCGTGGCGCCGGTGCGGAAGTTCAACGCCGTGACCTGGCGCAAGGTGGAGATCGCCCTCGCCCCCTCCGACTCGGCCTTCGAGCAGGCGGCGGCCTGGCGCATCCGCATCCCGGCCTCCGCCCTCGAGCAGGTCAATGACGTCTTCCTGGACGTCCACTACCAGGGCGACGTCGCCCGCCTCTACTCCGGGGGCGACGGGGCGAATCTCCTGGACGACAACTTCTTCAACGGCACCACCTGGCGCATCGGGCTGAAGCGCTACGCCGACGCCATCCGGCGCGGGCCGCTCGAGCTGCGCATCCTGCCGCTGCGCAGCGATGCGCCCATCTACCTCGAGCCCTCGTACCGGCCGGCGCGCTTCCCCGCCAGCGGGCAGCTGGCGGCGCTGCGGTCCGTGCGTGCGCTGCCCGAGTACGAGCTGGTGGTCAGGGCGCCCTGAGGGCGGTCGCCGGCGCCGCCCGGCGGCGCCCGGATCTCCGAAGGGCCGGGGGACGCAGATATGCCCGCGTCTTCCGGCCCTCTCTCTTCGGCCCGCCCGGGTAGGATTACCGGGCCCCTTCCACTACGATCGGATACTCCGGCGGACCGCGCACTCGCGCGGCCGCCGTCGTGTCCGGCGGAGGCGGCGTCCGCCGAGGTCGATCCTGCAGGGAGGTGGCGTTTGGCAGCGGTGCGTGGGGCGGGGGCGGAGCGTGTGCAGACGGTGATCATCGGCGCGGGCCAGGCCGGCCTCTCGGTCGGGTACCACCTGGCCCGGCACGGGCTGCCCTTCGTGATCCTGGAGGCGAACCCGCGCATCGGCGACGCCTGGCGCAAGCGCTGGGACTCGCTGCGCCTCTTCACACCCGCGCGCTTCGACTCGCTGGTGGGTATGCCCTTTCCGGCGGCCGGGAACGCCTTTCCGACCAAGGACGAGATGGGCGGCTACCTCGAGAGCTACGCGGCGCGCTTCCGCCTGCCCGTGCGGACGGGTATGCGCGTGCAGCGGGTGTCCAGGCTCGATGACGGCTACCTGGTGAGCGCGGGCGAGCTGCAGATCGAGGCCGAGCACGTGGTGGTCGCCATGGCGGACTTCCAGCGCCCGCGCCGGCCCGACTTCGCCGACCAGCTCGATCCCGGCATCGTGCAGCTCCACTCCATCGAGTACCGCAACCCCTCGCAGCTGCGTGAGGGTGGCGTCCTGGTGGTGGGGGCGGGCAACTCCGGCGCCGAGATCGCGCGCGAGGTCGTGCGCGCCCACCCGACCTGGCTCTCCGGGAGGGACGTGGGCCACGTCCCCTTCCGCATGGAGGGTCTGGCGGCCAGGCTGCTGCTCACGCGCCTGGTGCTGCGGGTGGTCTTCCACCGGCTGCTCACCCTGAGCACTCCCATGGGCCGGAAGGTCCGTCCCACCATGATCTCCAGGGGCGGCCCGCTCATCCGCGTGAAGCCCCGCGATCTCGACGCGGCCGGCGTCCAGCGTACGCCCCGCACCACCGGCGTGCGGGACGGGCGGCCGCTGCTCGAGGACGGCCGCAGCCTCGATGTCAACAACATCATCTGGTGCACGGGGTTCGAGCCGGGCTTCTCCTGGATCGACCTCCCCGTCTTCGGAGCCGACGGGCGCCCGGTCCAGGAGCGCGGCATCGCGGCGAAGGAGCCCGGACTCTACTTCGTCGGGCTGCATTTCCTCTACGCGTTGTCCTCGACCATGATCCACGGCGTGGCCCGCGACGCCGAGCACGTGGCCGGCGCCATCCGGGCGCGGGCCGGGGCG
>JADGQX010000143.1 GCA_017881445.1 Gemmatimonadota bacterium | reverse complement strand
TGCGCGTCGCCGACGACCTGGTCCGTTACGGCGCGGTGCACCGTCCCCGGCTCGGCGTCGGCGTGAAGGACGTGACCGCGGCCGACGCCGAGACCTACGGACTCCCCTCCGTGGAGGGCGCCCTGGTCGCCAGCGTCCAGGGTGGCTCGCCCGCCGCCGCCGCGGGACTCCAGCCGGGCGACGTCGTCGTCGCCATCAACGGGCAGCCGATCCATTCCGGCACGGAGCTGACTACCACACTCGCCGAGAAGCAGCCGGGCGACGCCGTCAACCTCACCTTTTACCGCAACCGCCAGCGCCAGCAGGTGCAGGTCAGGCTCGGCCAGTTCGAGAACGCCCGCACCGTGGCCAGCGCCGCACCCGCGCGGCCCACCTCCGAGCAGATGCTCGGCTTCAGCGTGACGCCGCTGACGCCGGCCATCGCGACCCAGCTCAAGGTCGACCGCACCTCGGGCGTGGTCATCACCGCCGTGCCGGCGCTTTCTCCCGCCGCCGGCGCCGTGGGCCGCGGCCAGATCATCCTCAGCATCAACGGCCAGGCCATCAAGACCGTGGCCGACGTGGAGCGCGCGGCCGCCAGCCTGCGACCGGGTCAGATCGTGTCGCTGCGGCTCCTCGACCCCGATCCGCAGACCGGCCTGACGGTGGCGAACTACCGGATCAGGGGGTTCTAGGCGGCGGGCCAGGTCCCGCTCTACCGCGACATCGACGTAACGACGGGCGGCCGGCGAGGGAATCTCGCCGGCCGCTTCGTATGCGGGCGGACCGCCAGCCTTTGCCCCGCTCCCGACCCTACCCCGCGGCCGGATTCGGGGTGATCGCGACGGCGATCCGGACCCTGACCTCCGTCCCGGCGCCCTCCTCGCTTTCCGCCGTGACCTGCCCGCCCCAGCTCTCGACCAGCCGCCGGACGATGGCGAGCCCGAGCCCGGTTCCCGTGGAGCGCGTGGAGAAGTGCGGCTCGAAGATGCGGTGCAGCAGGCCCGAGGGGATGCCGGGGCCGTCATCGCGCACCAGGAGGTCGATCCAGCCGTCCTCGCTGCGGCCCGAGACGGTGATGCTGCCGCGGCGGCCGTCGAGGGCCGCGCGCGCGTTCTCGATCAGGTTGAGCATGACCTCCTTGAGCTCGCCCGTCCGGGCCATGCCGCGGGGCAGGGGCGCCTCGAGCGCGTCCACGTAGTTCACCGTGGCGTCGCCGGCGCGGTAGAGCGTGAGCGCGTCCTGCACGACGGCGCCGACGTTCACGGGCTCGAGCGGCCCGGCGGCGTCCGAGGGGGCGCCATAGCGCGAGAAGGCGCGGGCGATCTCGGTCAGGCGGTCGATCTCCGCCAGGACCTGGTCCACGTTGACCTGGAGGATCTGGGGGAAGTCGGCGCGGCCGTCGGCGTGGGCGCGACGGATGTGCTGCACCGAGAGCTTGATGGGCGTGAGCGGGTTCTTGATCTCGTGGGCGACCTGGCGCGCCATCTCACCCCAGGCCAGCACCCGCGCGGTGCGGACCTGCTGCGAGCGAGCACGGCGCAGCCGGCGGGCCATGCGATTGAAGGAGGCGAAGAGTCGTCCGAACTCGTCGCGCCGGTCCTCCGGAAGCTGGACGCGCAGGTGGCCGCCGCCCACGAGTGCGGCGGCACGGCTGAGCTGGCCGATGGGCGTAGCCAACGCCCGTCCGACCGCGAGCGAGAGGCCGAGGGTGAAGAGCCCGCCCAGCAGCACGGCGAAGAGGATCAGATGGGCGAGCTCCCGCTGCCGCACCCCGGTGTCGCCGGCGGCGAGGGGGACCGGGACGGCCAGCGTCGCCGTGACGGGAAGTCGTTCATAGGCAACCAGATAGTCTTGCTCAGCCACCTGCTGCGCCGCGACGGCGTCCAACTGTTCGCCGCTCTGGAGCGCGAGGTACGCGGCGGGCGGCATCCAGGCATCGTAGACGCCCAGCGCCAGGGCGTCGTGGTTGGACGCCTCCGACAGCTCTCCACCCTGGTAGTAGAGCAGGTCCTGCCCGGTAATCATGGCGAGCGCGCGCAGGTCGCCCACGGCCGGTTCGAACCCCCGCGCCGCCTGCGCCACGGCGTTGCGTGCGACTATGGAGGCCGAGCGCACGACCTCCCCGGCCAGTGCCCGGTAGGCGACGAGGCCGAAGGCCACCGTCGGCAGCAGGAAGAAGAGGAAGAGCGCGGCGGTGACACGGGCGCGGAAGCCGCGCAGCACCGCGGGCCAGCCGCCGGGCGGGACCAGCATGTCGCCGCGGCCGATGCGGCCCACCACCCAGAGCAGGAGCAGGATGGCCAGGTCGAGCGCGGCCAGCAGCGCGGCGCGGGCGAGGCGGACGCCGGGAGCGGGGAGCACGACCTGGATGTGGGCGTGGTAGTCGCGGTCGGGATAGTGCGCCAGCACCTCGCCTCGCCAGCCCTCCGCGTTCGGCTGCCACTGCAGCTCACTGGGCGGCCCGGGCAGTCCGGGCTTGACGGGCACGAGCTCCAGGCGCGTATCCTCGGCGTTCTCCCGGCCGAGGAAGGGCGCGAGCGCCGTCGGCCGGACCAGCTCCCGGCGCGGCGGCACGACCAGGGAGACGACGCGGCCCCCGTCCAGCGGCACGGCCATCGCCTGGTTCACGTCGGGCACGTTGCGGACGGCCTCGACGATCGGCTGGCCGGCGGCCCGGGCACGGGCAACCAGCGACGCCACGAACGAGTTCACCGTGTCGGTGCTCGTCTCCGTCGCGCCGCCGAAGCCGATGGTAGACGACCCCCCCTCCCAGAGCTCGATGCGGGCGGGGTACGTCTCCTCGGCGAAGCCGCTGGCCACCCAGCTGCGGTAGAGCAGCTCCAGCCCCTGCTCGCCCCGCTCGTGCCGCATCTGGACTTCCTCGCCGAAGTGGCGCAGCAGGAAGTCCAGGAACGGGTCCGGCCGGTTGCCCAGCGTCGCCACCTGCCGCTCCGCCGCCTGCAAGCGCGCCTCCACGTGCGACACCCAGACGTAGGGCAGGACGACACTGGCCGCGAGCCAGCCGGCGGCCAGCCAGCGGGCCAGGCGCGGTGGTCGCTCGCCCGCGGAGAGGCCGATGGCCATCAACCCGAAGGGCAGCGCCCAGAAGGCGGCGGGCCAGAGGGAGATCTGCTGCTGGCCGGTCCAGCGCGCGACCACCAGGAGGGCGAGGACCACGGAGAGCATTACGCCCCCCGCCACGAAGCCGCGCCGGATTCCGCCGGGCAGCTCAGCCGGGGCGCGGCCGGGCCAGCCGGCCACGTGCGGGAACGCCGCCGCGGCGACGGCGGAGAGCAGCAGCACCGCCGCGAGCTGGAACCCGCCCCAGAGCGCGGAGCCGCCCTCCAGCAGCGGCGGCGAGGCCGAACTGAAGAGCAGTTGCAGGCCTCCGGCGAATCCGGCCGCGACCAGCAGCATGGAACCGGGCAGGGCCCAGCCCCGGGCCGCGCGGCCGAGCTGCGGCACGTGCATGCTCGCCACCAGCGCACCCAGCGGGATCAGCACGCCCAGGAGCGCGCCCAGCGACACCACGATGGGCAGGTAAGGCAGGTAGGGCAGCATGAAGAAGCCGGGCGAGAACAGGCGCGGGACCTCCAGCACGCGCCCGATCGGGGCCAGTCCCGCGGCCAGGGCGAGCAGCATGAGGGGCACGGCGGAGCGCGCCCCCACCCGGCCCTGCGGCCGGCGCAGCCAGCTCAGGGCGAGCAGCAGCAGGCCGAGGGCGACGGTCAGCAGGGCGGCGCGGCGGCCCCGCGTCGAGAGCGTGTCCCGCCGCTCGGCCTGGGTCAGCCGCTCGAAGGAGGCGTGCGCGATGGCACCGCCCGGCCCCCGCAGGGTCCAGGCCGCGCCCGGGGCTCCGCCCGGCCCGAAGACCGGCCGGGCGTGCTGGCTGGCCAAGAACCGGTCCGCGAGGGCATCGGCGGCCGGCTCCCGCATGGGCAGGCCGGTCTGTAGCAGGACCGCCGCCACCGACCGCTCCCGCCGCGCCGCGGACGCCGACGTGAAGTAGATGTAGCTGAAGAGCGGCCGCTCCACGTAAACTATGGGCGGGCCCGCGGCGCGTACCTCTTCCGGGACCTGGCCGCGGTGCTCCCCGGCCCAGGCGATGAGCTGCCCGGCGGAGTCCACCACGGCCACAGCCGCCACGCCGGTCCGCTCCTGCACCGCGGCCAGGTCCGCCATCAGCCCGCCGGCAGAGGGGGTGGCCGCGGCGGCCGCGGCCTGCTCCGCAGCGGCCCGGCCGCTGCGGAGCACGAGGTCCATGCGCGTGTCGAGGGCAGCGGAGAGCCGCGCTTCGCGCTCCGCCACCAGTGCGTCCCACTGCGGGCCCACGCGCGTCAGCTCGTAGGCCGCGGCGCCCGCCAGCCCCAGGGCGATCAGGCCGACGCCGAGGGCCGCATGAAGGGGGAGCAGCGCCTGGGCGAGCGCGGGGGCGCCGCGGTCCCGCCCCGCCCGCCAGGCCAGGGCGCCGGCCGCGGCCAGGGCAACGGCCGGGAAGGCGAGATAGGGCGTTCGGAGCGAACGGCTCCAGACGATGACCATGAGCAGCGCCGCGGCCGTCGCGGCCCATGCCCTCAGGAAGGTGCGATCACCCGACCATGACTGACTCAGGGCAACCCCTCGCTCTCGATGAGCTGAGCTGGATCGACGTCGCCGCGCACCTGGCGCGCGACCCGCGCCTGCTGATCCCCGTGGGAGCGCTGGAGCAGCACGGCGCCCACCTGCCGCTGGGCAGCAACGTGCTCATTGCGCGCCACTTCGCGCTCGACCTCTCCCGCGAGTACCAGATCCTGCGCGCGCCCACCGTCAACTACGGCGTCAACGTCCGCACCGCGCGCGCATTCGCCGGCACGGCCTCGCTGACACAGAAGACGCTGCATCGCTCTCTCAATGAGCTGCTCGACGCCTGGGAAGGGCACGGCGTGCGCGAGTTCATCATCCTGACCGCGCACCGATACGAGCCCCACATGGAAGCGCTCGCCACGCTGATCACGGACCGCGCCCGCGTGCGCGTGGTCCAGGTCTGGGATGTGGAGGTGGGCGACCTGCTCGAGAAGCAGGCCGCCGTTTTCCACGCGGGAGAGGCGGAAACCTCCCTCATGCTCCACCTCTACCCCGAACTGGTGCGCATGGATCGCGCGCGCGACTTCGAGCTGTCCCCCGCCGAATTCCGGCGCTACCTGCACGGCCGCCTGACCGCGGCTCCCGCCGGGAGCGCCGGCGTGGTGGGATTCCCCAGCGCCGCCACCGCCGAAAAGGGCGCAGCCATCTACCGGCGCATCATGGACGCGATCCGACGGGCCGTCTTCCAGCGCGACCGCGACGTCTCGGACGCCATCTGAGCGCTGGCGCGGACCCCCCGGCCGGCAACCGGTGTACGCATTGTCGATCGCCCCGTCACAGGAGCATGTTATGCGCAGATGCCTGACGTCCTCACGACTCCGTCTCGTCGTGTCGGTCGTGCCCCTTTTCATGCTCCCGCTGGCCGTCGCCGGGCAGACGGTCGTCGATCAGGGCAGCTTCCGGCTCACCCTGGGCGGCCAGGAAGTGGGCAGCGAGAGCTTCTCCATCCGCCAGGACGGCACCGGCCCCTCCGCCGTGACCATCGCCCAGGGTACCGTAGCCCTCGACACGGGCAAGGTAGCGCAGGAGATTACCTCCTGGCTGCGCCTCACCCCGGTCGGCGCCCGCCCGGCCGAGTACCGGCTGAGCGTGCAGGGTACCACCCGGGAGCAGATCACCGGCACCGTCGCCGGTGGCCGCTTCAGTGCCCGGATCGTCTCCCCGGCGGGCGAGATGATGCGCGAGTACCTCGCCCGCGACGGTGCCCTGATCGTGGACGACGGACTGGTCCATCAGTACTACTTCCTGGCGCAGCGAGCCGGGAGTGCCTCCGCCCGGATACCGGTGCTGATTCCGCGGCAGAGCCGGCAGGTGCTGGTCACGGTGAAACCCGACGGTACCGAGGCGCTCGAGATCGGCGGCCGCCGCGTGGACGCCCGGCGGCTGCTCGTTTCCGCCACGGGCTCGCCCGACAGGCAGCTCTGGGTGGACGCTCAGGGTCGAGTGCTCCGCCTGGCGGTCCCGTCGGCCGGTTTCGTGGCCACGCGGGTATCGATCTGAGCCCCCCTCGCAGTTGACCGAAACTGCCATTGCTGAAACTGCCTGAACGGCGCCACCGTATGGTTGCCACAGTTGGCGCCTGCAAGGGATGACTCTGACCACGGAGACGAAGGTGCTCTGGCGTAACGTGAATCGGGCGGCTGCGGCCGTGCTTGCGGCCGGCCTCATCCTCGTGGGCGCGGAAAGCGCGCGCGCGCAGGGCGTAGCCAAGGCGGCTCCCCCTCAGAAGCTGAGCCTGGAGGAGGCGGTGGCGCTGGCGCGACAGCAAAGCCCGGACTACGAGGTCGCGCGCAACAACGTGGCCGACGCGGACTGGACCGTGCGCGCCGCCTATGGCGCCCTGCTCCCTACGGCGTCGGTCAACACGGGCTACCAGTACCAGGCGTCGGGCTCGCCGCAGATCGGCGGCGGTTTCACGAGCCAGGACCTCGGCCTCAGCCGCTCGCCCTCCTACTACTCGTCGAGCTGGGGCCTGAACATCGGATACTCGATTTCGGGCTCGGTGCTGTTCGCACCCCGGCAGGTGAAGGCGAGCCGGCGGGCGGTGGCGGCGCGCACGGAAGCGACGGGCGCGCTGCTGGATTCGGACGTCGCCCGGCAATACCTGGCAGTGCTGGCGGCGCAGGACGCGGTGAAGCTCACGCGGGAGCAGCTCGCCAGCGCGTCGGAGAACCTGCGGCTGGCGACGGCGCGTGTGAATGTGGGCACGGCCATCCCGCTTGAGGCGAAGCAGGCGCAGGTGGAGCTGGGCCGGGCGCAGGTGGCGGTGCTCAAGGCCGACAACCAGCTGGCGGCGGAGAAGCTGCGGCTGTCGGAGAAGATCGGGCTGGAGCTTCCGCGCGACGTGACGCTGACCAGCACCTTCGAGGTGTTCACACCACCCTGGACCGAGGCCGACCTGCTGGACCGGGCGATGCGGCGCCAGCCGCAGCTGCGCGCGGCCGCGGCGGACGAGGACGCGGCGCGAGCGGTCGTGCAGGCGTCGCGCACGCAGTACCTCCCCTCGCTGGACGTCGCGATCGGCTTCAGCGGCTATGCCCGCCAGGCCGGCGACGCGCAGTCGCTGGTGAGGTCGGCGCAGTCGGGCCTCCAGAGCCAGATCACCGAGTGCCAGCGGCTGAACAACATCTCCGCCGGGCTGAAGTCGCCGCTGCCGGGCACGCCCGCGGACTGCAGCGTCTTCACGCTGACGCCGGCCCAGGAGAAGGCGATACTGGACGGCAACAACGTCTTCCCGTTCCATTACGCGAGTCAGCCGTGGTACGCCCAGGCGCGCATATCCCTGCCGATCTTCAGCGGGCTGTCGCGTGAGCGGCAGCTGCAGTCGGCGAAGCTCTCGGCTCAGGACGCGCGCCTGCGCACGGAAGCCGCGATTCTGTCGGTACGGACCGCGGTCTCCACCTCGTACGCCACGCTGATCACGGCACAGAAGGCGTTCGAGATCGAGCAGACGAACCGTGAGGCCGCCGCCGAGCAGCTGACGCTGGAGCAGGAGCGGTACCGCGTTGGCTCGTCGAACTTCGTGCAGCTGCAGGATGCGCAGACGCGCAAGGCCCTAGCGGACAAGAGCTACGTGGACGCGCTCTATGGCTTCCACGATGCACTGGCGGTGCTCGAGAACGCAGTAGGCGAGAAGCTCACCACTCCGAAGGACAAGTAGGAGCCATGAACCGGAAAGCCAAGATCGCCATCGGCATCGGCCTGGTGGTCGTCGTGGGGTCGGCCGCGGGCATGAGCATTCGCGCGGGGCGCAAGAACGCGACGGAGGTCCGCATCGAGCCGGTGAAGAAGATCGACCTCGTCGCCAGCGTGACGGCCAGCGGCTGGGTGCGCCCGCACCGCAAGGTGGACGTGCAGTCGGACGTCATGGGCCGCATCACGGCGCTGCTGGTGAAGGAGGGCGACTACGTCCACAAGGGACAGGTCCTGCTGCGGATCGACCCGACGCAGAACGAGGCGCAGGTGTCGCGCGCACAGGCGGCGGTCAGCCAGGCTCTGGCCCAGGCGGCGCAGAGCAAGTCGGCTCAGATCCAGGCGCAGCGGGCGTTCGACCGGGCCAAGGAGATCGCGGCCAAGGACCCGAACCTGATGAGCCAGCAGCAGATCGAGGACGCCGAGACGCAGGCGCGGGCGCAGGCGGAGCTGCTGCACGCCGCCGAATACGGCGTAGCCCAGGCCCGCGCCAACCTGCAGCAGGCCGAGGACCAGCTTTCCAAGACCATCATCCGCGCCTCGATGGACGGCGTGATCACGCGCCTCAAGGTGGAGGAGGGCGAGACCGCGATCGTGGGCATGATGAACAACCCCGGCTCGCTGCTGCTCACCATCAGCGACCTGTCCAACATGGAGGCGGTGATCAAGGTCGATGAGACCGACGTGCCGCAGATCAAGCTGGGCGACAGTGCCTCGGTTGCCATCGATGCCTTCCCGCGCGCGACGTTCACGGGCAAGGTCACGGAGATCAGCCACAGCGCCGTGATCTCCCCGGAGAACACCTCGCAGACGGGCGCGCAGCAGCAGGCGGTGGACTTCGAGGTTGTCGTGACGCTGGATCACCCGCCCAACACGCTGCGACCCGACCTCTCGGCCACGGCGGACGTGGTGACGGCGTCGCGCAAGGCGGTCATTGGCATCCCGATCATCGCGCTGACCGTGCGCGAGCGCGGCAACGTCAAGGCGCTGCCGACGGAAACGCCGGAAGCGAAGCAGGCGGCAGAGAAGGCGGTGGCCGACAAGAGCAAGGACGAGGAGGGCGTGTTCGTCGTCCGCAAGGGCAAGGCGCACTTCGTCCCGGTGACCGTCGGCATCGCCGGCCGGGAGCAGTTCGAGGTGCTGAAGGGGCTCGCGGTGGGTGATTCGGTCATCGCCGGCCCGTACGAGGCGATCCGCGGCCTGGAGGAGGGCAAGGTGGTACGGGCCATGGCGGCACCCAAGAAGGGCACGGACGCGAAGAAGGCGGAGGCCACATGAACGGAGAGGTCATCCGCACCGAGAAGCCGACCAAGAACTACGAGATCGGCGCCGAAGTCGTACACGCGCTGCGGGGCGTGGACCTGGTGGTAAACCGCAACGAGTACCTGGCCATCATGGGGCCGTCGGGCTCGGGCAAGTCCACGCTCATGAACCTGATCGGCTGCCTGGACACGCCCACGGCGGGGCAGTACTGGCTGAACGGGCAGCCCGTAGCCGGCCTGATCGACGACGAGCTGGCCCGCATCCGCAACCGCGAGATCGGCTTCGTCTTCCAGACCTTCAACCTGCTGCCCCGGGCCACGGCGCTGCACAACGTGGAGCTGCCGCTGATCTACGCGGGCGTGCCCTCCAGGGAGCGGCGCGAGCGGGCGGAGGTGATGCTCGGGAAGGTGGGGCTGGCGGACCGGATGGCGCACAAGCCGGCCGAGCTGTCGGGCGGGCAGCGGCAGCGGGTGGCGGTGGCGCGGGCGCTGGTGAACGGCCCCGCGATCCTGCTGGCGGACGAGCCCACGGGGAACCTGGACAGTGCCACGGGCGACGAGATCATGAACCTCCTCGACGCACTGTTCGACCAGGGGCAGACGATCGTGCTGGTGACGCACGAGCACGACATCGCGGCCCGGGCGCACCGGACGGTGACGCTGCGCGACGGCCTGATCTCCAGCGACGTGGGCCGCATGGCCGTGGCCGGAGCCTGACATGGACCCCATGGAAGGGATTCTCCTGGCGCTGCAACAGATCCGGGCGCAGAAGCTGAAGAGCTTCTTCGCTGTGATCGGCGTCATCATCGGCGTCATGTTCCTGATCACCGTTGTGAGCGTGGTCGAGGGCATGAACCGCTACATGAAGGAGGATTTCGCCAAGACCGTGTTCGGGCTGAACACGGTCACGGTGACCCGCACGCCCTCCGTGGTCTTCAACGGCGACCGCGAGTACTGGCGCCGGCTGATGCGGCGCCCGCGCCTGACCTTCGCCGATGCGGACCTGATCCGCGAGCAGCTGGACGTCCCGGCGCTGGTGGCCGTGGTCAGCGAGAACAACGGCAAGCTGGAGGGGCCAAACGGCACCTCCGTCGAGAACGTGTGGCTGACCGGCACCACCGCGGACTACTTCCGCATCCGGCAATACGACGTGGAGAAGGGCCGGCTCTTCACGCCGCCCGAAGACCGGGTGGGCGCCAACGTAGTAGTGCTGGGCTTCGACGCGGCGGACAAGCTGTTCGGGGTGCTGGACCCCCTCGGGCGGCGCGTGAAGATCCTGGCGAACCAGAGCGGCAATCCGATCACCGGAGTGTTCACGGTCGTCGGCGTTCTCAAGAAGCAGGGCACGCTCTTCGGCATGTCCCTGGACAACCGGGCCGTGGCACCGGCGCACTCTGCGCTCGCGCCCATGGTGAACCCGCACGGGTTCGTGGACCAGATCCTGGTCCAGGGCGACGGCCCCGAGGCGATCCCGGCGCTGAAGATGTCCGCGGAAGCGACTATGCGGACGCGGCACCATCTGCGTCCGGCCATGGTGAACGACTTCGAGCTGGAGACGGCGGACGACTCGCTCTCCTTCTGGGACAAGATCAGCAAGATCCTGTTCATCGCCTTCCCCGGCCTGGTCGCCATTGCGCTGGTCGTGGGCGGCATGGTCATCATGAACATCATGCTGGTCTCGGTTGCGGAGCGGACGCGGGAGATCGGCGTGCGCAAGGCGCTGGGCGCGCGCCGCCGGGACGTGCTGTTCCAGATCCTGGTGGAGGGTGCGACGCTCTCGGGGGCCGGCGCCATCCTGGGCATCTTGATCGGCATAGGCCTGGCGCTGGCCGTCCGGGCCTTCTCGCCGCTGCCGGCGGCAATCTCTCCTCTCTGGATCAGCGTGGGCGCGCTGCTCGGGGTGAGCGTGGGCGTGATCGCGGGGATCTATCCCGCGAACCGCGCCGCGCGCATGGACCCCGTGGTCGCGCTCCGCTACGAGTAGCGCATGCGCCTCGCGAGCTTCAGCGAAGGAACCCTCCTCGCCCTGGAGCAGCTCCGGGCGAACAAGAGCCGCTCGGCCCTGACCATCCTGGGCATCGTGGTGGGCGTGGCGACCGTCATGGCCATGAGCGCCATGATCTCGGGGATTCGCGCCAGCATCATGTCCGCGCTGGAGGGCGCCGGGCCGACGAACTTCAACATCATGCGCTTTGACCCCTTCGCGGTCCGGAACTCGGACCAGCGCGGGCCGCCGTGGGGGCGGAACCCGCCCATCACGGTCCAGGAGGCCAATCGCATCTCGGAGCTGAGCAAGCTGGACGGCGCGATCCCCGTGGTGGACGCAACGGAGGATGTGGTCTACCGCGGCCACCGGGTGACGAGCGTGAGCATCCGCGGGCTCGGCGCCGGCTGGACCAGCATCTTCAAGGGCAAGCTCGTGCTGGGGCACAACTTCCTGCCGGCGGACGTGGATGCGGCCCACCCCGTTGCCGTCATCTCCGTGCAGCT
>JADGQX010000368.1 GCA_017881445.1 Gemmatimonadota bacterium | reverse complement strand
GTGGCCGCTGCCGGGCACGCGCTTCACCCATTTCTACCTGCACTCCGCCGGTGCCGCCAACGGCTCCGCGGGCGACGGCGTGCTCGACACGATCCCGCCCGCCGCGCGCGCCACCGAGCGGCCCGACACCTTCACCTACGACCCGGGCGACCCCACCCCTTACCTGGTGGACGCCCGCGAGCTGGAGCTGAGCCTGAACGAGGACTACGCCGAGGTGGAGCGCACCCGCCGCGACATGCTCGTCTTCACCACCGCTCCGCTAAAGAGCGACGTGGAGATCACCGGGCCGATGTCGGCCACGGTGTGGGCGGCGACCGACGCCCGCGACACGGACTGGCACGTCATGCTGCTGGACGTCTTCCCCGACGGCCGCGCCTGGCGCATCCAGGACGGCATCGCCCGCGCCCGCTTCCGCCACGGCTTCGACAAGCCGGCACGGCTGAAGCCCGGCCAGATCGAGAAGTACGACATCGACCTCTGGTTCACCGGCATGGTGGTGCCCGCGGGCCACCGGCTGCGCGTCACCGTGGAATCGGCGGCGTTCCCCAAGTACGACCGCAACCTCAACACCGGCGGCGACAACGAGCGCGACACGCGCTTCGTAAAGGCGCACCAGCGCATCTTCCACGATGCCGCGCACCCGTCCCACGTGACGCTGCCGGTGATACCGGCGGCCGCGCGGTAGGGGCGCGCGCAGACACGACGGGCCGAAGGCACGAAGCCCCCGAGTAACGCCGGTAACGGGCCTGGCCGGAATCGAGCAGTTTCTATTACATCGAGCCGGATTCAGGCCTTGCCCGGCCGCCGTCGGGTTCGCCCGGAGTCCCTTTGCGCCTTCGGCACTTCGCACCTTCGCGTGAACGACCCCTGCCCGGCGAGGGAGTCAGCCGGTCCGGATTCAACCTGTTTGCGAGAGCCCAACATGAGACGACTTCTGCCGTTGGCACTGCTGCTCGCGCTTCCGGCGCTTCCGCCCGCCATGCGTACGCGCCTGGCCGCGCAGGATGCGGCCGGTGCCCTTCCGCGCAGTACCCCCGAGGCGCAGGGCATCTCCTCCGGCGCGGTCCTCGCCTGGGTCCAGGCGGCGGACTCGCAGATCGACGCCATGAACAGCTTCATGCTCCTGCGCCACGGGAAGGTGGTGGCGGAAGGCTGGTGGGCGCCCTACGACGCGCGCACACCACACGTGCTTTACTCGCTGAGCAAGAGCTTCACGTCCACGGCCGTCGGGCTGGCCGCGGCCGAGGGCAAGCTCAGCATCTATGACCCGGTCGTGAAGTTCTACCCCGAGGATGCGCCCGCCAGTCCGAGCGCCAATCTCCGGGCCATGCGCGTCCACGACCTGCTGCGCATGTCCACGGGGCACCAGACGGAGGCCTCGCTCGGGCTCACCACCGACAGCACGAGCCAGCCGTGGACGAAGATCTTCCTGGCCCACCCCGTCCCCTTCACGCCGGGCACGCACTTCCTCTACAACACGCCGGCCAGCTACATGCTTTCGGCCATCGTGCAGAAGGTGACCGGGCAGACGGTGCTGGACTACCTCGAGCCGCGCCTCTTCCAGCCGCTGGGAATCGAGACGCCGACGTGGGACACCAGCCCGCAGGGGATCGACGCCGGCGGCTACGGGCTCCGCCTCCGGACCGAGGATATCGCGAAATTCGGCCAGATGTTGCTGCAGAAGGGCATGTGGCACGGGCGGCAGCTGGTCCCGCCGGCGTGGATCGAGGCGGCCACGAGCCTGCAGACGGCCAATGGCGGCGATCCGAACAGCGACTGGAACCAGGGCTACGGCTACCAGTTCTGGCGCACTCGCCACCACGCGTTCCGGGGCGACGGCGCGTTCGGGCAGTACTGTATCGTGCTGCCCGACCTGGATGCCGTGCTGGTGATCACGAGCGGCGTGCGGGACATGGGCGCCGTCATGAACCTTGCCTGGGACAAGCTCCTCCCGGCCATGCAGGCGACGCCGCTCCCCGACGATCCGGCGGCCGTTCAGCGGCTCCGGTCACGACTGGCATCATTGACGCTGCACCCCGTCACGGGCGAGCGCACGAGTCCGATGGCTGGGAAGGTGAGCGGCCGGTGGTACCGCTTCCCCGAGAACGCCCGCGGCATCCGGGCGCTGGCGCTGGACCTCCGGGGCAAGCAGCCCGCGTTGCTCGTGCGCACGGGAAAAGCCGAGAGCCGGATCCCGTTCGGCTACGGCACATGGGTGAAGAGTCGGAGCGGCTTCGGCAACGGCCTCGAGACCGTGACCAGCGTCTGGCCCGAGAACGCGGTCGCCGCCACCGGCGCCTGGACCGCGCCCGACGTTTTCACGGTGAAACTCAGTCTCTACGAAACCCCGTACTACACCACCATGGGCCTCCACTTCGACGGCCAGCGCCTCGTCCTCGAGTCCGAGCACAACGTCAGCTTCGGCAATCGTATCCTGCCGCAGCTCGAGGGCCAGGCAGCGCGCTGATGCCGATGGCCCCCGGAGGCTGGGCCGTATCTTCGCTTATGCGGCGCTCTTCGGCGCCGGGAGGGCGCGACTCATGATCGCGATGCGCGCGGTCGTCCTCGCCCGCGGGCTCGGCACACGCATGCGCGCCGCCGACCCTGCGGCGGTGCTGGACGCGGCCCAGTCCGCGATGGCGGACGCCGGAATGAACGCGATGGTCCCCGTCGCCGGTACGGGGCGGCCCTTCCTCGACTACATCCTGAGCGGGCTGGCCGACGCGGGCTTCTCCGAGGCCATCCTGGTCCTCGGGCCGGAGCACGACCTGGTGCGGCAGCGATACGGGCCCTTCGGCCTCGGCAAGCCCACGCGCATCCGCGTCATGTACGCGGTCCAGACGAAGCCGACCGGCACCGCCGACGCGGTGCTCGCGGCCGAGATGCTCGTCGCTCAGTCGCCCTTCGTCGTGCTCGATGGGAACAACTACTACCCGGCCTCCGTCCTCGGGCAGCTGCGTCGGATGGAGGCGCCGGCGCTTCCGGCGTTCAGCGCACGGGCGCTGGTTGCCGGCGGCGTTCCCGCTGACCGGATCGCCAGCTACGCCACGCTGGACATCGCCGAGGACGGGTCGCTGCGGGGGATCCGGGAGAAGCCGCCGGAAGGCGCGGCGGGGGTACCGCGCGCTCGGCTGAGCATGAACCTGTGGCTTTTCGACAAGACCATCTTCCAGGCCTGCCGGGAGGTGCCGCAGTCCCGGCGCGGCGAGCACGAGCTGCCCGAGGCGGTGCAGTGGGCTGTTTCCCGGCACGGCGTACGATATCAGAGCTTCCCGGTCTCCGCGCCGGTGCTCGATCTCTCCCAGCGCGCCGAGCCGAAGCGGCCTGAAGCGCCGCAATTGGCGGTCGGGGACCTGGT
>JADGQX010000028.1 GCA_017881445.1 Gemmatimonadota bacterium | reverse complement strand
TGACCGACGCGGAGCGGATGGGCGACCTCGAGCTGGCGCTGGCGGCGGCGATCGAGGCGGGGCGCGCCGTCATGCGCAGCTTCGGCCAGGACATGCAGGTGACGCACAAGTCGCCGGAGCAGCCGCTAACTGCCGCGGACCTCGAGGCCGACCGCATCCTCCACCAGCGGCTGCTGGACGCCCGCCCGGCCTACGGCTGGCTCTCGGAGGAGACGGCCGACCACCCGGAGCGCCTGCGCCGGGACCGGGTCTGGATCGTGGACCCCATCGACGGCACGCGCTCCTTCATCGCGGGCCGCCGCGAGTTCGGCGTTTCCGTGGGCCTGGCCGAGAAGGGCCGCGCCGTGCTGGGCGTGATCCTGAACCCTGCCACGGGCGAGCTCTACGCCTGCTGGCGCGGTGGTGGGGCCTGGAAGCTCGAGGACGCACTGGCGGACGACCCGGCGGCACCCACTCCGTCTCTTCCGCCCTCGCCCCGGTGGCGGCGCCTGGCACTGCGGCCACACGGGGCCCGGCCAGTCATCCTCGCCTCCCGCAGCGAGATACGCGACGGGGAGTTCGAGCCGTTCGCCGGGTTCGAGCTGCTGCCGCTGGGCAGCACGACCTACAAGCTCGCCAGGCTGGCGGAAGGGGCGGGCGACCTGTTTCTTTCGCGCGGGCCCAAGAGCGAGTGGGACCTCTGTGCCGGCGGGCTGCTGGTGCGGGAGGCGGGCGGCGCGGCCACGGACTTGCTTGGCGCGCCGCTGGTGTACAACCGGCCGGACCCGCGCATCCCCGGCATCCTGGCGGCCGCGCCGGCACTGCACGCCGAGATTCGCCGGCGACTGGCCGGGCTGCCGCCCGTCGCGCGGCTGGCGCGCCAGGCTGACGACCCGCTACACCCGGGACTGGGCGAACAGGAGGACTGATGGGCGCTGGTGATGCGGTTCCAGCGGCCGGGCGCGAGCGCCTGCGGGCGTGGACCGGCTGGATCTTCCTCGCGGCCGTGCTGACCCTGACGCTGGGCACCGTCCTCGCCATCCTGGGCGTCACCTCGCCCGGCCTGTTCCTGCCGGGCGTGGACGTGCTGGAGCTGGCGCTGCTGCTGCTGGCGGCCAGTGGCCTGCTGCGGGCGATCACGCGCGATGGCTGACCCGGGACCGGTCTTCCGCTTCAAGCACCCGGTCGAGGTCCGGTTCCGCGACCTCGACCCGATGGGGCACGCGCACCACTCGCTGGCGCTGGTCTACTTCGAGGAGGCGCGTGCGGCCTACTGGCGGGAGGTCGTGCACCGGAGTGGCCTGGACGGCATCTCCTACATCCTGGCCAGCTCCGCGGTGCGCTACCACGCCCGCATGCTCTTCCCCCAGACGCTGGAAGCCTACGCCCGCGTCTCCCGCCTGGGCGAAAAGAGCTGGGCCATGGAATACGAGCTGCGCTCCGCCACCGGCGACCTGCTCGCCAGCGGCGAGAGCGTGCAGGTGATGTACGACTACGGCACGGGGGAGAGCATCCCGATCCCGCCCGGAATCCGCGATCTCATCCAGCGCTACGAGCAGATCTGACAACAACACCATTCACCGCAGAGCCTCAGAGTCTCGGAGCCGGCAGTACTGCCGGATTCGCGACGCTGCCGGCGCCGTTTTGTAGTAAACAACAGAATCTGTTATCCGTTCTCCGTGCCCTCTGTGCCTCTGTGGTGAATGAATCTGTTCTATAGGCTGGCGGCGGTCTGGCGGAGCCCGTCCAGCATGCGGTCCACGTGCGCGGTGGTGGTGCGGGGGTTGATGAGGGTGACCCGGAGCACGCGGCGACCGTCGAGAAGCGTGGTGGCGACGATGTAGCCGCGGCCGGCGGCCACGAAGGCGGCGCGCAGGCGGTCCTGCGCGTCGTTGAGGCGGGCGTCGTCGCCCGGGCCGGCCGGCATCCAGCGAAAGCACAGGATGTTCGATTCGGGCTCGTGGACCGGCTGGAAGTCGTCGCTCGACAGCAGGCGCTGGTACAAGTGCGCCGCCAGCGCGCAGGTGTGGTCGTAGAGCTCGCCCAGGCGACGGGTGCCGTAATGCTCCAGGGCGACCCAAAGCCGGATCGCGTCCGCCCGCCGGCTGCACTGGAAGGTGTAGCTGCCCATGTCCGGCGCCGCGGAGCCACCGTGGGCGTGGAAGAGGTAGGGTGCTTCCTGTTGGAACGCCGCCCGCAGCCAGCGCTGCTCGCGCACGAGCACCACCGCGGTGGACAGCGGCTGGAACATCATCTTGTGCGGGTCCCAGGAGAGAGAGTCGGCCCGCTCGAGGCCCCGCACCCGGTGCCGGTGCGCGTCCGACAGCACGGCGGAGGCGCCGTGGGCGCCGTCCACATGCAGCCACACGCCGTGCTCCGCGCAGGCGTCCGCGATCGACTCCAGGTCGTCGAAGGAGCCGGTCGCGGTGGAGCCGCTGCTGGCGACCACGGCGAGCACGGGCCGCCGCTCGGCAGCGGCCGAGCGAAGGGCCGCCGCTATGGCGCGCGCGTCCGTAGCGTGGCGCGGGTCGGTGCCCACCGCCACCACGTTGTCCGCGCCCAGTCCCAGGATGCCCGCCGCGCGCGCCACCGAGTAGTGCGCCTGGGCCCCGGTGATGAGCACCACCCCCGGCGGCGCTCCCTTCGCCCAGGCATCGGGGAAGGCCCGGGCCCGCGCCGCCAGCAGCCCCGTCAGGTTCCCGGCGCTGCCGCCGGAGACGAAGGAGCCCAAGGCGTCGTCCCCGCCCCCCGTGCCGAAGGCCATGCGCGCGAACCAGCGCAGCAGCTCGTGCTCCAGCATGGTGCCGGCGGGCGACATCTCCCAGACCGCCTGGGACTGGTTGAGCATGGAGACCAGCCCGTCGGCCAGCGCGGGCAGGGGCAGCGGCGGGCAGACCTGCTGGCCCATGTACATCGGGTGGGCGAGACGGTTGCTCTCGTCCACCACCTTCTCGCGCAGGTCGGCCAGCACCTCGCGCCAGGGACGGCCCGCCGCCGGCGGCGGGCCGAAGGACTGCGCCAGCTCGTCGGCGCTCTTCAGCGTCTCGACCGGCCCGTCCGCCGACCGGTCGAGATGGCGGATCGCCTCGTCCACGAGCGCGTAGCCGGCGGCGCGCAGCTCCTCGAAATCGTCGTATTCGTGCATCCGGAAAAGGGAGTTGGCGGCAAGCGCGGGCGCAAGGGCAGGCATCGGGCTGGCCCCTGAGCGCAAGAATCGGGTGGCCCCCGCGGGCGCGGCGTCCGATCGTTCGATGGACCAGCAGCCGCGGAGGCGAACATGGGGATGGCAGAACGCGAGCGGACGTTACCCGGATCGGACTACGTTCTGGGCACGGGCGAGGCCGAGGCGGCACGCCTGTCGTTGCAGCACGCGGTGTGGCGCTCTCGCGCGACCGACGCCTGGCGTCGCGCGGGGTTTACCGCCGGCGACCGGATCGTGGACGTGGGCTCGGGGCCCGGGTGGGCGGCGCTCGATCTGGCCGAGGTTGTAGGGCGGTCCGGGCGCGTGATCGCGCTCGACCGGTCGAGGCGCTTCCTTTCGAGCTGCCGGGGTGGCTCGAACAGGTCGGCTTCCGCACGATCGAGCTGCGCCCCATCGTCGACGTTGTGTCGCCGCGCGAGTTCACCTGGCAGTGGCCCGCCACCTTCTTCGACTCGGGGCTTGCACGGCTGGTAGAGCTGGGGTACTTCGCCGGCGAACAGGCCGCTTCCATCCAGGACACGTTCCGGTCGGCTGCGGCGGCGCCGGGCGTGCGCATGGTCACGCCCGGCGTCATGGAGATCATCGCGGTGAGGGAATGAGTCGAGCAGGGCGGGGACGTTCAGTCGTTCCGCTTCGAGCGCGTCCTCTTCCCCGCCGCCGCAGCCTTCGGCTCCCGTGCCTCCTCCTGACGTTTTCGCGCCGGCTTTTCGGGACCGCGGGCGGCGTCGGGCGCGATGTCGGGATGAGCGGAGGGCAGGGGGTCGAGCAGGGCGAGGCCGAGCACTTCGTCCATGCGCTCGACGAAATCGAAATGGATCGCTTCCCGGACGTCGTCCGGCACGTCGCGCAGGTCCCGCTCGTTGCCCCGCGGCAGGATGAGGTCGCGGATGCCGGCGCGATAGGCGGCGAGCACCTTGTCCTTCACGCCCCCGATCTCCAGCACCTTCCCGCGGAGCGTGACCTCACCTGTCATGGCTATGTCGTGACGTACAGGGCGGTTAGATAGGGTGGAGGCGATGGCGAGCGTCACGGCGATGCCCGCCGAGGGGCCATCCTTGGGGATCGCGCCCACGGGGAAATGGACGTGGATGTCGTGGTCCTTGAAGGCTTCCTCCGAGATGCAGAGCTCCTCGCCCCGGGAGCGGACGTAGGAGTAGGCGGCGTTCACCGACTCGCGCATGACGTCGCCCAGCATGCCGGTGATGATGAGCCGGCCGCTGCCGGGCATCTTGAGGGCCTCGATGAACATCAGCTCGCCGCCGGCGGCGGTCCAGGCCAGGCCGGTGACGACCCCGATCTCGGGTGCGTTCTCGGCCGGCGTGGCGACGTAGCGAGGCAGCCCGAGGATCTCCTCGATCTTGTCGACGTCGAAGCTCCAGGTGCCGAGGTCGCCCTCGGCCTTGGCGCGGGCGCGGGTGCGCAGCAGCGTGGAAAGCGCGCGGCGCATCTGCCCCAGTCCGGCATCGCGGGCGTAGCCGCGGGCCAGGAAAGCGAGCACGGCGTCGTCGAAGGCGACGTCGTCCGGGTCGAGGCCGTGCTCCGCGATGACGCGGTCGAGCAGTCGGCTGCGCACGATCTCGACCTTTTCTTCCGGCGTGTATCCCGCCAGCCGGATCTCCACCAGCAGCTCGCGCAGGTCGCGAGGCACCCGGAAGAAGTCCTGCGCCGTGGCCACGAAGAGGGCGTGGCTCAGATCGAAGGGGAGCCCGAGGTAGAGGTCGACGAAGTCCTCGCGACCCTCCCAGCTGAGGGTGTCCTCCATGGCCTCGATCGGATCGCCATCCACCTTGCCCAGTCCGATCTCGTCCATCTCCGCCAGCACGAAGACGGGGTCGCGCACGCCCACGTCGCGCAGCGCCTCGGCGATCTTGCCCGGCTGGGCGCCGGCGCGCGTCCGCCGGGTGCCCATCAGGTGCGCCTCGCCCCGGTTGCCCAGCTCGAGCTTGGCCACGGGCCGGCCCAGCCCCCGGGCGAGCGCGTTGATCAGCGACGTCTTGCCCACGTCCGGCGGTCCGACGATGCAGGGAATCGGACCGCGCAGGTCGCCTCGTAGCTTGCCGACGGCCAGGTAGTCGAGCAGCCGGCTCTTGGGCTCCTCCAGCCCCAGCAGCTCCGCATCCAGCTCCTGCATCACGTGCTTGAGGTCGATCTCGCTCGGGTCGCCGCTGGCGCGCTGGCGCCAGGGCATGTGCAGCAGCCAGTCGAGGGAATTGCGGATCTCGGCCGCTTCGGCGGAGCTGGTGCCGAGCGAGCGCAGCCGTTCCACTTCCGAGCGCGCCTCGGCCGCCACCCGCACCGGCAGGCTACCCAGCTCGATCCGGCGCAGAAAATCGATGGCCTCGCGCTCGATGGGGTCCACCTCGCCCAGTTCCGACTGCAGCCGCTTGATGTGGTCCCGCAGCCGCTCGCCCTTCTCCGCGGGTGACAGGGTGTCGGCTTCGGCCGCGGACTCCTGGTCCGCGGTCTCGCCGATCTTCCGCACCCGCGCCAGCTGGCCCTGCAGCTCGTCGTGGACGTAGCGCAGCCGGTCCTCGATCTCGAGGCGACGCAGCACTTCCTCTTTGGCCCCCACGCTGAAGTTGGCCAGCGAGGCGACCAGGTCGGCGAAGCGGCCGGGGTCGCGCACGTTCATGCGCAGGATGCGCGGCACCTCCTTGGAGACACGGTCGACCTCCGACGACAGACCGTCCAGGTCGGTGATGATGCGGGTGATGAGGTCCTCGGCCGCGTCCTCGGGCGCGTCGATCTCCTGCACGGCGTCGATGCGGGCCATGAAGTACCCGTTCGTCTCCTCGACCCGCGTCAGCAGCACGCGCTGGATGCCCTGGACCGTAGCCTGGATCGTGCCGCCGGGGAGGTTCAGCCGGTCGGACAGCCGGGCGGCGACCCCGATCTTGCGCGTGAGTGCCCGGGGATCGATGGCATCGTCGGGCCCGCCCGGCGGCACCACCAGCGCCACGAGCAGGGGAGTCTGCGTGTTGGCCGCCATCATCTCCAGCGACGAGGCCATCCCGATCTGCACGCCGATCACGCCGCTCGGGAATACGATCGTGCTGCGCATCGGGAGGAGAGGCAGCCGTTTGGGGATCTGGGTTCGCGTCTGCGGTCGCGCCATGTTCGTCAGAGCACCCGGTCGTAAAGATGGGTGGCGGCCCGTCCGAGCTCCTCGAGGATCGCTTCCTGCCGCGAGCCGTCCCGTGCCCGCAGACGCCGCTCGCGCACACGCCACTCTCCGCCGATCATCACATCCGTCACATCGGCGCCGGTCGCGGAGTAAACCAGGTTCGCCGCGACGTTGGAGTACTCACTGCGGTGGATCAGCGGCTGGAGAGGAGAACTGCCGGCGTCCACCAGCACGAGATCGGCCGCCCGGCCGGCCGCGATGGCGCCCGTGCCGGAGACGCCCAGCGCGCGGGAGCCGCCACGCGTGGCGACGCGCAAGATCCGCTCCGCGGGAAGGGCGCCGGCCCCGTAGCGCAGCTTCTGCACCAGCCCGAGTTGCCGCATCTCCAGGAACATGTCGTTGGAGTTGTTGCAGACCACGGCATCCGTACCCAGGGCGACGACGCCGCCCCGGGCGACCAGGTCGACCACGGGGGCCACGCCGTCGGCCAGCTTCAGCTCGGCCGTGGGCGAGGATACGATGGGCGTGCCCGTCCGCGCCAGCAGCTCCCGCTCGCCCTCGTCGATGTGCACGGCATGGGACAGCAGCATGCGCGGCGAGAGCAGGTCGTAGCGCTCCAGCAGCCGGATCGTGGTGGTGCCGAAGCGCTCCACCGCCAGCTGCAGGCGGTGCTCGGTCTCGGCGGCATGCATGACCAGGCGCTCGCCGCGGGCGTGGGCGCCGGCGGCGGCGCGCAGCTCCTCCTCCGTGAGCGCCTCCTCGGCGTGCAGCCGGTAGCGGCAGGGCACCGCCGCCGGCGCCGACTCTCCGAAGGTGATGTCGCGGACCGTGACCTCGCCCCGCAGTCCCAGGCCGGTCAGCTCCTCCGCCGCGATCTCGTTGGCGCCGCGTGTGATCCCGTAGACTCCCACCATGGTCGTCCCGCCCAGGAGGCAGTCCGCCAGCGCCGCGCGGACCGCCGCCCGCTGCAGCTCGCGCCCCTCGTCCGAGTCGAGGACGGCCAGGGCGCCGTCGAAGTGGTCGGCCTCGGCCCAGCCGTGCAGGGACCGCTCCTCCACGGCTCCCTTCAGGATCTGCAGCTCGGGGTGGAGGTGCGCGTTCACGAGGCCGGGCAGCAGGATCCGGCCGGCGCAGTCCACGCGTTCCGCGCCGGGAAAGGCGGAGGTGGCGGCCGCCGGCTCCGCCACCGCGACAATGGCCGCGCCGGCCACGGCCACCGTGAGGTAGTCCGTGCGGAGCGCGTCGTCGCAGGTCACGACGAGGGCGCCCTCGAGAAGCGTGACGCCGGCGGAGGCTTCAGGCACGGCCGGCGCCGCCGGCGGCCACGTCGCCTGCCGGTAGAAGTGCGGGGTGCTGGAGCTCCCGGAGGCCGCTCACCGCCGCCGGCTCCCCAGCCGCTCGTCCAGCGCCCGCAGGAACTTGCCAATGCGGCGCGCGTTCTTGCCCAGGTCCCCGCTGCCCTTGCGTGACGCGGAGACCAGGTCCACCCGCGTCTGGGCGTCGGCATCCAGCATCACGTGGATCATGACGTCGTCCACGAAGCCCAGCGGCGTGCGCGCCTCGGCCCGGATCTGCCCCTCGATGTCGTCGGCGCTCAGCACCGTCCAGCCGCGGCGGGACCGGGCCAGCCCCAGCGTCGCCTGCCAGATGCGCTCGAAGGGGATCGCGTAGGTGCGCCCCACGAGCCGCGGGTCATCCGCCGCCGGGTCCGTGGCAGCCCGATTCCGCGTCAGCGCCCGCCTCAGCCGCCCGGGCGTCATCGGCTCTCGCCGGCCGGGCCGGCGATCCAGTAGACCGCCGTGACCGTGGCCGAGATCTCCAGCTCGCCGGGCTCGACGGGCGTGGGCGCCTGCGCCGCCATGTCCATGACCTTGCGCGCCCCGAACATGGGCATGGGCGGCTGGACGAAGCCCGAGGTCGAGAGCCCCAGCAGCGGCCCCAGCTTCTGTCCCGCCGCCTCGGCCAGCGCCTGGGCATCGGCGTGGGCGTTGGCCACAGCCGCGCGCAGCGCCTCCCGCCGCGCCGCGTCCGGGTCGCGCAGCTGGTAGCTGATGCCCAGCGCGCGATTGGCGCCGGCCGCCACCGCAGCGTCGAGCACCAGGCCCACCCGCGGGATGGAGTCGACGCGCACCTCCACCGTGTTGCTCGCCCGGTAGCCGACCAGGCGCTGCTCCCCCGGCTTGGTCGGCGTCGCCTGCGTGTACTGGTACTCCGGGTTCAGGTTGTACGACGTCGTCCGGATCTTTTCGGCCGGGATTCCCGCCTGGCGCAGCGCCCGGATCACGGCATCCATGCGGGTCGCGTTATCCTGGGCCGCCGCACGGGCGTTGGCCGCCATGGTCTCCACCGCCAGTGAGACGACCGCCACGTCCGGCGTGCGCCGGACGGTGCCGGTCCCGATCACGGTGATGCCGCCGAACGCGGACTGCACCGAGCCTGTCTGCTGCGCGCGCGCCATCGCGGGCGCCGTCAGCGCGAGCGCCGTCAGCACCGCCGCGGCTCGTCTCATTCGCTCTCCTTGGCTATCGGTTCGCCGGGATGTGCCGGCCGCATCGAGCTCAGGTCGTCGAGCAAGGCAACGTAGGAAATTGCGCCGGAATTGGCGAGGTAGAGCCCTTCGACGGCGCCCGCTCCAGCCGGCGCCCGATTTGACGCCGCCCCGCGGCTCGCGCATCCTTGGGCGCGCATGGCCGCGCCTGCCCGGGCCAGGAAGCGGACACGCGCGACGGCTCAGGACGGAACCCGAGGAGAGATCCCGTGAAAGTCATCATTCCCCTCGCGGGGAAGGGCACGCGCCTTCGCCCGCAGACGTATCACACGCCCAAGCCGCTCCTGCACGTGGGCGGTCGGCCGGTGATGAGCTACATCCTGGACGACCTGAAGGCGCTCGGCGTCGAAGAGATCGTCTTCATCACGGGCTACCTGAAGGAGAGGATCGAGGCGTACATCGGGACGGAGTACCCGGAGTTCCGCTCGCACTTCATCGAGCAGCCCGTGCAGAACGGCACCGCCGGCGCCGTGAAGCTGGCGCAGCCCTTCATCGACGAGGATGTCCTCATCATCTATGTGGACACTCTCTTCGACGCCGACCTCTCCCTGACCCGCCGCGTGGGCGAGGACGTGGCCGGCGTGATCTGGGTCAAGGAGGTGGAGGACTACCAGCGGTTCGGCGTGGTCATCCACGACTCCAACCGGATGATGCGGCGCATCGTGGAGAAGCCCAAGGACCCGATTTCGAAGCTCGCGAACATCGGGCTCTACTACATCCGCGACTGGCGCCTCTTCTTCCAGGGCGTGGACCACACGCTCAAGAGCGCTCCCGGCCCGTCCGGCGAGTTCTACATCACCGACGCCTTCCAGTACATGATCGACCACGGGAGCAACATCCTCGTGGAGGAAGTCGAGGGCTGGTACGACGCCGGCCAGGTGGGAACGCTGATCGAGACCAACCGCCACCTCCTCGAGCACGGCCGGGCGCTGCGCCCGACATCCAGCCACAACGCCCGCATCCACGACCCCGTCCGCATCGAGCACGGCGTCGAGCTCGAGGACGCGGAGGTGGGCCCCAACGTGACCCTCGAGAGCGGCTGCGTCATCCGCGGCTCTTCCCTGCGCGACTGCATCCTGGGCGAGGGAGTCCGCGTGGAGCGGTCGCGGCTGCACGACTCGCTGATCGGCGAAAACAGCGTGATCCGCGGTATCAATGGCAGCGTGAGCCTGGCCGCGAACTCGCTGCTGGAGGGCGACGCCTAGGCGCCGCGCGAACGCATGGCTCTGCAGGAAGAACTCGAGCAGCAAGGCAACTGGCTCTTCAAGCGGCGGAGCGAGTTCCCGCTCGTGCTGGTCGCCCTCATGCTGCTCGAGCTCCGGCTCGACCCGCCGCCGCCGGTCGCGGGTGTGGCGGCGGGGTTCTGGGCGCTGCTCTGCCTGGGCGTCGCCTTCGCGGGAGAGCTGATCCGGGCGCACACCGTGGGGCGGGTGCCCGGCGGCACCTCCGCCCGCCAGACGCGCGCGCCCGGCGGCGGCGCGCTCAACACCTCCGGCTGGTACTCCGTGGTGCGGCACCCGCTCTACCTCGGCAACTACCTGATCTGGGCCGGCCTCGCCCTCTGGCTGCGCTCCTGGGAGTTCGCGCTCATCGTCGGCCTCGTCTTCTGGGTCTATTACGAGCGTATCATGTACGCGGAGGAGGCGTACCTGCGCCGGACCTTCGGCGACGCGTACGCCGCCTGGGCCGCGGCCACCCCGGCCTTCCTGCCGCGGCTGGCGGGCTGGCGGCCGGCGGACCTGCCCTTCTCCTGGCGCGTGGTCGTGCGACGCGAGCACTCCTCGTGCTTCGCCATCGTCGCCATCTTCGCGGCCGAGGTGTACGGCCGCGACCTCATCGGCGAGGGCCGCCTGGAATGGCATCCGCCCGTGGCCATCTTCTTCGGAGCGGGGCTGCTCCTCTTCCTCCTCGCCGTGATCCTGACGCGCTACACCGGACTCCTGGACGTGGAAGGACGCTGAGGTCCTTTCAGACGACGTCGTTCCGCCGCCGGCCCACGAACATCCGATAGATCGCCAGCAGGATGATCGCGCCGATGACGGAGCCGATCAGCCCCGCCGTCAGGTCGCCCTGCCCGCCGTGCCCCACGCCCAGCATCCGGCCGAGCAGCCCGCCCACGATGGAGCCGGCGATGCCCAGCAGCATGGTCATGATGATGCCGCCGGGATCCTTGCCGGGCATGATCAGCTTGGCGATCGCGCCTGCGATCAGCCCGAGGAGGGCCATCCAGAGGAGGTACATGAGCCAGCTCCCTTCCGCCAGGGGGTTCCGCGCCGCTCGACGCGGGGCGGGACAGACCCGGTGCAAGAGGAGTGCCCTCGGCGCCCCGCTACGGGCGCTGGAAGAGAAGGGACAGCAGGCGGGGAAGGGCGTCCGGCGCGGCGCCGGCCTCGTGGGTCTCGCCCAGGTGGAGGAGACGCAGCCCGGCCGCGAGCCCGCCGTTGACGTAGTCGGACACGGAGTGCACGTACGCCCGGACATGGATCATCTCGCCCGTCGCCGGGTCCGTGAAGCGGGCCTGTCGGCCGCCCCACTGGCGGAAGGGGTGGAACTCGCAGAGGAAGAGCCGCCCGCCGGGGCGCAGCACCCGCGCCGCTTCCGTGAAGATCGGGCCCAGCTCCGCCACGTGCTCGAGCACCAGGTTGCCGATGACGGCGTCCATGGAGCTCGAGCGCACGGGCCAGGGCTGGCGCACGTCGTGGCGGACGAAGTGCACGCGGCCGGGCGGGAGCCGCGAGCGAGCGCGCTCGAGCATGCCGCGGGAGAAATCCAGGGCGACCACCCGGCGGGCTGCCCGCGCGAGCCACGCCGTGTTCTTGCCCGTGCCGCAGCCCAGCTCCAGCACGTCCGCGCCCCCCAGCTCGAGGCCGGAGGAGCGGAGCACCAGCGCGTCCAGGTCGCGCGTGGGATTGACGTCGGCGTCGTAGGAGGCGGCCCACCGGTCGTACGCCCCGGCGACGTCGTCGCCGGCGGGCATCAGCGGCACCGCCGCGGGCCCCGGGTCAGGCAAGGCCGGTGACCCCGAGGATGGCGAGCAGCACCCGCTCCACGCCCTCGGGTCCCTTCTCGTTGGAGTACCACTCGTCCAGGGTGTGCGTCCCGCCCGCTTCCCCTCCGGCGCCGATGGCGATGGCCGGGATGCCCAGCGCCATCGCTGCGTTGGCGTCGGTGGAGGAGGACACCAGCTCCGCCGTCTCGCCCACGGCGCGAGTGGCCGCTCGCGCGGCCCGCACGATGGCCGAGCCCGAGGCGGTCTCGCCCGTGGGCCGATCGCCGATCAGGTCAATGGTCAGCCCCAGCGCGGGCGTGCCGCGCCGGCGCCGGGCGTTGGCCTCGGACGTAGCCTGCGAGAAGATCCGCCGCGAGCGCGCCTCCAGGTCGTGCAGCGGCTCGCCCGCCTCGCTGCGCAGGTCCAGCTCCAGCCAGGCGGAATCGGGGATGGAGTTCACGCTGGTGCCGCCGCTGACGCGACCGACGGTGAGCACCGTGCGCGGCTGGCGCGGGGGCGAGATCCGAGCAAGCTCGCAGATACCGATCCCCAGCGCGTTCACCGGGTTCGGCACGCCCCAGTCCGCCCAGGAGTGGCCCCCCGCCCCTTCCACCGTGATGCGCAGGCGCCGGGACCCCACGCCCCGCGTGACGATGCGCCGCACCCCCGTGCCGTCCACGCTGATGAAGGCCCGGGCGGCGCGCCAGGGCGAGTCCTCGCGGAAGAGGTGCTTCACACCTCGCAGGTCTCCGACCCCTTCCTCCCCCACGTCGGCCACGAACACCAGGGGAGCGGCGGGTCGGACGCCCGCGTACAGCATGGCCCGGGCGATCGCCAGCACGGCAGCCAGGCCCCGGCAGTTGTCGGCGATGCCGGGCGCGTGGATGCGCCCGTGCTCGCGGCGCACCCGGATAGGCGTGTCGGCGGGGAACACCGTGTCCAGGTGCGCCGCGACCAGCACCGGTGCCGTGTCCCCGGCCAGCGCGCCCGAGCCCGGGAGCCGCGCCAGCACGTTCCCGATCTCGTCCACGACCACGTCGGCCAGTCCCAGCCGCCGGAAGCGCTCCCGCATGGATGCGCCCCGCTCCGCCTCGCCGAAGGATGGCGCCGGCACCACCACCAGCTCCAGCATGTCCGCGATCGTGGTCTCGTCGGTCTCCCGGATGTGCGACCGGGCCGCCTCCACCGCCGGCGTCCGCAACCGCTCGGCCTGCGCCCTCTCCGCGGTCCCTTCCTCCATTCGCCCCCGATTCCCCCTCTGGACGTCCTCGTTCTCGTGCTCGCCCCAGCCCCACCGCTCCCGCGTTGACAATGTTCGTCCGGGCGGCGAATCTAGCCAGCCCTTCCGCTCGAGGAGTGCCCGATGCACGAGCGCGAGCTCGTCTACGACTGGAACGTCGCCGAGGATGCCGGCGAGCTCCGGCCGCGGAGCGCGGACCACCCGGTCGAGCTCGACGACGAGACGCTGCGAGACGGCCTGCAATCGCCTTCGGTGCAGGATCCGCCCATCGAAGTCAAGATCCGGATCCTGCACCTGATGGCCGCGCTGGGCATCCATACCGCCGACATCGGGTTGCCGGGCGCGGGTCCCCGCGCGCTGGCGGACGTGCGGGCGCTGGCGCGGGAGATCGTGGACGCGGGCCTGCCCATCGGCGCGAATTGCGCCGCTCGCACGGTCCGAGCCGACATCGAGCCCATCGCGCTCGTGTCCCAGGAAGTCGGGATCCCGATCGAGGCCTGCACGTTCATCGGCTCGTCGCCCGTCCGCCAGTACGCCGAGGGCTGGACGCTCGACCGGATGCTGCGAGCCACGGAGGATGCGGTCACCTTCGGCGTGGCGGAGGGGTTGCCGGTCATGTACGTGACCGAGGACACGACCCGTGCCCGTCCCGAGACGCTCGCGCAGCTCTACGGCCTGGCGATCCAGTGCGGGGCGAAGCGCCTGTGTATCGCGGACACGGTGGGCCACGCGACGCCCCGGGGCGCCCGGGCGCTGGTGAAGTTCGTGCGGGACGAGATCGTCCGGCCCTCGGGGGAGGACGTGAAGATCGACTGGCACGGGCACCGGGACCGGGGACTGGGGCTCGCCAACACGCTGGCGGCGGTGGAGGCCGGCGCCGACCGGGTGCACGGCACCGGGCTGGGCATCGGCGAGCGGGTGGGCAACACGGAGATGGACCTGCTGCTGGTCAACCTCAAGCTGCTGGGCCTGCACGAAGGGGAGCTGGGCCGACTCGCGGAGTACTGCGAGGCCGTGGCCGCGGCCACGGGCGTGGGCATACCGGCCAATTACCCCGTCATCGGCGCGGATGCGTTCCGCACCGGTACCGGGGTGCACGCCGCGGCGATCATCAAGGCCAGGAAGCTGGGCGACGACTGGCTCGCCGACCTCGTCTACTCAGGGGTGCCCGCCCACCACTTCGGGCGGCACCAGGTGATCGAGATCAGCCACGTGAGCGGAATGAGCAACGTCAAGTTCTGGCTCGACGAGCACGGCTACGACGGCATGGACGACGGCCTCTGCAACCATGTCTTCGCGCTGGCCAAGCGGACCGACCACGTACTTTCGGACGACGAGGTCCGCGCTTGCTGCGCGGAGTACCTCGCCGGCGCGTCTCACCCCCGGCCGCGGGCCCGGGACGGTGCCGCATGAGCCGCTGGGTGTTTCTCGCCGATCCCACCGCCTACGGCTGGGACGACCTGGTGCGGGAAGGGCGCGCCGTCTGGGACGGCGTCGCCAACGCCATTGCCCAGCGCAACCTGCGCACCTGCCAGCCCGGCGACGACGTGCTCATCTACCACACCGCGCCCGACAAGGCGATCCAGGGCCTGGCCCGCGTGGTCGGTGAGCCCTACCCCGACCCCGGCGCCGCCGACCGCGTGGTCGTGGACGTCGAGCCCGTGACGCGCCTCGCCCGCCCGCTGCCCCTCGCGGAGATCCGCCAGGATGCCACCATGGCCGAGATGAAGTTCGTGCGCATGCCCCGCGTCGCCGTCCAGCCGGTCACGGACGCGGAATGGCAGCGCGTGCTCGAGGCCAGCGGCACGCCGGCAAGGCGAGGCTGAGGCTGGGGCTGAGGCTGGGCTACTCCTCCAACAGCCGCTCCACCGCCTGGTCCAGAGCGGGCCGGGTGAACAGGCCCTGCACCTGGTAGCGGACGCGGCCCGCCCGGTCGATGAGGAACGTCGTGGGCAGCGCGCGGATCCCGCCGAAGATGTGCTCGGTGTCGAGCGTGGACATGGCGATCGGGTAGGTGATGCCGCGGGCGATGATGTAGCCGGCGACGGGGAGGGGACCGTCGTCGTCCGTGGAGAGGCCGAGGATTACCAGCCCCCGGTCCTTCTTCTGCTCGTAGACGTGCTGGAATCCCGGCATCTCCGCCCGGCAGGGCGGGCACCAGGTCGCCCAGAAGTTGACGAGCACCACCTTCCCCCGCAGCCCCGCCAGCGACAGCGTGTCCCCACGCAGTGTCTGGACGCGAAGCGCCGGGGCGGGCGAGCCGGCCCGGCCCGCGCCCACGGCGGCCGCCAGCTGGGGCCAGAACCGCCACGCGGCCAGCGTGAGTGCGGCGGCCAGGAGCCCGGCGTCGAGCAGGCGGCTATGGAAGAGTTTGCGGATCTGCATGTCGTGAAAGCTGGCGTACGGCCGGCGCCCCGGGAAGGGGGGCTTCCCCGGCGCGTGTCAGCGCAGTCCGGACAGGCACCTCCCGGTTGGCCGACGCGCTGCGGCGAGCGAGCGCGCCCCGGGCGCGGCCGCCCACCCCGGACGCGGGCTTCCTCCCCTGCCCGGCCGCGTCAGCGGCCTCGGCCCACGCCCCCAAGCACGAGAGCGCCGGCCCGCTCGGGCAGGGAGAGCGAATCGTACGGCGCCAGCAGGGTCCGCAGGGGGAGCATAGGCATCTCCAGGGCAGCGCGGGTGAACCTCGGGTTTCGACTCGAAGGCATCAGGGGAGTATCCCGAGCGCCCCCAGGGTCGGCGCGGCGGACAACGTGCCCGCCAGAGCCAGGATCCAGCCGGCCAGGACGTCGCCCGGGTAGTGGACGCCGAGATAGGCGCGCGAGATGCCGACCAGGAGCGCGAGCGCCAGGACCGCTCCGCCCACGGCCAGCGGCAGCCCCGCCGCGAGCGGGAGCGCAATCGACATCGCGGCCGCGGAATGTCCCGACGGGAAGCTGAAGCGGTCGGGCGCGTGGACCAGCGATTCGACACCCGCCGGCATGCGCGGCCGCGGCCGGTTCACCGCGCGCTTGATCGCCTGCGCGACCAGGTGTGATGCCGCCAGCGCGAATGCCGCCCGCGACCCCGCGCCTCGCGGAACCGCCACCAGCAGGATTGCGGCGGCCGACACGGTCGTGCGCGCGCCGCCCAGGTGGGTCGCTGCCCGCATCACCGTATCGAGCCAGTTCCGGCGGCGCAGCACGAGGGCGTGCAGCAGCCACTCGTCCCGGCCGCTCATCCTCATGATCCATGCGGTCATCGATCCTCCTCGGTCCCCATACCCTACGAACGGCCCGGCCTGACACGAGGGCCACGCGCTTTGGTAACGGTCGTGTAAAAAGCGGGCCGCCGCGGAACCGGCCCGTTGACGGACGCGTTGCCGGGATCGACTGTGTACGTGGTCCCAACGGAAGGTGTGGATGCCGACAGGGCAGGCGCAGGGCAGCGCGGCCCCGCGGGTGCTGGTGGTCGAGGACGAGCGCGACATCGCCGCTCTCGTGGCCTATCACCTGACGCGGGAGGGTTATCGCGTCCGGACCGCCAGTGGGGGCGAGGAGGCGCTGGAGGCGCTCGCCGCCGAGCGCCCCGACATCGTGCTCCTCGACCTCATGCTCCCGGGCTTCTCCGGCTACGATGTCCTGGCCGAGATGCGCCGCCGTGAGGAGTGGAAGGAGATCCCCGTGCTCGTGCTCACGGCGCGGCGCGAGGAGGCCGACCGCATCAAGGGGCTGGAGCTGGGCGCGGATGACTACGTGACCAAGCCCTTCTCGCCCCGCGAGCTGGTCCTGCGCGTCGGCGCCGTGCTCCGCCGCGTCCAGGCTCCCGCCGTCTCCGCAGGCGGCCGCGTCCTGCGCGGCGGGCCCATCGCCGTGGATCTCGCCGCGCTCCGCGCCACCGTGGACGGCGCGGAGCTGGACCTCACCCCCACCGAGTTCCGCCTGCTCAGCTCGCTGCTGGAGCGCCGGGGCCGCGTCCAGAGCCGGCAGCAGCTCCTCGAGCATGCTTGGGACATCCACGCCCACATCGAGACGCGCACCGTGGACATGCACGTCCAACGGCTGCGCGCGAAGCTGGGCCTCGCCGGCGACTACATCGAGACCGTACGCGGGTTCGGGTACCGGTTCCGGCCCACCTAGCCGTTCGCGCTGTCTGCCCCGTCGCGCCCGCACTCATCTCGTTACCGGTTCGTTACGATCCGCACCTCCGGCCGTTACCGTCGCGGCGGACCTTCCAGGCATGGTCGATCCATTGCCGCACACGGGACTCGCCGGCCGCGCCGCAGAGGTTGCGACCGCGAGGCCCCGCCCGCGACGCCGCGTGGTCCGCCTGCAGGGCCATCGCGCAGCCGACCGGGCCTACTCGGTTCTCACCACCGCCGCCGCGGCCGCGGTGCCGCTCCTTCTCCTGGTCATCGCCGTCGTCGTCACCATGGGCGCGTGGCCGGCGCTCCGCCAGTTCGGGCTGGGCTTCCTCACCTCCAGCGACTGGGACCCGGTCCGCAACGTCTACGGCGTGGCGCCGGCGATCTACGGAACGCTGGTGACGTCGTTCCTGGCACTGCTGATCGCGACGCCCCTGGCGGTGGGTGCCGCGGTGTTCCTGACGGAGTACTCGCCGGAGTGGCTGCGCCGGCCGGCGGCGTTCCTGATCGACCTGCTGGCGGCGATTCCGAGCGTGATCTTCGGTCTCTGGGCCATCTTCGTGCTCGTGCCGATCCTGCGCGAGCACGTCATGCCCTTCCTGCGCGACACGCTGGGCCTGGGGGCGACGCCGTTCTTCTCGGGGCCGGCCTACGGTCCCAGCCTGCTCGCCGCCTCGCTCATCCTGGCCGTGATGATCCTGCCCTACATCTCGGCCGTCTCCCGGGAAGTGCTGGCGGCGGTGCCGCGATCGCAGCGCGAGGCCGCCCTGGCGCTGGGCGCCACGCAGTGGGAGATGATCCGCTCGGCCGTGATCCCCTTCGCGCGCTCGGGCATCCTGGGGGGTGTGATCCTCGGGCTCGGGCGCGCCCTGGGCGAGACCATGGCCGTGACCATGGTCATCGGCAATCGCCAGGAGATCTCGGCCTCGCTCTTCGCGCCCGGCTACACGCTGGCGTCGGCCATTGCCAACCAGTTCTCCGAGGCCACGGGCGACCTCCAGCTCTCGGCGCTCATGGCCGCCGGCTTCGTCCTCTTCGTCGTGACGCTCATCGTGAACGCGGGTGCGCGCTGGCTGGTGTGGCGGACGGGGAGGCTGGCGCGATGAAGGCGACCCGGCTCCAACTTCGCCGGAAGCTGACCGGCCGGATCATGGGCGCCCTCGCCTACCTCGCCGCCGCGGCGGCCGTGCTGCCGCTATTGCTCGTCTTCGGCTACCTGCTGCTGAAGGGCGCCTCTTCCGTCAACCTCGATTTCTTCCTGCACATGCCGCGGCCGGTGGGCGTCCCAGGCGGAGGCATGGCCAACGCCATCATCGGCACGCTGATGCTCGTGGGCGTGGCGTCGCTCCTGGGCGTGCCCATCGGCATCGGCGCCGGCATGTACCTGGCCGAGCACGGCAACGCTCCCCTGGCGACGTCCGTGCGCTTCCTCGCCGACGTGCTGAATGGCTTGCCATCCATCGTGATCGGCATCTTCGCCTGGCAGCTCCTGGTCCGGCCCGTGGGCCATTTCTCGGCGGCGGCCGGCGGCATTGCCCTCGGCCTCATGATGATCCCCACGGTGACGCGCACGACCGAGGAGATGGTCCTCACGGTGCCTACCGCGCTGCGGGAGGCGGCCCTGGCGCTGGGCTATGCCCGCTGGCGTACCGCGCTGCGCATCGTGCTCCCTACGGCACTCGGTGGCGTGATCACTGGCGTGCTGATCGCGGTCGCCCGCGTCGCAGGCGAGACGGCGCCGCTCCTCTTCACGTCCCTGGGCAACCAGTTCTGGTCGGTCTCCCTGACCCAGCCGATCTCGGCCATCCCGCTTCAGGTGTTCAACTATGCCATCAGCGCCTATGACGAACTACACGCCCAGGCCTGGGCCGGAGCCGTCGTCCTCATCGCCCTGGTCCTGGTCATCAGCCTCGGCGCACGCGCCGTCGTCGGGCGGGGATTCGCCCGTGGCAACGATTGAGGCGCGCGCCCTGGGGGCGGCAGCGCCGGCCACGCCCCCGCGCGTCCGCGCGGGCCGTCTGTCGGCCGGCTTCGGCCCGGTCACGGCCATCCGGGACATCACTCTCGACATCGCCGACCGGCACATCACGGCCATCATCGGGCCCTCCGGCTGCGGCAAGTCCACGTTCCTGCGGGCGCTGAACCGGATGCACGAGACGGTGCCGCGCGCCTGGGCCAGGGGCACCGTGCTTCTGGACGAGCACGACATCTATGCGGACGACGTGGACGCCGTCGCCGTCCGGCGCCTGGTGGGCATGGTCTTCCAGCGGCCCACGGCGTTCCCCACCATGTCCATCCGCCAGAACGTGGCCGCCGGCCTGCGCATCGCCCCCCGGGAGGAGCGCCAGCACGAGGAGGAGGCCGTGGAGCACGCGCTGAGGCGCGCCGCGCTCTGGGACGAGGTCAAGGACCGCCTCGACGACAGTGCCCTCGCCCTATCCGGCGGGCAGCAGCAGCGCCTCTGCATTGCCCGGGCGCTGGCGATCGAGCCCGAGATCCTCCTGCTGGACGAGCCCACCGCCTCCCTCGACCCGATCAGCACCGAGAAGGTGGAGCAGCTTGTGCACACGTTGCGCGAGCAGGTGGCCGTGGTCATCGTCACCCACAACATGCAGCAGGCCGCCCGCGTCTCCGACACCACGGCCTTTTTCCTGAGCGGCGAGCTGGTGGAAGTCGCGCCGACGCGGACGATGTTCACGCACCCTGCGGATGAGCGTACAGAGGCGTACATCACGGGCCGCTTCGGCTGAGGCCCACGAGGCGCAAGTAGTTGAAGTGCATGAGCCTGGCCGGCGTGGCCGCCAGGCCCCAACTGTACCGAAAGCGGAGGCCTTCATGACCAGGACGTGGATCATCGCCGTGGCTGGGCTCGCGCTCGCCGCTTGCGGAGGCGGCGACAAGGGCGGCAACGCCAACACCGGTTCGGGCGCGCAGCCGCAGGCGAGCGCCGGCGGCGGCGGGGCCGACCTGGTCGGTGCCGGCGCGACCTTCCCCAATCCGATCTATCAGCGCTGGTTCTACGACTACGCGCAGAGCACCGGCGTGAAGATCAACTACCAGTCGATCGGCTCCGGCGGCGGCATCCGGCAGGTCTCCGAGCAGACCGTGGACTTCGGTGCGTCGGACAGCCCCATGTCCGACCAGGAGATGAGCCAGGCGAAGGGCGGGGCGGTCATGCATTTCCCCAGCGTAATCGGCGCCGTGGCCGTCACCTACAACCTGCCCGGAGCCCCCGACGGCTTGAAGCTGACCGGCGACGTCCTCGCCGCCATCTTCCAGGGCAAGGTCACGAAGTGGAACGACCCCGGCATCGCGGCACTGAATCCCGGCGTGAAGCTGCCGGCGCAGGACATCCTGGTGGTGCACCGCTCCGACGGTAGCGGCACCACGTACATCTTCACCGACTATCTCGCCGCCGTCAGCCCGGCCTGGAAGGCATCGCCCGGCAAGGGCAAGGACGTGCAGTGGCCGGTGGGTCTGGGCGGCAAGGGCAATGAGGGGGTGGCGGGGCAGATCAAGCAGACGCCGGGCGCCCTCGGGTACGTCGAGCTCGCGTACGCCAGGCAGAACAAGCTGCCGGTAGCCGCCGTGCGCAACGCCGCCGGCAAGTTCGTGCAGCCCTCGCTCCAGGGTGCGACCGCCGCGGCCGCGGGCGTCGCGCAGAGCCTCCCGCCCACGACCGATTTTCGCATCTCCATCGTGAATGCGCCCGGCGCCGATACCTACCCGATCTCGTCCTTCACCTGGCTCCTCGTCTACCAGAACCAGACGGACGCCGCCAAGGGCCGGAAGCTCGTGGATTTCATCGGCTGGGCTCTGCACGACGGGCAGAAAGAGGTCCAGGCCCTCGACTACGCGCCGCTGCCGGCGAACATGGTGCAGATGGAGATCGAGCGCCTGAAGACGGTGAAGCTGCCCGGAGCGACCACCTGAACGGAAACGGGGATCACTCGCTGCGGTCATGAGGGTTCGGGCAGAATGCTCCGCCGCGGTATAGTATGAGGCGTATGAAGCCGTTTCGCGTGTCGATCCCCGCCGCGATGGTGGTCGCGGTGCTCGTGACCGGCGGACTGCTGAGCGCCATCACGTCCGTCGCGGTCGTGGTCGCGATGCGGGAGTCGCTGGTCCGACTGGCCGATCCCGCGAGCGCCGCCGTCTCGTTCTCGCTCGTGCGCGAGATGCTGTTCTGGAGCCTGGTCGTATGGGTCCCCTTCGGCGCGCTCCTCGCCTGGTGGGCCGGCCGGCGCCTGGCGCAGCCGCTCGAGGACACCCGGATGTTCGCGCGCGAGCAGGCCTGGTCCGAGCACCCACCGCGCCGGACGGGCGCGCGCGTGACCGAGGTGCGTCGCCTGGAGGAGGCGCTCTCCGGCTACTTCGCGGATCTCCGGGACGAGCTGGCGGTGGCCCTGCGCAGCCGCGAGGAGGCCATCCTCCTCGTGAACGCAGTGGGCGAGGGGATCCTGCAGCTCGATGCGCTTGGGCACCTCGTGCGGCTGAACCCCGCGGCCGCCAGGCTGCTGCGCCTGCCGGGCGAAGCGCTGGGCCAGCCGATCGGCGCGCTCGTCCGTCATCCCGAGCTGCGGGAACTGCTGGAGCGGCCCATGCAGGATGTCACCGTCGAGTCCACGGAGATCTCGGTCGAGGGCCGCCAGTTGCTGGTCGTGCGCCAGCCGCTCGTCTACCGGGGCGAAACGGGCGGTGCGGTGGTCCTGGTCGTGGATCTCACCCCCCTGCGCCGGCTCGAGGACGTGCGCCGCGACTTCGTGGCGAACGTGAGCCATGAGCTGAAGACCCCCCTGACCGCCATCCGCGGGTTCGCCGAGACGCTGCAGGACGAGGAGCTGCTGCCCGAGCTGCGACGCCAGTTCCTGGAGGCGACGCTGCGCAACGCCGACCGCCTGCAGCGCATCGTGGATGACCTGCTGGACCTCTCCCGCATCGAGTCCGGGGGCTGGCGTCCCCACCCCTCCGCCGTGGACGCGCCGGCGCTGGCGCGGGACGCGTGGGTCGAGTTCCGGGCGCGGGCCGAGGAGAACGGCGTCGCCTTCGACGTCCTGGACGAGGCCCACCAGGCGGTCGGCGCCGACCCGGACGGGCTGCGCCAGATCCTGTCGAATCTCTATGACAACGCGCTGCGCTACACGCCCCGCAACGGGCGCATCACGGTGAGGGTGCGGCGCGCGGATCCGCTGCCGGGCCCGAAGTCGTCGGGCGGGGCGAGGATCGCCATCGAGGTGGCGGACACGGGCAGCGGCATTCCCGGCGACGCGCTGCAGCGGATCTTCGAGCGTTTCTACCGGGTGGACCCCTCCCGCTCGCGCGCGGACGGCGGCACCGGACTCGGCCTCTCCATCGTGAAGCACCTGGCGGAGCGCATGGGTGGCGACGTCGTCGCCGAAAGTCGCCTCGGTTCCGGTACCACCATGCGCGTCACGCTGCCGGCGGCCACGCTCGCGCTCGCGCCCACGGCCCCGCGTGAGTGACCTGGCGCAAGAGCGCGCGCTGGAGCCCGCCCGCGCCGCGACGGGCACGACGGCCATCGAGACCGAACGGCTCTCCGTCTTCTACGGCGCGAAGGAGGCGTTGAAGCAGGTCTCCATAGCCATTCCGGCGCGGGAGGTCGTGGCGTTCATCGGCCCGTCCGGCTGCGGCAAGAGCACGCTGCTGCGCTCGCTCAACCGCATGAACGACCGCGTGCCCGATGCCCGCGTCCAGGGTCGCGTGCTCTTCGACGGCCAGGACATCTACGGCCCGGACGTGGATGCGGTCGAGATCCGCCGGCGCATTGGCATGGTCTTTCAGCGCGCCAACCCGTTCCCCAAGTCCATCTTCGACAACGTGGCGTTCGGCCCGCGCATCAATGGCTACACCGGCAAGCTGGCCGACGTGGTGGAGCGGGCGCTGCGGCAGGCGGCGGCCTGGGACGAGCTGAAGGACCGGCTCCGCCAGAGCGCCGTCGGTCTGTCCGGCGGTCAGCAGCAGCGGGTGTGCATCGCGCGCGCACTGGCGGTCGAGCCCGAGGTGCTGCTGATGGACGAGCCCGCCTCCGCTCTCGACCCCATCTCCACGCAGCAGATCGAGGAGCTGATCTACGCCCTGAAGCAGACGCTGACGGTCGTCATCGTCACCCACAACATGCAGCAGGCCGCCCGGGTATCCGACCGAACCGCGTTCCTTTACATGGGGGAGCTGGTCGAGTACGGTGCCACCCAGGAGCTGTTCACGCGGCCCACCGAGCCTCGGACCGAGGCCTATATTACCGGGAGGTTCGGATGAGTGGTCAGCGCCATCTGCACGAGGAGGTCGAGCGCCTCCAGACACGGCTCGTGGGCATGGCCGGCGTCGCCGAGGACATGGTCCATCTTTCCGTAGAGGCTCTGCAGACGCGGGACGCCGACATGGCGGCGCGCGTCATCGACCGCGACGAGGCCGTGGACGCGGCCGAGATGGAGATCGACGACCTCGCCATCTCGCTGCTCGCGTTGCAGCAGCCCATGGCCCGGGACCTCCGTTTCATCACCATGGCCATGAAGATCTCCAACGACCTGGAGCGCGTCGGCGACCACGCCGTCAACATCGCCCAGACCGTGCCCTTCGTCATCGACGCGCCTCCGTTCCCGCCCCTCCCCGAGCTGGACGAGATGAGCCGGATCGCCACGGGCATGCTCGCGGATGCGCTCGATGCCTTCGTCCGCCTCGACAGCAACGTGGCGCGCGAGATCAGTCGGTGCGACGACCGGGTGGACGAGCTGCGCGACAACGTCTTCCGCGTGCTCCTCACGCACATGATGGAGGATCCCCGTCGCATCGGCGCCGGCATGGACATGTTCCTGGTCTCCCGCAACCTGGAGCGCATTGCCGACCTCGCCACCAACATCGCCGAGGACGTGGTCTTCCTCGTCGAAGGCCGCAACATCAAGCACGCCGCCGCCGCCGCCCCCCTGCAGCCCCTCCCCTCCGCCGCGCCCTCCGAGGTCTAGCGCCTTGTTCACCGCAGAGCCGCAGAGCTAGCGGAGGGCCTCGAGCGGCTCAGGATCACCCGGCGAATACCGTCCTTCAGAAGCGGCACGTTGAAGTTGATCAGCAACCCGAGCCGGCAATCGGCCAACTTGAGGTAGGTCAAGATCTGCGCTGTGTGGATCTCCTCGAGCTGTGCCACGGATTTCAGCTCCACCACGACTTCGTGTTCAACAAGAAGGTCGATACGATATCCGGATTCGATCGCTACGCCGCGAAAGACCAGGGGGATGAGCTTCTGTCGTTCGAACCGTAAGCCGCGGGCGGCCATTTCGATGACCATGCAGTGTTCGTAGGCGGACTCCAGCAGTCCTGGCCCCAGGGCCCGGTGCACCGCGATCGCGCTTCCGATAATGGATTCCGTGATGGTGTTGGTGTTCACTCTGCGCCCTCCGTGGCTCTGCGGTGAACAGATGGACCATGGGGCCGCCCGTGCCCCGGAGGAATGGCGGAACGGGTCGCGTCCATGGCGGGCGGGGTGGGGAGCCCCGGCGCGCGGCGTCGTCGTTTTCTTGACAACTGCGCCCCGGCGTCGGCATTGTCTCACGGTTCCGGACCGGCGCTCGGCGCCGGCCGCGCGCCAGCCCCCCGCGCCCAGGACGCCGCGTGCAACCCTACGATCTGCGGCAGCCCGACGAGAGCAGCGAGAGCGTCGACGGCGCCGGGTACGCGGAAACCGCGGAGGCCGTCGAGGAGCTGCTCGCCGGTGTGGAAACCCAGCCGCAGCGGGACGCCCTCTCCAGGGAGCTGCGCGGCATGGGCGCCATCGTCACGGGGGGGTCCACCGGCCTCGGCCGGGCGATCGCGCTCGAGCTGGCCCGCAGCGGCGCCGACATCGCCTTCAATTACATCGAGGGAACCAACGGTCACGCGAGCGCGGAGGCGGAGCGCACCGCGGCCGAGCTGCGCGAGCTGGAGGCGCGCGTCATCTGCCGGGTCTGCGACGTGCGCGACCCCGAGGCGGTTTCCGCCTTCGTGGGCGAAGTCAACGCCATGTTCGGTGGCGTCCACATCCTGGTGAACAACGCCGGCATCGGCCGCGACCGCGCGCTCTGGCACATGACCGACGAGCAGTGGCGCGACGTGCTGGACACGAACCTCACCGGCGCCTTCAACATGATCCGCGCCGTGGCGCCCCTCTTTCGCCGGCAGCAGCTGGGCAAGATCGTCAACGTCAGCTCGGTTCACGGGCTGCGCAGCGAGTTCGGCCTCTCCAACTACTCGGCCTCCAAGGCGGGGTTGCTCGGCCTCACCCACTCCGCGGCCATCGAGCTGGGACCGTCCAACGTCAACGTGAACGCCGTGGCCCCCGGCTACATCCGCACCACGCAGCTCACGGCGCAGGTCCCGGCGGAGGTGCTGGACCGGGCGCGCGAGCAGAGCGTGCTCGGTCGGCTGGGTGACCCGCAGGACGTGGCCAACATCGTCGTCTTCCTCTGCTCTGAGCGGGCGCGTCACATCACGGGGGCCGTCATCCCGGTGGACGGCGGCCACCTCCTGTGACGTCGCCGGCGACGTCGGGGGCCTCTACCATGCCGGCCGGCCTGCCGGGGGCCCGTCGCTGCCGGGGCCAGGCGCTCCGGCTCCTGCTCGGACTGGTCCTTCTCCTCCCCGCCACCGCCTGCGCCCACCGCAGGGTCGCGCCCCCCACCGCGGAGGCGCCTGCCGCGCGCGCCCCGGACCTCTCCGGCCGCGTCGTCATGGTGCTGCCCGCCCAGCCTTCCTCCGCCACGCCACAGGCGGTTTCCGCCGCCTTCGATGCCGAGGCCGCCTACTGGCTCGCTGAGCGGGCACCCGCTGTGCATTGGACGAGCGCCGCCGAGCTGGATCGGGTCATCGCCCGGGCGCCGGGACTCGGCATTGACATCCACGCCCTGGACGCGCGCGGCTTCGCCAGCATGCGCCTGACGCGCATCGGCGACCCGCTCTTCGGCGACCTGCGGCGGCTGGGCGCCATCGCCGGCGCGCGCTTCGCCCTGCTGCCGGCGAGTGTGACATACACGGCGGCACGCTATTTCGAGGCCGCCGTCGCCTTGATCGACACCGAGAGCGGCTACGTCCTCTGGTTCGCCGTCGTCGCGGGCGAGCCCGGCCCCATCGACTCGCCTGCCGCCGTCGCCACCACCGCCCAAGCGCTGGCCAGGGCACTCGTACCCTGAGACTGAGCGTCATGCCTGCTACCGTGGTTACGCTGATACCGGGCGACGGTATCGGCCCGGACATCACCCAGGCGACGCTGCGGATCCTGGATGCCGCCGGGGCCAGCGTGCAATGGGATACCCACGTCGCCGGCGTGGCCGGCGTCGCGGCCATCGGATCGCCCCTGCCCGAGGCGACGCTCGAGTCGATCCGCGAGACGAAGGTGGCGCTGAAGGGGCCGTTGACCACCCCGATCGGCGTGGGGTTCCGCTCGGTCAACGTCGCGCTACGCAAGGAGTTCGACCTCTACGCCAACGTGCGGCCTGCTCGCTCGCTCCTCCCGGGCGGGCGCTACCGCGACATCGACCTGGTGCTGATCCGCGAGAATACGGAGGGCCTCTACGTCGGCGTCGAGCACTACATCGGCATGGGCGACGACCCCAAGGCCGCCGCCGAGTCCGTCATGATCATCACCCGCTATGGCGCCGAGCGGGTCGTCCGTTTCGCCTTCGAGTACGCACTCCGCAACGGGCGCAGGAAGGTGACGCTGGCCCACAAGGCCAACATCCTCAAGTTCACGCAGGGGCTCTTCCTCGAGGCCGGGCGCAACGTCGCCCAGGAGTACGCGGGCAAGGTGGCCTTCGAGGACATGATCGTGGATGCCACCGCCATGAACCTCGTGCTTCGCCCCGAGCGCTTCGACCTGCTCGTCATGGAGAACATGTTCGGCGACATCCTGTCGGACCTCATGGCCGGGCTGGTGGGCGGCCTCGGCCTGGTGCCCGGCGGCAACATTGGCAAGCATACGGCGATATTCGAGCCCGTGCACGGCTCCGCCCCCGACCTCACCGGCAAGGGGATCGCCAACCCCACCGCCATGCTCCTGGCCGGCTGCATGATGCTCGACCACATCGGCCAGACCGGCGTGGCCGACCGCATCCGCCAGGCGGTCGAAGGCCAGATCCACTCCGGTGAGTCGCTGACCCCCGACATGGGCGGCACGGCGACCACCGGCCAGTACGCCGACGCCGTAATCCGACGGCTCAACGGCTGAACTGCCGCAAGCGCATGCGCAAGCGTTCACGTGCACGGCCGTGAACGTGAACGTGCCCGCTTGCGCTTGCGGCAGTTGGGTGGTCGCCGGGACTTCGCAAGGTGTTGCCCCCCATCGCCCCCACCCCCCCTCGGCCGGGTGGCGCAAAACAGCCCGCCCAGCCATTATCCGGCCTTCACCCTCATGACGAGGCCCGCGATCATGGCGTTCCAGGGCGTTGACTACTACGACGTCGATTCGCTGCTCTCCGAGGACGAGCGCATGGTGCGTGACACCGTGCGCGGCTGGGTGGACGACAACCTGATGCCCGTCATCCAGGAAGCGTACATCGGCCGCCATTTCCCCAAGGAGCTCATCCCGCAGATGGCCGAGCTCGGGATCTACGGCGCGAACCTGCCGGAGGAGTACGGGTGTGCCGGACTGAATAACGTCGCCTATGGCCTCATCATGCAGGAGCTGGAACGCGGCGACTCCGGGATCCGCTCCTTCGCCTCGGTCCAGGGCGCGCTCTGCATGTACCCGATCTTCGCCTTCGGCAGCGAGGAGCAGCGCCGGAAATGGCTGCCCGAGATGGCGGCGGGCCGCGTGATCGGCTGCTTCGGGCTGACCGAGCCCGACTACGGCTCCAACCCGGCGGGCATGATCACCACCGCGCGCAAGGACGGCGGGAGCTGGGTCCTGAACGGCGCCAAGATGTGGATCACCAACGGGTCCATGGCCCATATCGCCATCGTCTGGGCCAAGACGGGCGAGATCGATGACGTCGCCTCCATCCGCGGCTTCATCGTTCCCACCGATACCGCCGGCTTCCAGGCCCGCGACCAGAAGGGCAAGCTCTCGCTGCTGGCCTCCGATACCAGCGAGCTGGTGCTGCAGGACGTCCGGGTGGGCGACGACGCTCTCCTCCCGGAGTCCGGTGGCCTCAAGAGCCCGCTCATGTGCCTCACCCAGGCCCGCTACGGCATTGCCTGGGGTGCCGTGGGCGCCGCCATGGCCTGCTTCGACGAGGCGCTCCGCTACTCGAAGGAGCGCCGCATGTTCGACACCGTCATCGGCGGCAAGCAGATCCAGCAGGTGCGGCTCGCCGACATGGTGACCCGGATCACGCAGGCGCAGCTGCTGGTCCTGCAGCTCGGGCGCCTCAAGGACGCGGGCAAGTATCGCCCGCAGCAGGTTTCCCTCGCCAAGCGCGCCACCGTGGACATGGCCTGCGACATCGCCCGCGAGGCCCGGCGGCTCCTGGGTGCCAACGGCATCCTGGTGGAGTACTCCGCCATGCGCCACATGGCCAACCTCGAGAGCGTCTACACCTACGAGGGGACCCACGATATCCATGCCCTCATCCTGGGCCAGGACCTGACCGGCGTCGGG
>JADGQX010000367.1 GCA_017881445.1 Gemmatimonadota bacterium | reverse complement strand
GGGCGCGCGCGAGGGCGCGCTCCTGACCGCTTCTGCGCGGAACCGAGCGCGCGGCCGGTCGGCGGCGGCGCGGCGGCCACCCGCGCCAGCACGGGTGCGCTGGTCAGCTCGCGCAGCGCGTCCCGGCCCACCCAGCGCGCCCCCCGCGCCGCCGCGGGGCGGCCCGCCAGCTCCCGGGCCAGCTCCACCGCCCGCCCGTGCAGCGCCGGGCGGCGCTTGCCGATCTCGCGCACGGCCCAGCTGGCGGCCTTCTTCACGAAGTTGCGCGGGTCGTCGGCGTGCAGGGGCACGAGGTCGAGGAAATGTGCGAACATGGCATCGGGCGCGGTTTTGGCCACGACCGCCAGCCCCGCCATGAGGGCGAAGCCCGCCCGCTTCACGAACTCCTCGTCTCGCGCCACCCACTCGGCCGCCTTGTCCGGCGCCAGTGATGAGTAGCGCCAGACGCAGTAGACGGCCGCGTCGCATACGGCCCAGCTGTCGAACGCCGCCGCCCAGCGCTCCATCTGCGCCCCGTCCACCGCCGCCGGGTCCTCGATCAGCGCGGCGAAGGCGCGCACGTCCAGGTTGGGCACCAGCCAGAGCGCCTCCGCCAGCTCGTGGTCCCGCCCGACCTCGCGCGCCAGCCGACGCAGCTCCGCCGCCGGGATGCCGTAGGCCTGGCCGGTGGTTATGCCGAAGCGCGCCATGGCCTCGGCCGCGCCGGGCCGCGCCATGGAGGCCAGGCGCGCGAGGATGGCGTCGCGGCGGGAGGTGAGATCGGTCATGGAGGGCGCGTCGTCGCCTACCGCCCCAGCAGGAACACGAGCGGCTCCGCCACCCGCACGCGCCAGGCGCGCTCCGAATGGTCGGCGCCCGGGTAGGTGCGCGTCTCGAGGTTCTTGCCGTCCACGTAGCCGCCCGCGCGCATGATCTCGTTGACCTGCCGCTGCAGCGGGCCGATCAGCGAGTCCATGGTCATGGTACCGTGGTCGAACCAGAAGCGGTGCGACGCGGGCGCGGGCAGGTGCGCCTTCAGGTAGGCCACCATGGCTCCGTCGCCCACCTGCCAGGCCGTGGACACGCAGCCCGCGCCGCCGAACACGCCCGGGTACTCGGTCAGGGCGTACGCCGAGATCAGCCCGCCCATGCTCGAGCCCATGATGAACGTGTCCGCCGGCCCCGTGCGCGTGCGGTACGTGCGGTCGATGAACGGCTTCAGCTCCTCCACCAGGAAGCGCAGGTAGTCGTCCGACAGCACCGGACCCTTGAAGACCGGCACGCCCTGCATCCCCGACGGGAAGGCGCTGTCGGAGGCCAGCGCCTTGCGCGGCATGTACTCCTGCATGCGCGCCGGCGTGTTCCACACCGCCACCACGATCGCCGCCCTCACCTTCCCCTCGGCGATCAGGCGCGTCATGGTCTCGTCCACGCCCCAGTCCACCCTGGTGTACGACGTCGCCGGCGCGAACACGTTCTGCCCGTCGTGCATGTACAGCACCGGGTAGCGCCTGCCCGTCTCCCGATCGTAGCCGGGCGGCAGCCAGACCTCGACGTTCCGTTTGGCGACGTACTTCGACGGCAAGTCGCCGTGGAACCGCACCGTCCCGGTCACCCCCAGCGGCGGCCCGGCGACGGTGGGGGAGGTCTGGCCGACGACGGGGCGCGCGCAGAGCGCCAGGAGGGCGAGGAGTGCCAGCCATGTGTGCTTCAAGGGGTTACCTCCACGGCACAGATGCGATGCGAGCCGGTTCATTCGGCCGTTTGCACGTCGATCCGGACGCTGTCGCGCGGACCTGCGCCGCGTTCCAGGCTGAACTGCGGCTCGCTTCGGACCTGGACCCTGTCCGTCGTTGCGCGAACACACTTCAGCGGCCGAACGGCACACGAACCCGCAGGACTGCGTCGATAACCGCTCCAGAGAGCCGTTTCGACGTCGGCTCCGACAAGAGGCGCATGTACCCGCCCTGTATGCCCAGGGACACTCGCCCTTTCTCGGACAGAGCGATCTCCGAACCGACGAGACCGCTCACCTCGGAGTACCACCGCGCCGAGCGACAGGCTGATGATCCCGAGATGGTGGCTTCAGGACAATGGACGGCTCCGAAGAGGGGCAGCACGAACACCCGCGCGAAACGGTCACCGATTACGTCCAGGCGAACACCCAGCCCGGCAGTGGGGAAGTCACTTATTGGCAGACCATCCGCCCGAGCAACCACGGCGGCGCGTCGGATCGGCCGAACCTCCACTTCGAAGCCGAGCCCGTTTCCGCCGATGGAGGCGCCCAAGGCCAGCGACGGGCTCCTCAACAGTTGGGCTCCAACCCCGGTTGGCGCGAGTTGCACCAGCGTCAGTAGGAGGGCCGCGCGCGTTACGTGCATGGCATGATCAGGCACCGTTTGCGAACGAGACATCGGGGCGAGCGGCCGCAGGCCGCGCAGCGAACGCTCGTGTCACGCGGCGTTCCCTCGGGTCCTTCCCGTGCGAGCCTGCCTGGGTGCCACGCCGCCAATGGCGTTGCCAATCTCACGCTTGGAGGCACCGGAAGCGATCAGTCCGCGAACGAGCAGGTCGACGGTCACGCTCGCGTCCGCCGCCTCCATCTTCGCTACCCGCGACTGGCTCGAGCCGAGACGGCGCGCCAGCTGTGCTTGCGACATTCCCTGCTGCGTGCGCCGAGCCTTGAGCTTCTCGCTCAGCGCCAGTTTAACCTCGACGAACGCAGCCTCCTCCGGGGTGAGGCCCAGGAACTCCTCGGCGGAGCCGACGCGCCAGCCGGCCCCTTCCAGGTTCTTCTTCTTGGCGTTGTCCATGAATCCTCACAGCTCATCGTATTGCCTCAGCAGGACGACGATGGCGTCCGAATCGACGCGGTAGATCACGCGCCACGTTCGGTCTTCATCCTGCAGCCGCAGCTCATCCGAGATTCTCGCCCCGTTGCAGCCGTCGAAGCAGCACCCCCACCTCGATCCGCGCCGCGGAGGAGAAGGGTGGTGTCTGGATGTCTCCGTGCAGCCAGACGAGCGGCCGGTCCTGCGGTCGCATGGCCGATGCTATGTCCGATCTGACATACACGCAAGGGCGGCGCCGGCGCCGTCCCGCCTACCCGAGGCTATGTCCGCCTTGCGTTCCAGATAAGGATGAGAAGGCCGAGCGCGTCTTCCGGCAACAGCCGCACCACCATGGCTGGCGCTCAGCGGCTGTGTCAATTCACGTGCTCGCTCCGCGCAATCTCCTCGTGCTCCGCGCACCTGCAGCTGCCCGTGCACGTGAGCCCTGCTCCTGCTTCGGCCGCAGGCCGATCTTGCCATTCTTTCGCCCCGCGCGAACACGCATCGTTCGCCCCGAACGCCCGCATGGGGCGGGCGGGCCGTGTGAAAGGAGGCTGCGCAATG
>JADGQX010000142.1 GCA_017881445.1 Gemmatimonadota bacterium | reverse complement strand
GGACCTGGATTCTCTGGGCCATGGCTTCGTTCTCCCGGATCCCGTCCCGGGCTCAGCGATCGGGGCCGCGCAGCTTCACCGGCGGCCGGCATTCGATCTGGATGGTGGCGTGGCGGATGCCGAAGCGCTGGCGCATGCGGGCGTGGATCTCGTCGAGGATGGCCTGGCTCCCGGCCGGCTCGCGCACAACGGCGTGGCCGCTCATGGCGAGGAATCCGCTGGTGACGGTCCAGACGTGGAGGTCGTGCACGTCCTCCACACCGGGGATCTCGTCCATGGCGCGGCGGACCTCGCCCATGTCGATATGGGCGGGGACGGCCTCGAGCAGCACGTCCACGGACTCGCGCAGCAGCTTCCAGGAGCTGGCGACGATGAGCGCGGCGACGACGACCGAGATGAGGGGATCGGCGGCCAGCCAGCCCGCGGTTGCGATGAGCACGCCGGCCAGGATGGCGCCGACCGAGCCGAACAGGTCGCCGAGCACGTGTAGGTAAGCTCCCCGGATGTTCAGGCTGTCGCCGGCGGAGCGGTGCAACACTATGGCCGACACGATGTTGGCGAGGAGCCCGGCGGAGGCGACCCCGATCAGGATCCCGCTGTGAACCGGCTGGGGAGAGCCGAAGCGGCGGATGGCCTCCCAGACGATGCCGCCGGCGAGCACGAGGAGCAGCGCGCCGTTGACCAGGGCGGCGAGGATCTCCAGGCGGACGTAGCCGAAGGACTTCTCGGGCGTGGCGGGGCGGCGGGCGAACCAGAGGGCGAAGAGCGACAGCGCCAGCGAAGCCACATCCGCCAGCATGTGGGCCGCATCGGCGACCAGGGCGAGGGAGTTGGCGATCCAGCCGCCGACGAACTCCGCGACCGTGAAGGCGACGGTGAGGCCGAGGACCCAGACGAGGGCCCGCTGGCCGGGGCCGGCGTCCCGGCCCCCGGCACCGTTCGGCGCGAGGCGGCGTCCGTGGTCATGGCCATGGTGGTGATGGCCGTGGCTCATGGCGACCGCGCGCCGGCGCCGAACACGGCGCCGGCGGGAATGCGCCAGGTCCAATGCTCGCCCAGGTCGAAGGAGCGGGGCGGAAGCACGAACCGGCTCGAGTCGGCGGCAACGGCGCTGAGGAGCAGTGGCTCGCCCGCGGGTACGGGTGCCATGAGCGCGCTCGAGTCGGGGCCCACCGCACCCACGATCACATCGGCGCCGGGGCCGACGGCCGGGCGGAAGGCGATGCGGAGCCGGCGGGGAGAGGCGTTCTCGACCGTGATGCTGGCGAGGGCGGCGCGGTGACGCTCCGCTTCGGCGCCGGGATCCCCCGGCCCGGGCGCGGAGGCCCGGGCGCAGGCCAGCAGCAGGATGGCGGCCAGGGCGGCAGGGTGGAGCGGAGGCGAGGTCATGCTCCCAGACTACAGACCCGCAGCGGGTGCGTCCACCCCGCGCCGGCAGTGGGCCAGCTCAGCCGGTGGCTCGCCGCTCGAGCTGCGGGAAGCGGGCGTCCAGGCGCAGGGGCGCCAGGGCGGGGTCGCGCAGGTATTCCCGCAGCTGCTGTGGTTCCACGTTGGCCAGCGCACCGAAGGCGCGGTCCAGGTCGCCGAGCGCGCCGTAGACGGCGGCCAGGGTGAGCGGCCGCCGGGGGTCGCCCTCGGCCACCCGCTGGTACGCGTCCAGGGCGGCGAGGGCGTCGCCCTGCCGGCCCATGCGGGCGTATCCGAGGGCGACGCGGCCGAGCACGCGCGGGTCCCCCGCGGCCAGCGCCCGGGCCCGGAGGCACTCGGCCGTGACTCTCTCCTGCGCTCTGGCGGCCCAGGGGTTCGCCGCCAGATCGGCGCAGAGGTTGGCGTGCATCATCGCCAGGTCGGCGGGCTGCGGCACACCGGCGACGGTGGTCGCGACCGGTGGCGCGCCGGGGACGGGCGGCTCCGGAGGCGCGGGCATGGCCTCGTCCGGGTGCCCGGCCAGGACCATCACCTCCCGGTAGGAAGTGCGGGAACGCGCGCCCAGCGGGTCGAGGCGGACCGCCTCGCGGGCCTGCGCCATCGCCTCCCGGGTCTGACCGAGGGCCGCCTGCGCCGCCGCAAGCTCCATCTTCGCATCGGGCAGGTTGGGATTGAGCGCGACCGCGCGCTCGAGCTCGCGCACGCGCACGTGCAGGTCGCCCGCCACCCGGGAGAGAATGATGTGGACCTGGGGCAGGGTGGAGTCGATCTGCCACGCCCTGAGGGCGGCCATCCTGGCGCTGTCCCGGGCGGCCGCTTCGGGCATCTTCCCCCAGCGCCCCAGGTCCAGGAAGCCGGCGGCCAGCCCGGCGTGGGCGGGTGCGAAGCCCGGGTCGCGCCGCGCCGCATCCCGGTACTGTTGCACCGCCTGCGTGGCGGCGGCGGGGTCGTTCTGCGAGGCCAGATAACGGCCCTTGAGATAGCTCTGGTGCGCGGCCGGATCGGCGGCGCGCGCGTTTTCGGTCGGCACCCTGGCCAGCGCCAGCTTCACCTGCAGCGCCTGGGCTACCGAGCGGGAGATCTTGTCCTCCGCGGCGAAAATGTCGCCGGCATCGGCGTCGATGCGGTCCGACCAGAGCTGATAGCCCGTGGACGCATCCACCAGGCGGGCCGTGATGCGGATGCGGTTGCCCGCGTGCTGGATACTGCCCTCGAGCACGGAGGCGACCGCCAGGCTGCTGCCCACCTCTCGCACGTCCCGCCGCTGGGACTTGAACTGGGAGGCGGAGGTGCGCGAGGCCACGCGCAGCCCCGGCAGCTCGCCCAGGGCGTTGGTCAGCTCCTCGGTGATGCCGTCGCTGAAGTAGTCGTCGCGGCGATCGCCGCTCAGGTTCTCGAAGGGCAGCACCGCGATGGAGTTGTGCTCCGGCACGGACTGCGGCGCCTTCCAGCCCGAGGCGGCCGTGCGCACGGGCGCATCCATGCTCTCGGGGCGGCCCGCCAGGGATGCGCTTGCCGCCCCGACCCCGGCAATGGCCAGCAGGAGCACCAGCTCAGGCACGGTGACGCGCTGGTGCCCCCGCTCGCCGTGGAACCAGGCCAGCACCAGTGTCACGGCGAAGCCCATGACCACGAGCACCAGGATGACGCGGACCAGAGCGTTGGACAGGCCGAAGGGCGTTTCGACCGCGTTCACGATCTCCAGGACGGTCAGGCCGACGGCGATGTACGCCAGCGCCCACTGGACGAGCTTGCGCTCCTTCAGTTCGTCCCAGAAGTGCATGGATCCTCTGACGGTGGAATGGGTGGCCCCGGCGGCGGGGTTGGACACCGGGCGGTACACCCGCGTTGCCCGGCGCCCCCGGCAAGCGTTAAACTAAGCCGCGGCCCCGAGCGGAGTCGGCCAACTCCCTGTAAAATCACGCAATTCGCCAAGGCGCCCTGCCGCTGACCCGCCTCCGGGCGCGGTCCGCGCCGGCCACGAGGTTCATGTCGTTCGTCCATCTACATACCCATAGCGAGTACTCATTGTTGGACGGTGCGAATCGCATCTCCAGCCTGATCCGGCGCGCGCGCGAGTTCGAGATGCCGGCGCTCGCGCTCACGGACCACGGCTGCATGTACGGCGCCTGGGAGTTCCAGCAGCAGGCGACGAAGGCGGGGATCAAGCCGATCGTGGGCATGGAGGCGTACGTCGCGCCCGGTGACCGGCGCGAGCGGCGCGTGGTGGAGAAGGGGGAGCGGAACTACTACCACCTGATCCTGCTGGCGCGGGACCTGGAGGGCTACCGCAACCTGATCAAGCTCACGTCCATCGGCTACCTGGAGGGCTTCTACCACCGCCCGCGCATCGACCGCGAGACGCTGGCGGCGCACTCCAGGGGGCTGATCGTGTCCTCCGCGTGCCTGGCGGGCGAGGTGGCGCGGCACCTGATGGCGGAGAACTGGGGCGCCGCGCGGGAGGCGGCGGCCTGGTACGCGAACACGTTCGACGGCCGCTACTACCTGGAGGTCCAGGCGCACGACAGCGAGGGGCAGGCGTCGCTGAACGAGAAGATCTTCCAGCTCGCGGGGGAGGTGGGGCTGCCGGTCGTCGCCACCAACGACGCGCACTTCCTGCGGCGGGAGGACCACGAGGCGCACGACATCCTGCTCTGCATCGGCCTGGGCAAGGACCGCAGCGACGCCAACCGGATGCGCTACGACTCGGGGCTCTACTTCAAGAGCGCGCCCGAGATCGCGGAGCGGTTCCCGGATCACCCGGAGGTCCTGACCAACACGCTGGCGGTGGCCGACCAGGTGGACGTCCACGTCAAGAAGCAGTACTACGTGCCCTCGTTCCCCCTGCCGGCCGGGGTGGCCACGGAGGCGGAGGAGCTGCGTCGCCTGACCTGGGAGAAGGCCGGGGAGCACTTCGGCACGCCGTTGTCGGCCGAGATCGCACAGCGGATCGAGTACGAGCTGGGCGTGATCACGAGCCCGAAGGCGGACTACTCGGGCTACTTCCTGATCACGCAGGACTTCATCAACTGGGCCAAGCAGAACGGCATCCCGGTGGGCCCCGGGCGCGGCTCGGCCGCGGGGTCGATGGTGGCCTTCGTGCTGGGGATCACCGACGTGGACCCGCTGAAGTTCGACCTGCTGTTCGAGCGCTTCCTGAACCCGGACCGCGTGTCGATGCCCGACATCGACATCGACTTCTGCTTCGAGCGGCGGGGTGAGGTCATCGAGTACGTGCGGCAGAAGTACGGCAAGCAGTCGGTCGGCCAGATCATCACCTTCGGCACCATGAAGTCCCGGGCGGTGATCAAGGACGTGGGGCGGGTGCTGGGCTTCGAGCCGGCGGAAACCGACCGGTTGGCCAAGCTGGTGCCGAACGCGCCCAACTACTCCATGACCGTGGCCGAAGCGGCGGAGAAGATCCACGAGCTGCGGGAGCTGATCGAGACGGACCCGCGGGTGGCGCAGCTGGTCGAGTTCGCCAAGGCGCTGGAGGGGCTGAGCCGGCATTCCAGCGTGCACGCGGCGGGGGTGGTCATCGCGCCGGGGCCGCTGGACGAGTACGTGCCCGTGTGCACGCAGCCGACCAAGGGCGCGGGACGCTCGAACGGCAACGGGGCGAGCGCCGGGGGTTCGGGAACGGGGACGGGCAAGGGAAAGGGCGAGGGCGAGGGGGGTGACGAGCTGACGCTCGTCACCCAGTGGGACATGAACGCGCTGGAGCAGGCCGGGATGCTGAAGATGGACTTCCTGGGCCTTAAGACGCTGACCGTGATCCACGATGCGGTGAAGTGGATCGTGCGGCGGCACGGCGCGCTGAAGCACCCGGAGTCGGGGAAGACGTACCGTCGCGTGGAGGACGTGGAGCTGGACGACCCCGCCGTGTTCGAGATGGTGGCGCGGGGCGGGACGACGGGCGTATTCCAGTTCGAGTCGTCGCTGGCGACGGAGAAGCTGCGGGCGATGCGCTGCGACCGCTTCGAGGACCTGGTCGCCACCAACGCGCTCATCCGCCCGGGCCCGCTGGACAGCGGCATGACCGACGTCTACATCCGGCGCAAGACCGGCAAGGAGAAGGTGACCTACCCGCTGGCCGAGCTGGAGCCGGTGCTGGAAGCCACGTACGGCGTCATCATCTACCAGGAGCAGGTGATGCGCATCGCCCAGCTGCTGGCGGGCTTCACGCTGGCGGAAGCGGATGTGCTGCGGAAGGCGGTGGGCAAGAAGGACGCGGAGCTGATCCGCAAGGAGCTGGGCAAGTTCGCCTCGCGGTCGGTGGACCGCGGCTTCGACAAGCGCATCATCGACGACCTGGCCGAGCAGATCCAGACCTTCGGCCGCTACGGCTTCAACCGGGCGCACGCCGTGGCGTACACGCTGATCTCGTACCAGACGGCGTGGCTGAAGCGGCACTACCCGGCGGAGTTCATGGCGGCGCTGCTGTCGTCGGTGGTGGACAAAACCGAGGACGTGGTCAACTATATCGGCGCCTGCCGCGACCTCTGGCGTTACGTGACCCAGTCGCCCGGGCTCGAGGTGCTGGCGCCGGACGTGAACGAGTCGGAGTGGAAGTTCACGCCGGTGTCGGACACGCAGATCCGCTTCGGGCTGGGCGCCATCCGGGGGTTGGGCGAAGGGGCGGTGACCTCGATCCTGGAGGCGCGCGCCTCGGGCGGAGAGTTCAGCTCGCTCTTCGACCTGGTCGAGCGCTGCGACCTGCGGGCGCTGAACCGGCGCGCGCTGGAAGCGCTGATCATGGCGGGCGCATGCGACCGGTTCGGTCACCGGGCGCAGCTGGCGACGGGGATGGAGCTGGCGCTGCGCGAGGCGCAAGTGCGCCAGGCGGAGGCCGAGGCGGGACAGGCGTCGCTGTTCGACGCCTTCGGCGGGGGGCCCGCGGCGCCGGCGGCCCAGCGTCCCGCGCCCCAGCTCCCGGACGTGGCGCCCTGGCCGGAGTCGGAGCGGCTGGCCCGCGAGAAGGAGACGCTGGGCTTCTTCATCAGCGGCCATCCGCTGGACAAGTACCGGGACGAGGTGCGCGTCTTCCAGGCGGTGAACACCGCCAACCTCAAGAGCTACCGCGAGCAGAAGGTCGAGCTGGCGGTGGTCGTGACAGCGGTCAGTCGCCAGATCTCCAAGAAGAACGGCGCGGAATGGGGGCGCGTCACCGTGGAGGATTTCTACGGCACCGCCTCCGTGCTGGTCTTCGGCGAGACATGGGAGATGAACCGCGACATCCTGCTGCAGGATGCGGTTCTGCTGCTGCGGGGTACGGTACGCGGAAGAGAGGACGAGGAATCGCCGCCCCTGTTCCTGGACGAGGCGGCTCACCTCGCCTCGCTGCGCACCCGTGGGGTGCTGGGCCTCGAGCTGCGGCTCCCGGCCGGGGAGGGCGACGCCGGCATCGAGGAAGCGACGAGGCTGCTCCGGGGCTCGCCGGGCCCGGCGCCGCTCTTCGTGCAATGGCTGCACACTCCGGGAAACGGCCGCGCAGGTGGCGCTCCGGACGCTCCGCCGCGGCTGCGCTCCCGGGGGATCACGGTCGCACCCGACGAGCCCCTGCTGCGGCGGCTGAGGGAGCTCTTCGGCGACGACCAGGTGCGACTCGTCAGATCCTAGGAGACGGATGACCACACCTCGTCTCGGCTTCGAGAACGACATCTCCGAGCTGGAAGACCAGATCGGCCGGCTGCGGACCATGGCGCGGCAGCGCGGGCTGGAGGCGACCGGCGAGCTACGGGACCTGGAGGAGAAGCTCGGACAGCTCAGGGCCGAGGCCTACCAGAACCTCACGGCCGTGGAGCGCGTCCAGTTCGCGCGCCACCCCCAGCGACCCTACACCCTGGACTACATCGCCGGGGCGTTCACCGACTTCATCGAGCTGCACGGCGACCGGCTCTTCCGGGACGACGAGGCGATCATCGGCGGCTGGGCGCGGCTGGAGGGCCGGACCCTCATGGTCATCGGCCACCAGAAGGGCCGGGACATGAAGGAGAACCTGCGGCGCAACTTCGGCATGCCGCATCCGGAGGGCTACCGCAAGGCCTTGCGGCTCATGCGATTGGCCGAGAAGTTCGGAGCGCCGATCGTGACGCTGATCGACACGCCCGGAGCCTATCCCGGCATCGGCGCGGAGGAGCGCGGCCAGGGCGAGGCCATCGCGATGAACCTGCGCGAGATGGCCCGGCTGGCGGTGCCGTTCGTCGCCGTGGTGATCGGCGAGGGTGGCAGCGGCGGCGCGCTGGCGCTGGGCGTGGCCGATCGCGTGCTCATGATGGAGAACGCGGTCTACAGCGTGATCACGCCCGAGGGCTGCGCCGCCATCCTGTGGAAGACGGCATCGGCCAAGGACAAGGCCGCGGAAGCGATGAAGATGACCGCGGCGGACCTGCTCGCCCTGGGCGTGATCGACGAGATCGTTCCGGAGCCGCTGGGCGGCGCTCACGTGGACCGCGACCAGGCGGTAGCCAACCTGAAGACGGCGCTGCTGCGCAACCTGGACGAGGTGGTGACCCTGGCGCCGATGGAGCTGCTGCAGCAGCGCTGGGACAAGTACGAGCGGATGGGCACCTGGTACGAAGTCGCCGTGCCGGCGGACTGAGCGCCGGCGCCCTCAGCGAGCGGAAGAATGGCGCGCATCATAGAGGTCAGCTTCAAGGCCAACCGGCGGGAGTACTTCACCTCCGAGTCGGACGAGCTGGGGGTGCGCGACCACGTCCTGGTCGAGGCGGACCGGGGCGAGGACCTGGGGCTGGTCACGGCCAACGGCGCGGTGGCCGAGCGCAAGTGCTCCGGCTGCTCCACCGGCTGTGCGGCGCCGGTGCCGGTGCGGCGCGTGCTGCGCAACGCCCGGCCGGAGGAAGTCGAGCGCGCCCGGGCGCTGCGCGAGGACGAGCCGCGCGTACGCCAGATCGCGCGTGAGAAGGTCATCCAGTTCGGCCTCAAGATGAAGGTCAGCGAGGCCGAGTGGCAGTTCGACCGCAACAAGCTGACGATCTACTTCACCGCCGAGCGACGCGTCGACTTCCGCGAGCTGGTCCGCGAGCTGGCTCGCACCTTCCGCACGCGCATCGAGCTGAAGCAGATCGGGGTCCGCGACGAGGCCGCCCTGCTGGGCGGCGTCGGCCGCTGCGGCCGTGAGCTCTGCTGCTCGACCTGGCTGCGCGAGCTCAAGCCCGTCTCGCTCCAGCTCGCCAAGGACCAGCGGCTCTCGCTCAACCCCGCCCAGATCTCGGGGTGCTGCGGGCGCCTCATGTGCTGCCTGACCTACGAGCACGAATCCTACGTCCAGGCGCGCAAGAAATTCCCGCGCGAGGGCAAGACGCTGGTCACGGCCCACGGCCGGGAGAAGGTGATCAGCGTGGACATCTGGCGCGAGCGGCTCCAGCTCAAGGACGAGGAAGGCAACCGCCGCACCGTGGCCCTGGCGGACCTCAAGGCGGAGGTCGCGGCCGGCGGCGGCGAGTCCGAGCGCGCTGGCCCGCCCCAGGGCCCGGAGCGGGGCGAACGGGGCGAACGGGGCGAACGGGGCGACGCCGGCTCGCGCGAGCGCGAGCGTGGCCAGGGTGGCCGGCCGCCGCGGGCCCGCGGCGGTGAGGAGCGGGGACACCGGGAGGGGGGCGAGGGCAACGGCGGTGGGAATGGCGGCCCGCGGGAGGAGGGGCCGTCCGGGTCGAACGGGGCTACCGGGAACGGTCACGGGTGAGGGGCGACAAGTACACCTACCTGACGACGGCGATCGACTACGCGAACGGTCCGCCGCACATCGGCCACGCCTTCGAGAAGATCGGGGCCGATGCCATGGTGCGGTACCGGCGCTTGAAGGGGGAGCAGGTCCGGTTCGTCATCGGCATGGACGAGCACGGCCTGAAGGTGCTGCAGAGCGCCGAGGCGGCGGGGGTCACGCCGCAGGCGTGGGCGGACGGGATCGCGTCGAAGTTCGAGGAGATGTGGCGGGCGCTGGGCATCTCGAACGACGACTTCATCCGGACGACGCAGCCGCGGCACCACCGGGCGGTGGAAGTGATGATCGAGCGGATGCAGGCAGCGGACGACCTGTACCGCGGGAAATACGAGGGGCTGTACTGCGTCGGCTGCGAGGCGTTCAAGACGGACGCCGAGCTGGTGTCCGTGGCGACGCTGGAAGCGGCGGCGGAGGCGGGGACGGGCGCCGACGGCGTCGCCGGCGGGGTGCACAGCGAGGGCCTGACGGCCGAGGAGCGGGTGGCGCGGCTGCGCTGCCCGATCCACCCGTCGCGGCAGCTGGTGTGGTCACAGGAGGAGAACTGGTTCTTCCGCCTTTCTCGCTACGGTGAGCGACTGCTGAAGCTGCTGGCTGAGCGGCCGGAGTTCGTGCAGCCGGAGTCGCGTCGCAACGAGATCCGGCGGGTGCTGGAGGGGGGGCTGGAGGACATCTCGGTGTCGCGGTCGCGCCTGGGCTGGGGCGTGCCCTGGCCGGGGGACCCGGAGCACACGGTATACGTGTGGATCGACGCGCTGACGAACTACCTGTCGGCGGTGGGCTTCCCTGACCCGGGGTACGGCCAGTTCTGGCCCGCGGACGTTCACGTCATCGGCAAGGACATCACGCGCTTCCACTGCATCTACTGGCCCGCGATGCTGATGAGCGCGGAAGTGGAGCTGCCGCGCACGGTGTGGGGGCACGGCTTCGTGACCTTCGGCGGGGCGAAGGTCTCCAAGTCGGAGGGCGGCGCGCGCGTGGACCTGACCGAGCTGGTGGAGCTGCGGGGCGCGGACGCGCTGCGCTACTTCCTGCTGCGGGAAGTCCCCTGGAACGGGGATGGCGAGATCTCGGCCCAGCGCTACGACGAGCGCTACACCTCGGACCTGGCGAACAACCTGGGCAACCTGGTGAACCGGGTCATCTCCATGATCGAGCGCTATCGCGAGGGCGTGGTGCCGCCCGGGGCGCAGACCGCGCTGGACCCGGAGATCGCCGCGGCGCTGGTCCGCTACCGTGGTGCCATGGATGCGAACCTGCTGCAGCAGGGTGCGGCGGCAGCCATCGAGCTGGGGCAGGCGGCGAACGCCTTCGTGGGGGATCGGGCGCCCTGGAACCAGGCGAAGGACCCCGCGCTGGCGGGGGAGCTGGACGCGACCTTGGCGTCGCTGGCCCGCGCCCTGGCGGCCATCGCCAGCATGCTCTTCCCCTTCATGCCTGCCAAGATGACCGACCTGGCCTCGCGCCTCGGGCTGGAGGCGCCGCTGCCGCTGGAATCGCTGGCGGCGCTGGAGCTCGCGGGGCGCCGCATGCACAAGGGCGAGGTCCTGTTCCCGCGGCCGCAGGAATGATGCGGAGTCGGGCGAACGGCCAAAGAAGCGCCCGGGGTGGCGCTTTTTTGTTGTGGGCGACGCTGGCGGCCGCCGGCATGGCGGGCGCCCTTGCCAGCCGGCTTCCCGCGGCGCCCCCGGGGCAAGGTCCGGACGCGGCTGGCGCGGGGCAGCCACTCCCGGGCGCGCCCGTCGCCGCGGGTCCGGACGGCCGCTGGCCAGGTGCCCGCAACCCGGGCGCGCTCGTCGCCGCAGGTCCGGACGGCCGCTGGCCAGGTGCCCGCAACCCGGGGGGGCGGCCACCGCGCCTGCCCGCGCGCGCGTCGGCCGCGCGGCAGGATTCGCTACCGGGGGCACTGACGACCAGCAGCCTTCCGGGCGGCGGTGTCCTGGTGCTTTACCGCCTGCCCGAGCAGGCCCTGGTGGCCATCCGGCTGTCCTTCGCCATCCCGCGCGAGGAGCGGCTGGGCGAGGCGCTGGCGCGCATGGCGCAGGGGTTGGTCCAGCCCGAGATGGAGCGGCAGGCGGGATTCTGGGGCGCGCGCCTGGCACTGGACCGGTCGGCCACGCACGTGAGCTTCTCCATCGAGGGTCCCGCCACCGAGGCAGCCGAGCTGGGGGCGATCCTGCGTGAGGGGCTGGCCCGAGCGGACTGGAACGAGGGGCAGGTGGAGACGGCGCGGCTGGTGGCATGGACGCAGGCCCGGGAGGAGGCGGAGACGCCGGAGCCGCTGCTGCGGCGGCGCGTGGCCGCGCGCCTGTTCCCCGAGCTCCGGGACTCGGTGGAGGCGGTGCCGGCGACGGTCAGCCCGGCCGCCCTGCGGCGCTTCTGGCTCCACACCTTCGCACCCGGACGGCTGCAGGCGGTCGTCGTGGGGCCGGTGACCGCGGCGCAGGCCCTGACCGCGGTGGGGCGGTGGGCGGC
>JADGQX010000366.1 GCA_017881445.1 Gemmatimonadota bacterium | reverse complement strand
GAGGCGTGGCGCTGCTGGCGCGATGGCGGCATCTGCGGCCGGATGAGCTACCAGGCCGCCGGCATGCAGGAGCTGGTAAACGCGGTGCGCGCCGCCGGCGCCACCAACGTGATACTGCTGGGCGGCGTGCAGTACTCCGCGCGCCTCTCCCGGTGGCTGCAATACCGGCCCAACGACCCGCTCTCGAACCTGGCCGTCTCCTGGCACATCTACAACTTCAGCTGGTGCAACACGAAGGCATGCTGGGACAGCGACGCGGCACCGGTCGCCCTGCAGGCGCCCCTGGTGCTGGGCGAACTGGGCCAGGACGACGGCAGGACCGATTTCGTCACGTCCCTCATGGACTGGATGGATGCCCGCCAGGGCAGCTACCTCGCCTGGACCTGGAACGTCTGGGGCACCGCCCTGGACCTGATCAAGGACTATGGCGGCACGCCCACCCCCTACGGCCAGGTCTTCCGCACCCGCTTCCAGGCGACGACGCCATAACCTCAGCGTCTGCTCCCCAACGAAAACCATCATTCACCACAGAGTCACAGAGGACACGGAGGTAGCGACATCCAGCGGCCACCCGCGCAGCATCCACTGCGCGTTGTTTTCTGTTGTTTTTGAACAAACAGATCTGGCCGCTGCGGACGCCCGGCATTCCCGAAGGTTCGCCGGCTCTGTGCGCTCTGTGCCTCTGTGGTGAACAACGCCGTTGATGTCGTTCGCGGACGCCCACGTTGCCCGCGGGACGGGCGCGCAGCGAAGTTGTGGGCGGCAGTTTCCCCGCCACAGTCTCGAGGCCAGACATGCGACTTCGCGCCGCGTTCCTCACGCTCGCCGCGGGTGCCGTCGCCGCAGCGGCGCCGGTGTTGGCCAGCCGCGCCGCCGCCCAGCAGGCTACGCGACCCTATGCGCCCGCGGAGATCACCGCCGCCGACTACGCCCGCGCCGAGAAGTTCCTGGCCCAGGCGACCGCGCCGCTGGTGCTGCACGCGGGCGTGCGTCCGGCCTGGCTCCCGGACGGCAGGCTCTGGTACCGCACCAACCTCGCGCAGGGCGCGGAGTTCGTGGTGGCGGACCCGGAGCGGGGCACGCGGGCCCGGCTGTTCGACCACGAGAAGCTGGCGGCGGCACTCTCGGCGGCGGCGGACACCACCATCGACGCGTTCCACCTGCCCGCGAGCGGGCTGGAGCTGCTGCCGGGCGGCCAGAGCGTGCAGCTGGAGCTGGGCGAGCGCACCTTCGTCTGCGACCTGAAGGGAGCCGCCTGCGCGGCCGGGCGGGCGCGCCGGCCGGGCGCCGGCCGCGGGCGCGCGAACTTCGTCGCGTCGCCGGACGGCCGGAAGGTGGCCTTCATCCGCGACTACAACCTCTGGCTGCGCGAAGTGGGCACGCGCAAGGAAACGCAGCTCACCACCGACGGCGTGAAGGACTTCGGCTACGCCACGGACAACGCGGGCTGGACGCGCAGTGATGCGCCCATCCTGCTCTGGTCGCCGGACTCCCGCCGCATCGCGACGTTCCAGCAGGACGAGCGCAACGTGGGCATGATGTACCTGGTGGACACGAAGGTGGGTCACCCCACGCTGCAGGCCTGGCGCTACCCGCTCCCCGGGGACAGCGTGATCCAGATGATCCAGCGCGTGATCATCGACGTGGCGGCGGAGGGCGGGCCCAAAATCGTGCGCCTGAAGATGGCGCCGGACGCGCACCGCTCCACCCTCTGCGACCACGTCGCCTGCCGTGGCAGCGATTGGACCGACGTGGAGTGGTATCCCGACGGTTCCCACGTCGCCTTCGTGTCCACCTCCCGTGACCACAAGCAGAGCACGCTGCGGGTTGCCGACGCCGCCACCGGCGATGTGCGCGACGTCTTCGAGCAGACGGTGCCGACGCAGTACGAGTCCGGCTTCGGCCGCGCCAACTGGCACGTCATGCCGGCGACCAACGAGTTCATCTGGTTCTCGGAGCACAGCAACTGGGGGCAGCTCTACCTCTACGACCTGCGCAACGGGCGCCTGAAGAACCCCATCACCTACGATGACGGTGCCGTTCTCCAGATCCTGCTCGTCGACGAGAAGAGCCGGACCGTCTTCTTCACGGCCACGGGGAAGGAGCGCGGCCGCGACCCCTATTTCCGCCACCTCTACCGCGTGGGCTTCGACGGCCACGGCCTCCAGCTGCTCACGCCCGAGCACGCGGACCACGAGGTCTCGCTGTCGCCCAGCGGACCCTACTTCGTGGACAGCTACTCCCGCCCCGAAACGCCGCCCGTCACGGTGCTGCGCGACAGCCACGGGCGGCTGGTGCTGGAGCTGGAGAAAGGCGACATCGCGCCCCTGCTCGCCACCGGCTGGACGCCGCCCATCCCCTTCACGGTCAAGGCCCGGGACGGCAAGACCGACCTCTACGGCCTGATGTTTCGGCCCACGGCCTTCGACTCGACGCGCAGGTACCCGATCGTCAACCAGATCTACCCCGGCCCGCAGATCGGCAGCGTCGGCACCCGCAGCTTCGTCGCCTCACGCGGCGACGCGCGCGCCCTGGCCGAGCTGGGCTTCATCGTGGTCCAGATCGACGGCCTGGGCACGCCGCTGCGCTCCAAGTCGTTCCATGACGCCTACTACGGCGACATGGGCGACAACACGCTCCCCGACCAGCTCGCGGGCATGAAGCAGCTCGCGCAGCGCTACTCCTGGATCGACCTCCAGCGCGCCGGCATCTACGGCCACTCCGGCGGCGGCTACGCCACGGCCGACGCCATGCTGCGCTACCCGGACTTCTTCAAGGTCGGGATCTCGGAGGCGGGCAACCACGACAACCGCGAGTACGAGGACGACTGGGGCGAGCGCTACCAGGGGCTGCTCAGTCGCAATGCGAACGGCACGACCAACTATGACAGCCAGGCCAATCAGCTGCTCGCCAGGAACCTGCGCGGCAAGCTGCTCATCGCGTTCGGCACCACCGACGACAACGTGCCGCCCTACAACTCCCTGCTGCTCATCAACGAGCTCATCGCCGCCAACAGGGACTTCGACGTCCTGCCGCTGCCCAACCGGCGCCACGGCTTCGGCAACGAGCCCTACATGATCCGCCGCCGCTGGGACTACTTCGTCGCCAACCTGCTGGGCGCCCGCCCGCCGACGCAGTACGAGCTCAAGGCGCCCACCCGCGTGACGCTGCCGTAGACGACGAGGGGCCGCCCTGGCATCCGGGGCGGCCCCAACAACAACACCCCATCTTACCGCCGAGATCGCCGAGGACGCCGAGCGGCGGACCCTCGGATAACCGGGCGCTTGATACCACCGGATTTGTTGTTAAACAACAGAAAACCAACCCGCAGTGGATGTTGCGGCGGGCGGCGGCTGGATGTCGCTACCTCGGTGTCCTCGGCGTACTCGGCGGTAGGATGTG
>JADGQX010000141.1 GCA_017881445.1 Gemmatimonadota bacterium | reverse complement strand
CCACCGCAATCCCGACTGGCTGCGGCTCCACGGCACGGCGGCGGCCGGCCGGCCGCAGAGCTGCGCCAGCTGCCACACGCAGACGGGCTGCCGCGGCTGCCACACGGGGGAAGGGCCGGCGGGGGCAAACGCCGTCATCGCGCAGCTGCCCGTGTCGGTGCCGGGCGGTCCGCTCGGGGCGCTGGTCGTGCGCGGGCCGGGTGGCACGGCCGTGGCCGTGGCGCGCTCCGCCGCCGGCGCGGGCCGCCCCCTGGCGGAGGTGCCCGCGGCCGACGCCGTCTCGCCGCCCTCGCGCAACCGCGTGCACCCGGCGGGTTTCGCTACCACGCACGGCGTCGCCGCCGCGACCAATGACCCGAGCTGCTCGGCCTGTCACCAGCGCACGTTCTGCGTCCAGTGCCACGCGGGCTCGACCCGCCCGGTCTTCCACCCGCCCGCCTACCTGGCCCGGCACCAGGCGGACGCCTACGCCGCCGCCAGCGACTGCTCCAGCTGCCACGACACGCAGGCGTTCTGCCGCGCGTGCCACCGCGGCGCCGGGCTGCAGGCGCAGGGGCGCATCGACGTGGCCTTCCACACGGGTCAGCCGCTCTGGCTGCTCCAGCACGGCCAGGCGGCGCGCGAGGGACTCGAAGGCTGCGCCACCTGCCACGCCCAACAGACCTGCCTGCGCTGCCACTCGACGATTACCTGGCGGATAAACCCGCACGGCCCCGGCTTCGACGCCAACCGCATGGCAAAGAAGAGCCCGCTCATGTGCGCCCGCTGCCACGTGGGGCCGCCGCCCACACGCTGAGGGGGATGGTGGGGTGGCGGGATAGCGGGATGCCGGGATCCGGGGCGTCCGCCGGCGCCTCTACTTCCTCTACAGCCCCAACTGCCTCTCGGTCCGGTTCCTGACGCGCTTCAGGCTCCACATCTGAGTGATTCCGAGCGCCGGGCCGATGGCCAGGATCGAGAAGGCCACTCCCCAGCCCCAGCGGGTCTCGACGTACAGCATCAGCCAGATCGACAGGGCCGTGAGCAGGAAGCCGAGCGACGTCTGGAGCGTGAGCGCCGTGCCCACCGCATGCGGCGGCGCGACCTCCGTGACCAGCGCGCTGAACTGCGCGGAATCCGCCACGACGGCAAAGCCCCAGACGAGTGCCAGCGCCACCACCGCCCCGACCGGAGCACCCGTCAGCCAGCCGATGGTGAGGGCGCAGGCGCCGCTCAACGCCATGGCGGCCGCGGCCACGTTCTCGCGGCCCCAGCGGTCCGCCCAGGCGCCGGCGACGACGCAGCCCCCGCCACCGGCGGCGATGCCCGCGAAAGCCGCGATGGCCGCGAACATCCCTGACTGCGGGCTCGCGTAGCCGTGCCGCAGGAAGAGATCCGTGAAGAACAAGCTCAGGGCCGCCCAGCAGGCGTAGAGCTCCCACATGTGCCCGAGGTAGCCCAGCGTCGCCAGGCGCGTTTCCCGGTGGCGTACGACCGTGCCCGCCAGGCGGAAGGAGAAGGCGCGGCGGGGAAAGGCGAAGGGCCCATCGTGATAGGCGGCCGCCACCAGCGCCGCGGCCACCACGGCCCCGCCCGACGCCGTCGCCAGCACCGTGCGCCAATCCGGGCCCTCCACCGCTTCCACCAGGTAGGGAGCGGCCTTCCCCACTGTGAGCGCGGCCACCACCGTCCCGATCGCCAGCCCCCGGCCGGAGCGGAACCAGGTAGCCGCCATCTTCAGGGCCGGCGGGTACACGCCGGCCAGGAAGAAGCCCGTCAGGAACCGCAGCACCAGGGCCGGCTCCAGCGCGGGCGCCTGCACCAGAAGCGCGTTCGCGGCCGCGGCCAGCAGGGCGGAGGCAGCGAAGAACCAGCGGGCGGGCACCAGGTCGGCGAGGTTCAGCAGCGCCGCCAGGGCGGTGCCGGCGACGAATCCGAGCTGCACGGCGGTCGTCAGCGAGCCCGCCTGCGCGGGCGTGAGCTGCCAGGCGGCCTGGAAATGAGGCGAGACCGCAGCGGCCGTGAACCAGAGCGACATGCCCAGCAGCTCGGCGAGCGCGACCAGCCCGACCATGGGCCAGGCGCGGGGGTCGCGCGCCTCCACGGCGAGGCCCGATGCCGGGTCGGCGGCGAGCAAGGGGGGTCGCATCACGGGCGCGGGTAGCCCCTCGGCCGCCGCCCCGCAGGCGCGATGGATCCGCCAGGGCAGCGGAAATGGCTGGGCGTCATCCCGGAGTCTGGGCCGTGCAGGGGCGCGCGACAATCCCCCTGACGCCCGTTTCCGCCCGCCGCCGACGGCAGAGCGCCGTCAGGCGCACGCCGGCAAGAGCGCCCAGCTGCATCGGCCGAAGCGACCACATGCTCCCCGGGAGTGCGGCGGATACAAAGGATACACCGCAGCCTCCTGGCGGATAAACTACGATCCAAGGGCCGCCGGAAAGTGACGGGCGTTTCCGCGGTTGCAGGACGAAAGGGCAGCCTCCTGTGCGGGCTGTCTTTCCGCCTGTCCGCACTTCGCGGAAGCATGCGGGCACGAGGTATGCACGCTCTTTGTCGAACTTTGCGAGTTGTTGCCCCCCCGTGGTGAAGCGGAGTCGGTGCCTATGTCTTCACCCATCATTCTGCACGTCGAGGATAATCCGATCACGGCGCGGCAGCTGCAAGGCACGTTGCGCAGCAACGGGTTTGCGGTGCTGGATGCCGCGACGGTGAAGGTGGCGCTCGAGCTGGCGCGTCGCTTCGCTCCCGATGTCGTCGTGATGGAGGTGCTGCTGCCGGACCTGGACGGGTTCGAGGCGCTGCGTCGCCTGCGGCGCGTGCGCGGATGCGAGAGCCTCCCTGCGATCGCGTGCACCGGTCTGCTCTCGGCGGCGGACGCTCCGGCTGCGCTCTCGGCCGGCTTCGCTGCGCTCCTGCCGAAGCCAGTGCTGCCGTCCGCTCTGCTGAGGGAAGTCCGTCGTGCCGCCGCGGGGGCGGCAGCTGCACGCATTCCGGCGAAGCGGCGGATCGACATCGTGTCCCGGGGCGAGGCGTGGGGCGGGGCGCTGGAGCGGCGGCTGCTCGACCTCGAGTACGCGACGTCGGTTTACGGGAGCGCTGAGACCCGCCTCCGCAGCCGCAACCTCGTCCCGGACCTGCTCGTCAGCGAAGGGACGGAGGACGGAAGCGCTCTGCGCCTTTGCCGTCTGCTTCGGGCGCGAACGCGGTGGCAGGACGTTCCGATCGTTCTCACCCACGACGGTCCCGTCAGCGCGCAGGTGCGGACGGCTCTGCTCCGGGCCGGCGCCTCGGCGGTAGTGCAGGCGGACGGTGACGCGCTGGCCATAGTCCAGGCCGTGGTGGACAAACTCGAGCTGGCGGCGCGGAAGCCGCGCCCGGAACGCCAGGCGTCTCCGCCGATGTATGCCCGGGAGCCGCCGGTCGATGCGCCGCGGCTGCCGGGTGCACCGCAGAGCGTGAACGCGCGGGAGATCGCGGCGGCCGCTTGCGTCTGCCTGACCGGGCGCAGCGATATCGACAACGCGGAGCTGCTCTCGCCGGCGACGCTCACGGCCCTGTTGCACCAATGCACGCACCTGACCGGGCTGCCACTGGCCGCGCTCTACATGCGGGCCGACGGGTCCGCGGATCTCGAGCTGCGAGCGTGGAGCGGCGCACTGGCGGGCGTGGACGGCGAGCGCCTCAGGCGCGCCCTGGACGGGTCGGAGGCGCTCAGGCGCTGCGCGGAGGAGCAGGTGCCGGTGCTGCTCGGATCGACCGGCACGGAGGGCGACCCGGAGGCGCTGCCGTCCGTGGATAGCATCGGCCCGGGCCTTCTCATGCCCATCGATACGACCGCCCGGGGCACGGGCGTGCTCTTTCTTGCGACGGGCGCGAAGGACCTCGCTCGCGGACCAGGTCGCCGGGTTGCCGAGCTGGCCGCTGCCATCCTGGCACCGATCCTGGGGTTCGGCGAGCTGCTCGACCCGCCCGGACCGGCAGCTGCCGGGACCCGGGCTCGTCGGGTCGCAATTGCGGGCGGAGGCTTGGCGTGATGACTGCGGCATATCCCGTCGAGGGAGACGAGCGGCGGGAGGGGCGGCCGATCCTGCTGGTCGAGGACAACCCGGACGACGAGCTGCTCACGCTGCGCGCGCTCTCCAGGGCCCATGTGCAGAATCCAGTGGTGGTGGCGCGGGACGGACCGCAGGCGCTGGAGTACCTGGGCGAGGGCTCGCCGCCGGCGGCGGGGTCGAAGCTGCCGGCCCTGGTGCTCCTCGACCTGAAGCTGCCGAAGATCGACGGGCTCGAGGTGTTGAAGCGCCTGCGCGACGAGCCGCGAACGCGGCCCGTGCCGGTGATCGTGCTGACGTCCTCGTCCGAAGAGCGTGACCTGGTGGAGAGCAGTGGTCTGGGCGCAAACGGCTGCATCGGCAAGCCGGTGGACTCCGCGGAACTGACGGACGTGGTCGGGCAGCTCGGGTTTTCCTGGCTCCTGCTGATCGAGCCGGCGCGCGTGCCCGGGTGACGGCCGAGCGCCTGCGGGTCCTGCTCGTGGAGGATCGCGAGGAGGACGCTGAGCTACTGCTCCGGCGGTTGGCGAGCGCAGGCTTCGCGCCCGAGGCGGAGCGCGTGGAATCGGCCGGCGCCATGGAGGCGGCGCTGCGCCGCGAAAGCTGGGACATCGCACTGCTGGACTACCGCCTCCCGGGCTTCAGCGGTCTTGGCGCCCTGGCGCTGGTACGCGACTTGGGGCTCGATCTTCCGTGCATCATCGTCTCCGGCACGATCGACGAGGATAGCGCCGTCACCGCGCTCAAGGCGGGGGCGGCGAACTTCGTGCTCAAGGACAACCTGACCCGGCTCGGACCGGCGATCGTGCGCGAGGTGCGCGAGGCCCGGGATCGCGAGCAGCTCGCCGCCACGGGCGAGCTGGACGGCACGGCCGAAGCGCTGGCCGCGTTCGAAGCCGCTCACGCGGACCTCGAGGCCAAACTGCGGGCCGTGCTCGGGTAGCACGAGCAGCGCGCGCGCTTCGCCCCGTCGGAGGGAGCGTCGCCTGGGAAGACGAGTGGCCCGCGCCGGCGGCACGAACGATCCGCCATGGGCAGGCCGTCCTTTCCCCGAGGGTAACCGCGCATGCCTCTAACCGTCTGTCCGGCCGCCGTGGCCCGGGCGCCCTGCGGGCGGCTCTGGGCGCTGCTGAGCGACCCGGCTGCCTACGACTCATGGTGGGATGCCGAGACCGTGGCGGTCGTCCCGCCCGGGCCGGCGCGGCCGGGACAGGTCGTTACGTTCCGGGCTCGTGGCGCCGGACGCTGGTGGACGACCGAGATGAGAGTCGACGAGGTGGAGACGGAGGGGCACGCCATCCGGCTGAGCGCCGCCTTTCCACTGGGCATCCGGATCCGCAACCGGATCTCCTGCGCCCCCCTCGATGCGCGCTCGTGCCGGGTCCAGTTCGGCTGAGACGTCACCTTCCCGCCCGGGTGGCGGGGCCGGCTCCTCGAGTGGCTGCTGGGAACGGCTGTCTCGCGGAGCATCGACGACTCACTCGCGCGCCTCGTGGCCGCAGCGGAACGGGGAGTCGCGATGCCTGAGGGGTAACGACGTCGCCTAGCGGATGCTGTTGCGGAAGCGCCAGATGGAGAGCGAGAGCAGGACGATCGCCGACAGGCTCATGGCCAGCAGCTGAGGCCAGAGCTCCGCCACGCCGGCGCCCTTCAGGAAGATCGCGCGCACCACCTCCAGGAAATGCCGCAGGGGATTGAGCAGCGTGAGCCGCTGGAAGAAAAGCGGCATGCTGCGCACCGGGTACATGAAGCCCGAGAGGATGATGATGGGCATCATCACCAGGAACATCCCCATGAACGCCTCCTGCTGCGTCCTGGAGATCGTGGAGATGAAGAGGCCGAGGCCCAGGGCGGAGAGGATGTAGACGAAGGCGGCCGCGAACAGGAGCAGGACGCTCCCCTGGAAGGGGACCCCGAACCAGAGCAGGGCCATGGTGGTCACCAGCGTCAGGTCGATGTAGCCGATGAGCATGACCGGGACGGTCTTGCCCAGGATCAGCTCCGTGGCCGTCAGGGGGCTCACCATCAGCTGCTCCAGCGTGCCCAGCTCCCGCTCGCGCACGACGGCCAGCGACGTCAGCAGCAGGCACATCAGCGTGATCAGCGCGCCTACCACGGCCGGCACGTTGTAGACGCGACTCAGCAGCCCGGGGTTGTACCATGCCCGCGTGCGCAGGTCCACGGCCGGCGCCAGCGCGGCGCCGTGCGCCCGGGCGTAGTCCAGCCCGTACTGCTGCACGATGCGGGCGACGTAGCCCTGCGCGACCGTGCCCGTGTTGGAGTTGGTCCCGTCCACCAGCACCTGCACGCGTGCGCCCCGGCCCGCGGCCAGGTCCGCCTCGAAGCCGCGCGGAATGTCCAGCCCGATGGTGGCATCGCCGTGGTCCAGCGCGCGGGCCAGCGCCCGCGAGTCCTCCGTCGTCTGCACAATCCGGAAGTACCCGCCCGCCTGTAGCGCGTCCTGCAGCGAGCGCGACGCCTGGCTGCGGTCGTGGTCCACCACGATGGTGGTCACGTCGTGCACGTCGGTGGTCACGGCGTAGCCGAAGAGCAGCAGCTGCACGACGGGCGCCGCCAGTACCAGGCGCTTGGTGCGCGGGTCCCGCCAGATCTGGCGCAGCTCCTTGCGCAGCAGGGCGCGAATCCTTCGCAGAGATGCGGAAAGGCGCGACCGCCGGGTTTCGCCCCGGCGCTCATCGGAGCCAGGGCCCCGGCCGTCAGATGGGGGGATGGGGCGATGGGGAGATGAGGTGAAACCGGCGTCCTCGGGACGCCCGCGATCATCGACAGTATCGCCCCATCGCCCCATCTCCCCATCCGCCTCGTGCGGCTGGGCCCCGGCACCGCCCGGGCGATCGCCCCCCGGATAGATCTCGCCCGTGAACGTCACGATTGGATGCGCTTGTGGAAGGTGGCGGCGGCGAGGCCCAGGCCGATGGCGGCGAAGATGATCATGGACAGCCCCTGCACCCAGAGCACGGTCGGGCCGACCCCCTTGAGCAGCACGCCGCGGGTCACGACGATGTAGTAGCGGGCCGGGACGAGGAGGGAGACGACCCGCAGCGCCAGCGGCATGCTGGCAATGTCGAAAATGAAGCCGGAGAGCAGCATGGCCGGCAGGAAGGTGCCGATCATGGCCAGCTGGGTGGCGAGCAGCTGCGACTTCATGGTGGCCGAGATGAACATGCCCAGCCCCAGCGCGCCGATCAGGAACATGAGCGTGGCGCCGCCGAGGAAGAGCGGGTTGCCGCGGAAGGGCACCTGGAACAGGAGCATGCCCGCGCCGATGGTGACGGCCACGTCGAAGAGGCCGATCAACAGGTAGGGCACCAGCTTGCCGAAGATGACCTCCAGCCGGTGGACGGGAGTGGAAGCGAGCTGCTCCATGGTGCCCCGCTCCCATTCCCGGGCGATGGTGAGCGAGGTGAGCATGGCCGCGATGATGGACATGATCACGGCCACCAGCCCGGGCACCACCATGTTCCGGCTCTCCAGCGTCGGGTTGTACCAGATGCGGACCTCCGCCGCCGCCGGCATCTCCATGCGCCGTCCGCGCAGCACGATGTCCCGGGAGAAGCGGGCGACGATGGCGTCGGCGTAGCTCTGGGCGATGGTGGCGGTATTGGCGTCGCCGCCATCCAGCAGGAGCTGGACGGCCGCGCCGCGGCCAGCGGCCAGGTCCCGGGCGAAGGTGGGCGGGATGACCAGTACGCCGGTGACGTGCGCCTCGGCCAGCTCCCGGTCCACCAGCGCCGTGGAGGGCAGCCGCTCGACCACGCGGAAGTAGCCGCTTCCCTGGAAGGCCTGCACCAGCTCGCGGCTCTGCTCCCCGTCGTCCTGGTTCACCAGCGCCAGCCGGATGTCCTTCACGTCCCAGCTGATGGCGTAGCCGAAGAAGAGCAGCAGCGCCAGCGGCATGGCAAAGGCCAGCGCCATGCTGCGCGGGTCCCGGCGCAGCTGCAGCCACTCCTTGCGCGCCACGGCCCAGAGGCGGCCCCAGCTCAGCATCTCACGCCTCCGTGGCGGCGCCCGCGCGCCGCACCAGCGAGACGAACACGTCCTCGAGCGAGGGCTGCACCCGCCGCATGCCGCCGAAGGCGATGGCGCCCCGCGGCGCGGCGGCCAGCGCGGCGGGAACGCTGCGCTCCGCCTCGGCGGCTTCGCGCGCCACCACGTGGACCTCGCGCCCGAACATGGCGGCTTCGACGACGCCGGGCGCGTGCTGCAGTGCTTCCACCGCCCGGGGCGCGTCGTCGGTGCGCAGCGCGAAGATCGGCTCGTCGAAGCCGGCGCGCAGCTCGGCGGGCGAGCCCAGCGCGATCAGGCGGCCGCGGCTCATGAGCAGCACCCGGTTGCAGTACTCCGCCTCTTCCATGTAGTGGGTGCTGACCAGGACGGTGGTCCCCGCGGCCGCCATGGCGTTGATCAGGTCCCAGAACCCGCGCCGGGCGATGGGGTCCACCCCCGAGGTGGGCTCGTCCAGGAAGAGCACGGGCGGCTCGTGCAGCACGGCGCAGCCCAGCGCCAGGCGCTGCTTCCAGCCCAGCGGCAGCTCGCCCGTGAGGCGGCGCTCCTGCCCCTCCAGCCCCGCCAGCTCCAGCACCCAGGCCCGCCGCGCCTCGAGCCGCTCGCCGGTCACGTCGTAGAGCCCGGCGAAGAGCTCGATGTTCTCCGCCACCGTGAGGTCGGGATAGAGCGAGAACCTCTGGGACATGTAGCCGATGCGCCGGCGCAGCCCGCGCGGGTCCCGCGCCACGTCCACCCCGGCCACCGTGGCCTGCCCGCTGGTGGGCCGCAGCAGCGCGGCCAGCATCTTGATCGTCGTCGTCTTGCCCGCCCCGTTGGGCCCCAGGAAGCCGAAGATCTCGCCCTCCGCCACCGTGAAGCCGACGCGGTCCACGGCCACGAACTCGCCGAAGCGACGGGTCAGGTCGCGCACGACCACCGCGGCGGGGGGCATCGGCGCCTCAGGCATGAGCGCCCCCGGCCGGAACGGCGCCGCTGCGGGCGACCAGGTCGATGAAGACGTCCTCCAGCGAGGCGTCCACCGGCTCCACCGAGGTGGGGGGCACACCGGCGGCGACCAGCGTGCGGGCGGGCCACTCCGGGTCCACGCCGGCGTCCAGCAGCACGTGGACACTGTCGCCGAAGAGGGCGGCGCTGCGCACGCCGGCCTCGCCCTGCAATGCTGCGCGCGCGGCGCGGGGCCGGTCCACCCGGATGGAGAGGAGCGTACCATCCAGCCCGGCCTGCAGGCGGGCGGGCGTATCCAGGGCCAGCACCGAGCCCTCGTGCAGCATGGCCACACGGTCGCAGCGCTCGGCCTCGTCCATGTAGGAGGTGCTGAGCACGATCGTCACACCCTCGGCCACCATCTGGTGCAGGATCAGCCAGAGGTCGCGGCGGGAGATCGGGTCCACGCCGAAGGTGGGCTCGTCCAGCAGCAGCACCTCCGGGTGGTGGATCAGGCAGCAGGAGAGCGACAGCTTCTGCTTCATCCCGCCCGAGAGCTGCCCCGCCAGCCGCCCCTCGAACTCGCCCAGGTTGGAGAAGTGGTAGAGCCGCTCGAGGCGCGCCGGGCGATCGGCCCGGGGCACACGGTAGAGGTCGGCGTAGAAGTCCAGGTTCTCGCGCACGGTGAGGTCGTCATAGAGCCCGAAGCGCTGCGGCATGTACGCCAGCCGCGGCTTGGCCCGCTCGGGCGCGCGGGCCACGCTCACGCCGCCCAGCAGCGCATCCCCGCTCGTGGGCGGGAGCACGCCCGCCAGCATGCGCAGCGTCGTGGTCTTGCCCGCGCCGTCCGGGCCGACGATGCCGAAGAGCTCGCCCCGGCGCACCTCGAAGGACAGATCGCGCACGGCGACGACGTCGCCGAAGTGCCGCGAGAGTCCCGAGACGACGAGGGCGGCGTCGCTCATTTCGCTGCCGGCTGCAGCGTCACATCGGCGGGCACACCCGGCTTCAGCAAGCGCCCGGCGTCGCCGGTGATGGCCACCTTCACCGCGTAGACGAGCTTCACGCGCTCTTCCGTCGTCTGCACGTTGCGGGGCGTGAACTCGGCCTCGCTGGCAATGAAGCTGACCCGGCCGGGAATGGAGCGCGACGGATCGGAATCGGAGCGGATGGTGGCGGGAGCGCCCGCGCTCACCCGCCCGATCTGGTCCTCCCGCACGTAGATGCGCACCCAGCGGTCGGCCGGATTCATGAGCGTCACCACCGGCAGCCCCGGCGAGACCGCCTCGCCCGGCTCGCGGTGGCGGACCGTGACCACACCGGCGAACGGCGCCCGGATGACGGCATTGTCCAGCGCCGCCCGCGCCTGCGCCACCGCCGCGCCCGCCTGGCGCGCCCCGGCTCGCTGCGCGTCGATCTGTTCACTGCGCGGACCGGCCTGCACCAGCCGGAGCGCATCTCGCGCCTGCTGGTCCTGCGCAGCGGCGACCTGCATCGCCGTGGTGACCTGGTCCATCTGCTCGCGACTGGCGGCACCGCCTTCGTAGAGCTTGCGGGTGCGCTCCTGGTTGCGGCGCGCATCCTCCAGCCGCTCCCGCGCCACATCGGCGACGGCGCGGGCCTGCTGCAGCTCCTCGGGCCGGGCGCCGTGCTCGAGCTGCTCCAGCAGCGCGCCGGCGGCGGCTTCCGCCGCCTGCGCCTGCGCCAGCCGGGCCCGCAGCTCGGCCGCATCCAGCCGCGCGACCACCGCGCCCGCCGGCACGGCATCCCCCTCCCGGAAGAGGATCTGCTCCACCCGGCCACCGGCCTGGAAGCCCAGGTCCGCCTCCGTCGCTTCCACCGTGCCGGAGGCCTCGATCAGGCCCGCGGCGCCGCCCGCCGGGCGCAGCGCCAGCCAGCTCACGACCGCGCCGATGACGGCGAGCCCCACCACGACCGGAATGATCCGCCGCTTACTCATCGCTCGGACTCCGCAGCGCCCAGGTTCGACTTCAGCCAGTCCTCGGAAAGCTCGCCCGAGACCCGGGCCAGCTCGATGCGCGCGCCGGCCTCCGCCGTGCGCGCCTCCGTCAGCGACGCCCGAACGCCCAGTAGCTGCGCCTCGGCCGTCATGTAGTCCGTCTGCACCCCCGATCCCGCGTCCAGCGCCAGCTTCTCGATGCGCGCGACTTCCTCCGACTGCGCCACCGCCTGCTCCAGCGCCGCCACGCGGGCGTGGGCCGAGCGCGCCAGCGCCAGCGCCTGGTCCACCGCCGACTCGGTGCGGAGCTGCGCCTGCGCCAGGTCCGCCCGCGCCGCCCGCAGCTCCGCGCCCGCGCGCTCCCCTGCCGCCAGGCGGGAGCCACCCGTGAAGAGCGGGTAGGACAGCTGGAACCCGCCCTGCCACTCCCGCGATGGCGCGTAGTTGTTGGCGCCGTATTGGGCGAGGCGCCCGACCAGCTGCAGGCGCGGTAGCCAGAGAGCGCGGCTCTCGGCCGTGCCGGCGCGCGCCGCCTGCTCCTGCCGCCGAAGCACCTCCAGCTCCGGGCTCAGCGCCAGGGCGCGCGCTGCCGCCGCCGCGCGCGCCGGCACTTCGCCCGACAGCAGGCGCAGGCGCGGCAGCGGCGCGCCCGCCACACGCTCCGCCGGCACGCCCATGAGGCGCGCCAGCTCGCGCTCGGCCAGCTGAGCGTCCATGAGCGCCGCCTCCCGCTGCGCCT
>JADGQX010000365.1 GCA_017881445.1 Gemmatimonadota bacterium | reverse complement strand
GCTCTCTACGGGCGAAAGTACGGCATCGAGGACGTCGGCCACATTCTCATGAGCCTGACCTACTTCGACGACGCCGAGGCGGAGGACACGCCCGAGATGCTGTGGCAGGTGGACTGGCCGGACATCACGCGGACGATCGAAGGCTGGGTCAGCGAAAGCGTGCGGCAGAACTCGCCGGTTCGCGGCCTCGAGGCCGGCCAGCACCCTGGTTGAGGCAGCGCGGCGGGCGACGCGGCTGCGCCGCCCGAGTCCATCCGTTGGCGACCTCCGCCCGATGCATTCCGTGTGACAGCGTGTGACCAGAAACCCCGAGAATCCCCTCCCAGACCCCCTTTCAGCTCGTTTTCGGCCTTGACACAACGTCAAAGCCCGGCAGGAGTATCCCTCTGCCGGGCTCCAACTTACGCGACAGCCGCTATTGAACGGCTGTCAGCGTGCTGGCGGGAGCGTGTGGGAATCGAACCCACCGATCCGGGGATTAGCCGGACTAGCCAGTTTTGAAGACTGGTCAGGCCACCAGGCCCGATCCGCCCCCAGTTCTGCGCCCTACTTCCCCTTCTTCTTGAGCGCGTCCTTCAACCCCTTGCCGGCGCTGAAGCCGGCGGCGGTGGAGGCGGGGATGGTCACCTCCGCGCCGGTGCGGGGGTTGCGGCCCTTGCGGGCGGCGCGCGAGCGGGTCTTGAAGGTGCCGAATCCGGCGATGGCGAAGGTGTCGCCACTCTTGAGGGCCTGGGCGATGGCGCCGGCGGCGGGGTTGAAGATGGCATCCACGATCTTCTGGGCCTGGGCCTTGGTGACGTTGCCTTCCTTCTGGACGAGGGCGGCCAGCTCGGTCTTGTTCATCGGGGGAGCTCCTTGGTGTCGAGTGGGGGGTGCGGGGGTGCCTCACTGTGGCCGGGCGCGCGCGGCGGACGGCCTGCAGCCTAACCATGCGGCAACTCAGACGCCAGTGGGTCCGCGCCGGAGACGGATGGTGTACGGGTACGGACCGTTCGAGCCTCGTCGCTCCGGAGGGCTGCCTGCCGATTCGCTTCAAGGGTGAGGGAAGGTGCGCATTGACGAGAGGTCATGGCGGCAGATCCAGGTGGGTGAGCACCGACACGGGCGCGTGCGCCGGGGCGAATTGGGGGTGACCTACCTGGTGGATGGACGGCTCTGGTAGTTCGAGCGCAGCAGTTCTGTTACGCAGATAAGCCTTGTTTCCAGCATTTCTGCGGTTCATCTTGGGCCCGTCAGTCCGGACACAGAGGCCGCGCTACCGGCGAGCCTCCGTTTGCCGGGACTGGCCGGTGTGCGTGGTCGAGCGGCCGACGACGGTCGCGACGGCGCACATCCCCCCCGACCGGTTCAGGCTCCCATGCGTCCCCCGTGGTTGCAGAGCGCTCGACGCGCAACCAGGAATGCGGCCGGCGACGTCCCGTCCCCGGCCGCCGCAGGCGACTCGACCCCTCCGGCCGTACCCGTGCTCCCACTGGCTATCGTGCTGTTCTCGCTGCTCTCGCTGGCGGCCGTGCCGATCCTGGTGGAGCGGCAGGTGGCGCGGCTGGCCCGCGAGGTGCTGCAGGTGGCGGACCCGGCGCGGGAGCAGGTGCGCGGCATCCAGGCTTCGCTCGCCATGGAGATGGCGGGCAACCGGGCGTATCTGCTCACGGGCGACGTCGCTTACTCGCAGCGCCACCGGGGCCGGGTCCAGAGGCAGGCGGCGCTGGCCGAGCTGGAGAGACTGGCGCAGCGCTCGGGACCGGAGGTGCTCTCCCTGACGCAGCAGCTGCAGGGGCAGCTCCTGCCGGCGGACGCCACCCTGGACTCCCTGTACACGGGCCGCATCTCGCGGGAGGATTTCGTGCGGGGGCGGCTGCCGGCGCAGCAGGCGCGGCTGGAGGGCGTGACCGCGACCACGGAGCGGATGGCCGATGCCATCACCCGTCGCGGGGCGGAACGCGTGGCCGGGATCCAGTCGGCGGAACAGTGGGCGGCGATCCTGTCCGCCTTCCTGGTGGGGCTGGCGCTGGTGGCTGCATTCCTGGTAGTGCGACTGGGCATGGCCTACCGGGCGCTGGCCGCGAGCGAGGGCGTGCTGCGCGCCGAGAGCGAGGCGGCGCGGGCGGAGGCGGAGCGCCGGCGGGCGGAGACCGAGCGCATCGCCGAGAGCCGGTCGCGGCTGATCCGGGGCTTCACCCACGACGTGAAGAACCCGCTGGGCGCGGCGGCGGGATACCTGGCCCTGGTGGAAGAGGGGGCTCTCGAGGCGGCGGAGGGTCACCGGCGGGCGCGGCGCACGCTGGCGCTGGCGCTGGTGCTGATCGACGAGCTGCTGCAGCTGTCCGGGACCGAGTCGGGGGACATCGTCGTGCGCCGGGAGCCGGTGGACCTGCTGCAGGTGGCGCGTGAGGCCATGGAAGACTGCCGCGCCCAGGCCACGGCCGGCGGACTGCTGCTGGGGATCGAGGCGCGGGACCCCCTGCCGCCCATCGCATCGGACGCCGCGCGCGTCCGTCAGATCCTGGGCAACCTGATCTCGAACGCGGTGAAGTACACGCCCTCGGGCAGCGTCATGGTCCGGGTGGGGCTGCGCGACGGCGTGCGGGACGGTCAGCCCCACCGCTGGGCGGCGGTGGAGGTGACGGATACCGGGCCGGGTCTCTCCGCGGTCGAGCTGGACCAGCTCTTCCACGAGTTCCGCCGCCTGGGCAACACCATTGGCGCCGGCGGCCACGGCCTCGGCCTGGCCATCAGCAAGCGGCTGGCGGAGGTGCTCGGGGGCGACGTCGTCGTCCACAGCCAGCCGGCCGTCGGCTCGACCTTCGCGCTGCTGCTGCCGCTCATCGAGGTCTCGCCTGCTAGTCCGTCCTGAGATTTCGATTCACCAAGCTTCTCATTTCACCACAGAGGCACAGAGGACACAGAGGACGGATGTTGTGTTGTTTACTACGTTTACTACAACAACGGAATCCGGCGGCGGCGAATTCGCGGCGGCCCGCCGGCTCAGTGCACTCCGTGCCTCTGTGGTGAAAACGCTGTTCCAGTCGCCCTCATCTTGGAGGCTCGGCGTCGCGCCAGACCAGGCCCGGGATGACCGCCCCGATGGCAAGGCCCGCCAGCGCGCCCGGGGCCGTGGCGAACATGGCCCGCAGGCCCGCCTGGTCGTCGCCCGGGTGGGCGTAGAAGGTGATGGCTCCCGCGACGAAAGCGCCGGCGATCGCGCCCAGCAGCATGTTCTGGAACGCGGGGCGCCGCATCTCGCCTTTCTCCCAGCGCAATACGGTCGGGCGCGCGTACAGTCGGAGGCCGGCCGGGCTGGCGATCGCGATGGTGTCCGGGTGCACCGACTCGAGCGTGCCCTCGAAGCGCACGGGCACGCGGCGCGCGTTCGGGACCGTGACGCGCACGCGGTCGCCCTGGCGCACGGTGT
>JADGQX010000364.1 GCA_017881445.1 Gemmatimonadota bacterium | reverse complement strand
GGCGCCAAAACGGAATGGCCGGTCGCATTTCGCGGACCAAGGAGTCCCGCGGGACGGGCCGCCCGGCTCCTCGGCGGAGCCGGCCGGCGCGGCGGTGGAGCGCCTCGAGCGGGGCGATGCCGTCGGCGCCCAGCGCCGTTCGCTACATGGCGGGCTCCGGTGCGGCGGCGCCCGGCGGGACGGCCGCGGCGGCCGTGTGCGCCGACCGCCGACGCGCGATCCAGCTCTGCAGCTCGTCCATGTAGGTGTAGACCACGGGCGTGATGAAGAGGGTGATGAGCTGGGAGAAGGCGAGGCCGCCCACGACGGCGATGCCCAGCGGGCGGCGCGACTGTGCGCCGGCGCCGAGTCCCAGGGCGATGGGGAGCGTGCCCATGAGCGCGGCGAAGGTGGTCATCATAATGGGACGGAAGCGGACGAGGCAGGCCTCGACGATGGCTTCCGGCGCCGCCTTGCCCTCGCCCCGCTCGGCGGCCAGGGCGAAGTCGATCATCATGATGGCGTTCTTCTTCACCAGGCCGATGAGCAGGACCAGCCCCACGAAGCCGTAGACGCTCAGCTCCATGCGGAAGAGCAGCAGCGCGAGCAGCGCGCCGAAGGCGGCCGAGGGCAAGCCGGACAGGATGGTCAGGGGCTGGATGAAGCTCTCGTAGAGGATGCCGAGCACCACGTAGATGACGAAGATCGCCAGCGCCAGGAGCACGAGCAGGTCGCCCTGCGTGGACTGGAAGGCCTGGGCCGTGCCGGCGAAGCTGGTCGAGATGGACTGGGGCAGGATCGGCCTGGCGGCATCCTCCACGACCCGGGTGCCTTCACCCAGCGACACGCCCGGCTTGAGGTTGAAGGACAGCGTCACCGAGGGGACCTGGCCCGAGTGGTTGACCGAGAGCGGTCCGACATCCGTGCCCAGGCGGGTGACGGAGGAGAGGGGAACGAGCGCACCGGTCCGGGAGCGCACGTAGAGCAGGTTCAGGGCGTCGGGGCTGCGCTGGAACTGCGGCAGCAGCTCCATGATGACCCAGTATTCGTTGGTCGGCGTGTAGATGGTCGAGACCTGGCGTGAGCCGTAGGCGTCGTAGAGGACCTGCTCCACCGCCTGGGCGGTGACGCCCAGGGCGGCGGCGCGGTCGCGATCGATCTCGACCGCCACCTGGGGGTTGGCGATCTGCAGGTCGCTGGTCACGTCCGTGAGCTGGGGCAGTCCCCTGAGCCGGGTCTCCAGCGTGCGGGCGCCCTGGTAGAGCGCGGTCAGGTCGGAACCCTGCAGGGTGTACTGGTACAGCGACTTCGACTGGCGCCCGCCCACGTTGATGGAGGGCGGGTTCTGCAGGAAGCTGCGGATCCCCGGCACCGAGGCCAGCTTGCCGTTCAGCTCCCGCACCACGTCGTCGGCGCCCAGGCGCTGGCCGCGCGGCTTGAGCCGCAGGATGACCCGGCCCTGGTTGGAGCCGCTCACGCCCCCGCCCTGCCCCACGGACGAGATGAACTCGTCCACGTTCGGGTCCCGGGCGATGATGGCCGCCACCATGCGCTGGTGCGTCACCATGGCATCGAACGACGTCCCCTGCGCCGCCTCGGTGATGCCCGAGATCATGCCCGTGTCGTCGCTGGGAATGAAGCCCTTGGGCACCAGGCGGAAGAGGAAGACGGTGCCCAGCAGCAGCAGCACGAAGACGACGACGGTGGCCCGCCGGCGGCGCATCACGCCCTTCAGCGTGCGCTCGTAGAGCCGGAACCCGCGCTGGTACCCGCTCTCGAACCAGTCGCCGATGCGGCCGCCCCGGGCGGCCGGGCTGTGCTTCCCCGCCCGCAGCACCGCCTCCAGCTCGCCCTCGTGCGGCAGGCTGTCGCGGCTCAGGAAGCGGCTGCAGAGCATGGGCGTCAGCGTCAGCGACACCACGCCCGAGACCAGGATCGCCACCGCGATGGTGACGGCGAACTCGCGGAAGAGCGTGCCGATGATGCCGCCCATGAAGAGCAGCGGAATGAAGACGGCGGTGAGGGAGAGCGTCATGCTGAGGATGGTGAAGCCGACCTCGCCCGCACCGTCCAGGGCGGCCTGCAGGGGCGGCTTACCCATCTCCATGTGGCGCACGATGTTCTCCAGCATGACGATGGCGTCGTCCACCACGAAGCCCACCGCCAGGGTCAGCGCCATGAGCGAGAGGTTGTCCATGCTGTAGCCCAGCAGGTACATGACGCCGAAGGTGCCGGCCATGGACATGGGCAGGGCCAGGCTGGGGATGACCGTGGCGGAGACCGAGCGCAGGAACAGGAAGATGACCATGACGACCAGCACGAGCGTCAGCAGCAGGGTGAACTTGACGTCGCGCACGGACTCGTGAATGGAGGCGGAGCGGTCGTAGACCGTTTGCAGCTCCACGCCCGCCGGCAGCTGCTCCTGCAGCTGCGGTAGCAGCGCCTTGACGGCGTCGGCCACCTCCACGGTGTTCGTGCCCGGCTGGCGCTGCACGGCCAGGCTGATGGAGCGCTGGTCCCGGAACCAGGAGGCCACCTTGTCGTTCTCGACGCCGTCCAGCACGCGCGCCACGTCGCCCAGGCGGATGGGAGCGCCATCCTTGTAGGCCACGGTCATCTGGCGGAAGGCGCCCGCACCGGCGAGCTGCCCGGAGGCGGCGACGGTGTAGGCCTTGCTCGGCCCCCAGAGGACGCCCGTCGGCTGGTTGACGTTGTTGGAGGCGATGGCCGCCGAAACCTGGTCCGTGCTCAGCCCGCGGCTGGCCAGGGCCGCCGGGTCGAGCTGCACGCGCACCGCGTACTTCTGCGCGCCGAATACCGAGACCTGCGCCACGCCCGCGATGGTGGAGATGCGCTGTCCCAGCGTGGTCTCGCCGTACTCGTCCAGCTGCGAGAGCGGGATCGTCTTCGAGGTCAGCGCGATGTAGAGGATGGGCGCGCTGGCGGGATTCGACTTGCGGTACGAGGGCGGGATGATGCCCTGGGGCAGGCTGCGCAGCGTGGCCGAGATCGCCGCCTGCACGTCCTGCGCGGCCGCATCGATGTTGCGGTTCAGGTTGAACTGCAGCGTGACCGTGGTCGAGCCCAGGGAGCTGGACGAGGTCATGTTGTCCACGCCGTCGATGGTCGAGAACTGCTTCTCCAGCGGCGTGGCCACCGAGGACGCCATGGTCTCCGGGCTCGCTCCCGGCAGGTTGGCGCTCACCGTGATGGTGGGGAAATCCACGTTGGGCAGGTCGCTGACCGGCAGCTTGGTGTAGGCGGCGACGCCGAAGAGCAACAGCGCCACCGTCGCCAGCGTGGTCATGACCGGACGGTGGATGAACAGGGAGGTGGGGTTCACAGGCTACCTTCCCTCTACGAGCGTGAGCCGCGAGCCGGCCGGGCATACTGGCCCAGGGCGGGCGCGGAGCCGCCGGCGCCGGGCGCGCCCCGGCCGCGAACACCGCCCCCGCCCCCG
>JADGQX010000140.1 GCA_017881445.1 Gemmatimonadota bacterium | reverse complement strand
GAAAATGCCGTGGAGCGGATCGCCGCCGTCGCCGAGTTCGATGCCCGGCTGCGCGCCCCCGTTGCCGCCGGGGTGCTGCCCGGCGCCCGGGTCGCCGACGAGCCGCAGCCCCCCGACACCGCGCCGACAGCGGCACGCAGCTGACGCCCACGAAGAAAGGAAGCCGAAAATGGATCCGGGTGATTGGGCAAAGCTGATCGTATTCCTGGCCGTCTTCGTCCTGCCGGTGCTGGCGGCGACGATCATCCTCACCTCCCGCTTCGCCTTGAAGCCGATCGTCGATGCGGTGCTGCGGCTACGGGAGGGCATGGACGTGCGCCCCGCCCTGCCGCCGGCCGAGGTCCAGCGCATCGCCGCCGTCGAGGACGAGATGCACGAGCTCCGCGGCGAGGTGCGCGAGCTCCGCGACGCCGTCGACTTCCACACGCGCCTGCGCGCCGGCGAGCCCGGGCAGCCGCCGGCTGCGCGACTCCCCGTCCCCAGCCGACCCGCGCTCCGCGTCGAGGGCCGGACGCCCCGCGACACGCCGCCGGTCGAGAACGCCGGCGACTACGCGCAGGAGTACGAGTAGCCCGTCAGTCTTTCTTCCACCCCGTCCAGCCCGGGCCGCGCAGCACGCGCCCGGGCGTCGCGCCCGTGTGCTGGCCGTTACGCAGCACCGCCACCCCGTTGACGAAGACGTCGCGGACCCCGGTCGCGTACTGGTGCGGCCGCCCGTATGTGGCGTGGTCCTGCACCGTGCGCGGGTCCAGTACCACCACGTCCGCGAAGTAGCCGGGGCGAAGCAGGCCACGCCCGCGCAGCTTCAGGTTCTGTGCGGGCAGCGCCGCGAGCTTCCGGACGGCGTCCTGCAGCGTGATCACCTTCTGGTCGCGCACGTAGTGGCCGAGCACGCGCGCGAAGTTGCCGTAGGCGCGGGGGTGCGGGTTCGACTTCAGGAAAATGCCTTCCGGTGCGAGCGATGCCTCGTCCGACCCGAAGCTGACCCACGGCAGCGCGACCTGCTTGCCGACGTTGTCCTCCGACATCAGGAAATAGACGGCGCTCACGTCGTTGTCGTCGCGCAGGACGAGGTCGATCGCCGCATCCTCTGGCGACTCGTGCCAGAGCGTCGCCACCTGCGCCAGCGTCTTTCCCGTCAGCTTCTTGAGCGAGTCCTGCTTGAACGCCACCAGCAGCACCCGCTCGGGCGAGCCGGCCAGCTGGTACAGGCTCTCCCAGCCCACCGGATGCGCCTGGCGCATTTCCCCGAGCACGCGCGTTCGCGTTGCCGGGTCGCGCAGCCGCGCGCGCCACGCCTCCAGCCCGCCCTCCTGCACCCACGTGGGCATGCCCGCGCTCAGCCCGGTCGCGCCCGCCGTGTACGTGTACATGTCGGCGCTGACGTGCAGTCCGGCCCTCCGGGCCGAGTCCACCCTGGCGATCACCTGCTCCATCTTCGGCCAGTTCGCCGCCCCGGCAGCCTTCAGGTGATAGATCTCCGCGGGCACGCCCGCGCGCCGGGAGATCGCGATCACCTCGTCCACGGCCTCCAGCAGCCGGTCACCTTCGCTGCGCATGTGCGAGATGTACATGCCGCCGTACTTCCCGGCCTCCTGCGACAGCGCCACCATCTCGTCCGTGCTGGCGTAGGTGCCCGGAGCGTAGATCAGCGCCGATGCCACGCCGAGCGCGCCCTCGCGCATCGCCTGCGCGACCAGGGCGCGCATGCGCTCCAGCTCCACCGCTGTCGGCGCGCGCTTCGCCCACCCCAGCTCGTGCTCGCGCACTGTGGTCGCGCCCACGAAGGACGCCACGTTGGTCGAGATTCCCCTGCGCTGCAGCCACTCGAGATACTGCGCCAGCGTCGTCCACTCGATCGGGTAGCGGATGTCCGTCTGCTGCGCCCGGAAGACCGCCTTCATGGTGTCGGACCAGGGCCCCATGGAATCGCCCTCGCCCATGACCTCCAGCGTCACCCCCTGCCGCAGGTCGCTCTGCGACCGGGGGTCGGCGATCAGCGACTGGTTCGCCCAGCTGAGCATGTTGATGAACCCCGGCATGACCGCCATCCCCGCCGCGTCCACGACCACCTTCGCCCGCCCGCTTCCCAGCCGCCCCACCGCCGCGATGGTGTCCCCGGCGATCGCCACGTCCGCGCGCACCGGCGCGCCGCCGCTGCCGTCGTAGATCGTGCCGTTGCGGACGATCACGTCGTACGCCGGCGCGCTGGACCGGCAGGAAGCAAGCGCGAACACCGCGCCGGCCAGCAGGCCGGCCCACGAGGGCGGACGGAGCGACATGAGTAATCCCGGAATGGGTTGCTCGCCGGAAGGGGACGCCCGGAGGATACGAGTGCGCCCCAGCCGCGGCAACGAGGTTGCCCGTACTCGTGCTCGTACTCGTCGCCCCCGTAGATTTGCCGAAAGGCCGTTCCGCGCATATCGTGGTTGATCCGCGACCACTCTCCCCTCACCAGGGCGCCGGATGCGTATCCTCTTGATCGGCAACGGAGGCAGGGAGCACGCCCTGCTGTGGAAGCTGCGGCGCGACGCCCCGGACGCCGAGTTCTTCATCACCCGCGGCAGCGGCGGCACGGCCGGCCAGGCGACGTCGCTGCCTCTGGATGCGGACGACCCGGCGCTGCCGGCGTGGGCCGAGGCCAACGCCGTGGACCTCACGCTCGTGGGCCCGGAGGCACCGCTGGCCGCGGGCGTCGTGGACGCCTTCGAGCGCCGGGGCCAACCCATCTTCGGGCCATCGGCCGCGGCCACGGCCATCGAGTCGTCCAAGGCGTACGCCAAGGCGCTCATGGCCCGGGCCGGCATTCCCACGGCGGCCTTCGCCACCTTCACGGAGCTGCCCGCGGCGGAGGCGTACGTCCGCGAGCGCGGCGCGCCCATCGTGGTGAAGGCCTCGGGGCTGGCCGCCGGCAAGGGCGCGGTGGTGTGCCCGAGCGTGGACGAGGCGTTGGAGGCGCTGCGCTCCATGCTGGGCGCCGGCAGCTTCGGCGACGCGGGTCGCGAGGTGGTGGTCGAGGAGTTCATGCGGGGCGAGGAGCTGTCGGTCTTCGCGCTTTCCGACGGCGAGCGCGTGCTGCCCATGCTCCCGGCGCAGGACCACAAGCGCATCGGCGAGGGTGACACGGGGCCCAACACCGGCGGCATGGGCGCGTACGCGCCCGTCGCCCTGGGCACGGACGCGTTGCTGGCGCGCATCCGCGACGAGATCCTGGAGCCCACCGTGCGGGCCCTGCGTGAGGATGGCCGGCCCTTCCGCGGCCTGCTCTACGCCGGCGTCATGGTCATGGACTCGGGACCGAAGGTGGTGGAGTTCAATGCCCGCTTCGGCGATCCCGAGACCGAGGCGATCCTGCCCCTGCTGCGGAGCAGCCTGCTGGACCCGGTGCTGGAGATCGCCCGCGGCGGCCGGCTGGGGACGACGTCGCTCGACTGGCTGGCCGGCAGTGCCCTGACCACGGTGCTGGCCTCGGCCGGCTATCCCGGGCCATACGAGCGGGGCAAGCCCGTTCTGGTCCCTTCCTGGATCGACGCGGCCGACGACCTGTTCGTCTTCCACATGGGCACCCGCATGCAGGATGGGCGGCTGCTCACGGCGGGCGGGCGCGTGCTGGCGGTGACGGCGCTGGGTGCCACCATCCACGCCGCCGCGGCCCGTAGCCGCGAGGCGGCGGCCGCCATCGAGTTCGAGGGTAGACAGTACCGGCGCGACATCGGCTGGAGGGAGGCTGCGAGGAGTGCCGGAGCTGCCTGAGGCGGAAACCATCGTGCGCGGTCTCGCGGACCGCCTCCCCGGACGCACGATCGTGAGAGTGGTCGTGACGCATGCGGATGTGCTGGCGCCGCCTCTCACGGCCGCGACGCTGCGCAAGCGCCTGCGCGGCATTGCCATCGAGACGGTCGAGCGTCGCGCCAAGAAGGTCGTCCTGGCGACGAAGGGCGGCGGCCGCATCGTCGTCAACCTGGGCATGACCGGCCGTCTCGTGCTGAGCGGCTCGCCCCGCGCCCGGGAGCTGTCCCACGTGGCCGTCCGCTTCCAGCTGGACGACGGCCAGGCGCTGCTCTTCGACGACGTCCGCCGCTTCGGCCGCATCGAGCTGCACGACGCGGGCAGCTGGAACGAGCGGGACGCGGCCCTGGGCACGGAACCACTGAGCGACGCCTTCACGGCCGCGCACCTGCACGAGCTGGCGCAGCGGTCGCGCACACCCATCCGCAACTGGCTGCTGGACCAGCGTCGCGTGGCCGGGATCGGCAACATCTACGCGAACGAGGCCCTGTTCCGCGCCGGCATCGACCCGGCGCGGCCGGCCAGCTCGCTCACGATCGCGGAGTCGGCCGGGCTGCGGGACGCGCTGCGCGACGTGCTGGCCGAGGCCATCGTCGCCCGGGGCACCACCCTCTCCGACTACCGGGACGAGCAGGGTGAGGCCGGCCGTTTCGCTTCCCGGCTGCAGGTGTACGGCCGCGCCGGCCAGCCCTGCATCGTCTGTGAACACCCCATCGAGCGTGCGGTGCTGACCAACCGCTCGATATTCTTCTGTGGAAGCTGTCAGCGGTGAGCCCCACGCTCACCCGCTGAACGTCGTTTCGCCGTCCGGGACCGCTCGCGATGCCGCATCCGCCCAGCTCGCCCGGCGCCTTCGTCGCGCTGCCGCACCCGCCGCGTCCCACGGTGGAGGCGCTGCGCGCGCACGTCCGTGCCGGAGCCCGCAACTCCCCCGGCATCTACCGCATGTACGGGCCGGCGGGCGAGGTGCTCTACGTCGGCAAGTCGGTGCGCGTGCGCACCCGGCTGCTCTCCTATTTCCGCGCCGACCGGGGCGAGAAGGCGGCGGAGATCGTGGGCCACGCGCACCGCATCGACTGGGAGCACCTGCCCAGCGAGTTCGCGGCGCTGCTGCGCGAGATGGAGCTGATCAAGCGCTGGCGCCCGCCCTTCAACGTGCAGCACAAGGCCGACGCCGCCTATTGCTTCATCAAGCTGACGCGCGAGGCCGCGCCCCGCCTGCTGGTCGTGGAGCAGGCCAGCGCCGACCGGGCCCGCTACTACGGGCCCTTCACCGGCCGCGCCCGCCTGCGGGACGCGCTCCGGCAGCTCGGCGACCTGCTGCAGCTTCGGGACTGCGGCGCCGCTCTGCCCATGCGCTTCGGCGACCAGGGCGAGCTTTTCGGCGTGGACCGCGCCCCCCTCTGCTACCGCGGCGAGCTGAAGACCTGCCTCGCGCCCTGCTCCGGCCTGTGCACCCAGGGCGAGTACGCCGAGCGCGCCCTGCTGGCCCGCCGCTTCCTCGAGGGCGACGCCGAGCGCCCGCTGGCCATCCTGCGCCAGCGCATGGACGCCGCCTCCGGCCGCCTCCAGTTCGAGTACGCCGCCGAGCTGCGCGACCGGGCCGAGCGGCTGCTGGCCGTGCAGGAGGAGCTGGTGGCGCTGCGCGGCACCATCGAGACGCTGTCCTTTGCCTACCACGTGCCCGGTCACTGCGGCGACGACCGCCTCTACCTGGTCCGTCGCGGCAGCATCCGCGCCGAGCTGCCCTACCCCACCACCCGCACCGAGCGCGAGTTCGCCGCCGCCCGTGTCCGCGACATTTACGGCGCCCCGGAGCCTCGCCTCTCCAGCGTCCGGCCCCACGAGATCGCCCAGATCCTGCTGGTCGCCCAGTGGTTCCGCCGCAACCCCACCGAGCTCGAGCGCACGCACCCGCCCGAGGCCTTCGCCGGCGTCGAGCGCAGCGCCTAGGCGCGCGGAGCCGGCGCTCCCGCGCGATCCCGGCCCCGGCAACGAACTTCTTATTTCACCACAGAGCCGCAGAGGCCGCAGAGGAACACCGTAACACCCTCGGATGGCCTGGTGATGAACGTTCTTCTTTTGTAGTTCAGAACTGTCCGGTCACAAGTCGAAGAGCTGCAACTGGTTACGAATATGGGCGTCTTCGGAAGCGTTGACCGCTGTCGTAAGTAGTTGTGGGAGCGGCACTTTCTCGAAGGCATAGACGCTGAGGATCTGCAGCAAAGTGTACAGGTCGCGCTCGATCCGGAGCCGCTTCCGGAGGATGGCAACCAGGACGTAGACGGAGATGGCGATCCAGATCTGCGTCTGCACGGCGTTGGGCGAGGTGCCGTAGAACGCCTTGATGCGCAGGTGCTGCTTGATCCACTTGAAGAAGACCTCGACCTGCCAGCGGCAGCGGTAGAGCTGGGTGATGGTGAGCGCCGGGAGAGTGAAGTCGTTGGTCAGGAAGACCAGGCGTTTTCCACTCTCCGGGTCGCGGTAGCGGATGCGGCGCAGGTGATCCGGGTACTCCCGGCAGGGGCGGACGCCGGTGAGCGCGATGGTCTGGTCGCAGAGAAGACCCGTGGCCTTGTCGACCGGACGCGAGCGCAAGCGCCGGAAGAGCAGGTTCTTCTTGGCGCGCGTGACGAAGACCGCGTGGGCCGCCGTCAGGCGGTGGAGCCGCGCGTAGTCGATGTAGCCGCGGTCGACGAGGTAGATGGCGCCCGGTTCGGGCAGGACCGCGTCGAGGATGCGGACGTCGTGCACGCTGCCATCGGTGATCCAGATGAACGCGGGGATGGCGCCGCGCAGGTCCAGCAGGGTGTGCACCTTCACCGCGGCCTTGGCGCGGCGGAAGTGAGCCCAGGGGAAGAGGCTGAGGCACAGGTCGATGGTGGTGGAGTCCAGAGCGTACACGGTCTGCTCGAGCTCCACGTCGAGCGGCTCGTGCGCGTAGAGGCGGCGTGCCTCGGCAATGAGCAGTTGGGCGAAGGCGGCGTAGACGCGCCAATCGCGACGCTCGTTGGCATCGGCCAGGGTGCTCCGGGTGACCCGGGCGCGAAAACCCAGGTGGTAGAGCTTGTCGGGTACGGCCGAGAGGCAGGCCTCGATGTCGCGCAGGCTCTCCCGATAGGTGAGCTGCGCGAAGGCCATAGCCAGGAACTGGTCCCAGTGGCTGAAGCGCCGCCGGCGCTCCGGCCGGCGGTACTGCTCGACGCAGCGGACAAATGCCTTGTGGGGTGCGTGGGCCATCAACTGGGCGAACACGGTCGGGCCGGGATTCATCGCTCGCTCCGTCGCGCGGGTCGCGCAACGATGCGAAGGCCAAGGCCGATTTCAAATCGTTCCGGCCGCTGACGTGCCCTAGCTCACGTTAACACACATAGTTAGACGACCGGAGCCGGCGCTTAACCGGACAGTACTGTTCCAGAATACGAACGCCACCTGCTTCAGTCCCTCCGCCCGAAGGTAGCTCCAGTAATGGATTTGGCTGATCAAGACCTCCAGGTCATAGTCTTGCGGAACCTGCACGACGGACTCGGCCACCGCGCCGTCCGCGCCCTGCGCCCGGAAGCGGTAGCTCGCGCCACGCTCGATGCGCTCAGTCGTCCAGAAGGTGTGCGCGTAGACGGAGTCCGACCCGAGCATGGTCCCCCAACGGATGGTGCTGTCCCGCATCTGGATGATCCGTCCGCTGCCGAGTTCCTCCAGGGTCACGGCGACCCCTGTCGGGTCGGCGGATCCGCGCAGCACCGTGCGCAGTGGGGTGACCCGGATCCACTGCGTATCCGCGGACGGGTCGAGATAGCCGAAGACTGAGAACGGCGGACCGCCTGGATCTATGGGCTCGAAGGTGTCGGCGCAGGCGGCGGCGAGCATGGACGTCACGAGAACGAGCAACATGAATGCTGCGCCCCCAGCCATGCGCGCAAACGAATACCTCACCTGGGGTTGGAGCGCGCGCAACTCAGGAGCTTCACGCATATGTTATGTCCTGTTGTTGCCGTTGATTCGCAAGATAGGCAGTGCGATGCACGGGACAAGCTTGTCGAAATGCATCCAGCATAGATGCCCGTCGCGAACTCTCCGCGTCCTGGGTGTCCGAATGAGCTGCTCCCCGAGCGGCACATGCAGCGCGCCTTGGCGCCGCTGCTCAGGGACAGGTGCAGGACGCCCGCGCCCGCGCCTGCACGGTCACGCCGGAGCGATGAGGGCCTCGGTGCTCAATTGGGAGCGTGCACGTGCGCGCGCCCCTCGCACCACCGCCGGCTGCCGCCGGTCGTAGCGCCCCTCCGCCGTCCTTCTCGACGTCGGGCTGAACGACAACCGCGGCGCCCCCTGGAGTTCCGGCAAGTGCGGCGCGCAGCTGCGCCATTCTTTCAGCGCGGAATCTCGTCGTGTTCCGCACCGACACCGACTCCGGACACCTCGGAACACCGACGAGCGAGGAAGCCGCTGAGTGGGCCGACCACTACACATTCCTCGAGAAGGTGTTGGGCGCCAACGGAGACCCGTAGCGATGACGGGCGGCGCGGCCGGACATGCCACACGACGACCGCGCGCAACGGGCGATGCCCGACCCGGCGCCTGGAGCGAGCGCCGGGCCACCCAGCCTGATGTTGCCCCCCCTCTTCACGGATGCGGGATGGCGCCGGCGAGTTTGCGCCCGGCCCTGGCCATCGTTGTTGCGCCCCCTCACCATCCAGGCGGCCGGGCCTCCCCACGCCCCGGCCGCCCGCCGGCGCCCAGGCGCATCCGCCTCACTGCGTCGCGCCGCGCAGCTCCCGCAGCTTGGCCTGCTGGGCGGGCGTGAGCGTGTTCTTGATGCGGACGAGCAGCCCGATCTGGGCGCGCTTGACCTCGCGCTCGGCCGCGAGCACGTGGTCGACCTGCTCGAGCACGGCCGTCTCGTCCAGGACGTTGCCCTGGATCAGCTTGGCGAGCTTCTCTCCTTCGGCGCCCAGCTTGAACTGTGAGGAGAGGGCCGCGGACTGCGCCTGCTGTATGGCCTGCTGCAGCGTGGCGCGCTGGGCGTCCTGCAGGTCGATCACCGTCTGGTAGCGCATCACCAGCTCCGGCGGGAAGAAGGCGCCGCCGAACGGGTCGGGGTGCGGAGTCTGCCCCGGTCCCGGTTGGCCGGGGGTACCCTGGGCGGCGAGGGGTGCCGCCAGGCCGAGGACGAGCGTGAGGGCCGCGAAAGTGGGTCTCATCTGAGATTCCCTCCGGTTCCGGTGTCGAGGATGGACGCGCCCAGCGGAGGCGGCTGCCGGAGCAGCTCCCGACCGGGCGTTTCGAGCAGTGCGTCGGTCATGGGGCGCCAGGCCACCAGGGCCACCACCTCGGGGGGCACGGTAAGCCGGCGCTGGTGCAGGGTGTACGCGTGATAGCCGATCCCGGCGGCCAGGGCGACCGCGGCGGCCGCGCCCAGCCGGAGCAGCGGCCCGGCGAGCGAGCCGCGCTGGCCGTGGACAGAGCGCGCCACGACACCGGCGAAGGCGGGTGCCTGCCGGCGGTCGGCGGCGCGCAGATCGGCGAGCGCCGCGCGCAGGGGCTCCTCCCGCTCGTCGATCGTCATGGCCGCTCTCCCGCCAGCAGCCTGGCCATTCTCTTCTTGCCGCGCTGGTAGTGCACGCGCGCGGACCCCACGGAAATGCCCAGCACCCTGGAAGCCTCCTCGATGGTCAGATCGTGGTAGAAGACCAGCAGCAGCAGCTCCCGTTGTCGCGTCGGCAGGCGACCAAGGGCCAAAAGCGTCCGTTCCCGGCGTTCACCGGCGACGGCGTCCTCGTCGGGCATGGGCGCGGACGCGGGCGGCCGGATGCGCGCGGCATGCCGGAGGCCGAGGAGCGCACGGACGCGGTCCCGGCGACGTCGCCCGCGCGCGGTCTGCCGGATGATCCCGAACAGCCAGGTCCGGAGGGACGAGCGGCCATCGAACCGTGCGGGGCCGTCGAGCACGGTGACGTACGCGTCGTGCAGGACATCCTCCGCCTCCTCGCGCCGGCGCCCGCAGCAGGTCATGGCCCAGCCGAAGCAGTCCGGATGGAGAGTCTCCAGCGCGCTTGCCAGGTCGGCGTGGTCCACACCGGCTCCTCTCGTACCCGGTCGTGAGATGAGTGCACCGACGGCGGCCGCCATATGACATGATACGCCGAAAGGCGGATTGTCGAGCGGCACGGCCGGCTCGGCTTGCCGGCATGGCCGTGGGGGCGTAACCTGCGGAAACTCCCCTGGCAGAGGGCTCCATGACGGTTCAGGCGACGCGGCTCCTGCGGACGGTCGCGATCCTGGCGCTGGCGTGCGCCGGCGGCTGCGTGCACGCGAGCCTGCACGTGCGGCGCGAGCACACGCCCGGCCCGCCCATCCGGGTGCGGGCGTCCATCGTGCGCTCCGACGCCGCGGAAGCGGCGCGCGTGCGGCGGGCGTTCCAGCACGCGTGGCAGGGCTACCGCACGTACGCCTGGGGGCACGACGAGCTGAAGCCGCTCAGCCACGGGGTGCGCGACTGGTACGGCGAGCCGCTGCTCATGACGCCGGTGGACGCGTACGACACCATGCTGCTCATGGGTCTGCGCGACGAGGCGACGGCGGCGAAGGGGTTGATCCTGCAACGCCTCTCCTTCGACCGCGACACCAGCGTGCAGGTGTTCGAGGTGACGATTCGCCTGCTGGGCGGCCTGCTGTCGGCGTACCAGATGGACGGCGACACGGCGTTCCTGCGGCTGGCGACCGACCTGGGCACCCGGCTGCTGCCCGCGTTCGACTCGCAGACGGGCATGCCCTACCGCTTCGTGAACCTGCGGACCGGCGCCGTGAGCGGGCCCGTGAGCAATCCGGCCGAGATCGGCACCCTGATGCTGGAGTTCGGCACCCTCTCGAAGCTGACGGGACGGCCGGTCTACTTCGCTGGGGCCAAGCGAGCGGTGCAGGAGCTCTTCCGCCGGCGCTCCGCCATCGGGCTGGTGGGCGGGGAGATCGATGTGCGCACGGGCGAGTGGCGGGACAGCGACAGCCACGTGAGCGGCGGCATCGACTCGTATTACGAGTACCTGCTCAAGTCGTGGAAGCTGTTCGGCGACGAGGACTTCCGCCGCATGTGGGAAGCGTCGATCGAACCGGTAAACCATTATCTGGCGGACGAGCGCTTCACGGCAGAGCGGGACAGTGGGACAGTGGGACAGCGGGACACATCGCCGGGCGGCGATTCCGGGCGACCGCATGCTCTGTGGTACGGGCACGCGGACATGAACACGGGCGCCCGCGGGGCCACGCAGTACGGGGCGCTGGACGCCTTCCTGCCGGCGGTGCTGGCCCTGAGCGGCGACACGGCGCGGGCGGGGCGGCTGATGCTCTCCGTGCACCGGATGTGGACGGCGTTCGGCCTCGAGCCGGAGGTCATGGACTACTCCACCATGACGGTGGTGGAGGGCGGCTACCCGCTGCGGCCGGAGTCGATCGAGTCGGCGTACTACCTCTTCCGCATCACCGGCGACACGGCCTACCGCTCCATGGGCAGGGACATGTTCGAGCGCATCGAGCGCCGGGCGCGCACACCCGAGGGCTACGCCTCCATCCGGGACGTGCGCACGGGGGAGCAGCGTGACGAGATGCCGTCCTTCCTGCTGGCGGAGACGTTCAAGTACGCCTACCTGATCTTCGCTCCCGCCAGCACGCTGGACCTGAACGCCGTCGTGTTCAACACGGAAGCACACCCGCTGCGGCGGAGCTGGTGATCCGCCGCGGCGACCCAGGAGGGCCGATGACGACCATGCGCCTCCCCGCCGCTGCGCTCGCGGCCGCGCTCCTCCTTCCCTGCCCGGCGCGGGCCCAGCAGCGGTCCGCGGCCGACCTGCCGCTGCGCGAGTGGTTGGTGGCCGGGACGTTCCCCACGGACACGGACACGGGCGCGGGGCGGCCCACGCGCCTGTCCCGGGCCTACCTGCCGGGTGAAGGCACGCTGGCGCCGGCGGCGGGCGACGCGGCCGGGAGCGGGGCCAC
>JADGQX010000139.1 GCA_017881445.1 Gemmatimonadota bacterium | reverse complement strand
GACCATGAGGGTGCTGGCGGAGGCGATGAGAGGTGGGGCTGAGGCTGGGGCTGAGGCTGGGGCTGGGGCTGGGGACTGCAACGGCAACTGCAACTGCAACAGCTCTACCGGGTGAGGAGGGCGCCCCACCACTCGTCTTCGACGTCCTCGGTGCAGAGGGCGAAGCGGGCGGCGGAGGCGGCGTCGAGCATCGACCCGGACTCGTCCTGCAGGATGCCGCCCAGGATGAGGCGGCCTCCCGGGGCGAGGGCGGAGTGGAAGGAGGTGAGCAGGGGGCGCAGGACGCCGGACAGCACGTTGGCGACGATGACCTGGAAGGTGCCGTCGCCCGCGCGGCGCAGGAAGTCGGGGTCCACGAGGGCGTGGACCAGCTCGACGCGCCCGGCGACGCCGTTGCGCCGGAGGTTGTCGCCGGCGTTCTCGAGGGCGTCGCCATCGGCCTCGGCGGCCAGCACGTGGCCGGCGCCGAGCATGGCGGCGGCGATGGCCAGGATGCCGCTGCCGGAGCCGACGTCCAGTACGTGGTCGCCGGGGGCGACGGCCTCGGCCAGCAGGCGGAGCGCGCCGCGGGTGGTGGCGTGCTCGCCCGTGCCGAAGGCCATCTCGGGGTCGAGGGTGATGACGTGGTCGCCGGGGAGGGGCTCCGGTTTGCACCAACTGGGGGTGACGACGAAGGGGCCCACGCGCCGGGGGCGGAGCCCGCGGCGCCACTCGATCGACCAGTCCTGGTCCTGCTCCCAGCGCCAATCGACGTGGAGCGGGGTGCCGCCGGCGAGCGCCTGGAGGCGGACGAACGCCTCGCGGCCGAAGCGCGCGGCATCGTCCGGCGGGGGGAAGTAGCTGGTGAGGGTTTCGCCCACGACCTGGACGGCGCTGCCGCCCAGCGTGACGAGCCCCGCGGCGACGTCGTCGTGGGCGGGCAAGGGCGCCTCGACGACGAGAACCAGCCAGCGGTCAGGCAGTGAAGGCCTCCCGCACCTTATGCCAGAAGCCGCGCTCCTTGCCCTCCTCGCCCGAGACGGGGGGCGCGGCCTCGAGCTCGCCCAGGCGACGGAAGAGCGTCTCCTGCTCGGGCGTGAGGTCGGAGGGCGTCCAGACCGTAAAGCGCACGATGAGGTCGCCACGGCCGGTGCCCTGGAGCTGGGGCAGGCCCTTGCCCCGCAGGCGGAGCGTGCGGCCGGACTGGACGCCGGCGGGCACGCGGATCTTCTCGGGCTCGGCCACCGTGGGCACCTCCAGCTCGGCGCCCAGGGCGGCCTGGCTGAAGGTGACGGCCAGGTCGTAGACGAGGTCGGCGCCGTCGCGGATGAAGCGAGGGTCGTCCTCGACCTCGGCGACCACCATGATGTCGCCGGGCGGGCCACCGCGCGGGCCGGCGTTGCCGGCGCCGCGGAGCGTGATGTAGTCGCCGCTGGAGACGCCGGCGGGCATGTCGACCTCGATGGTCTTCTCGGCGCGGCGCATGCCGCTGCCATCGCACTCGCGGCAGGGGTGCTCGATGCGCTGGCCCTCGCCGCCGCAGGCGGGACAGGGCGAGACGCTGACCATCTGGCCCAGGAACGAGCGCTGGACGCGCCGGACCTCGCCCGCGCCGCCGCAGGTGGCGCAGCGGACGGGGGGCTGGCCGTTCTCGGCGCCGGATCCGCCGCACTCGTCACAGCGGTCCGTGAGCTGGAGCTTGAGCGAGCGGTGCACGCCCGCGGCGACCTCGGCCAGGGTGAGGGGCAGGCGCACGCGCACGTCGGCGCCGCGCCGGCTGTTGCCCCGGCCGCCGCCCCGGCGGCCGGCGCCGCCGAAGAGGTCCTCGAAGCCGAAGCCGCCGAAATCGCGCATGAAGACCTCGAGCGCGTCGGCGAAGTTGAAGCCGCCGAAGCCCTGACCGGCGCCGGCGGCGCCCTTGACGCCGGCATGGCCGTAGCGGTCGTAGGCGGCGCGCTTGTCGCCGTCGCGCAGGATCTCGTAGGCCTCCGTCGCCTCCTTGAACAGCTCCTCGGACTGCTTGGAGCCCTCGTTGCGGTCCGGGTGGTGCTGCAGCGCCAGCTTGCGGTAGGCCTTCTTGATGGAGTCGCCGTCCGCGTCCCTGGCGACGCCGAGGATCTCGTAGTAGTCGCGCATCCTGCTTCAATTCCTGGGTGTCAGCCTGAGGTTCCGCTCGGCGGCTTCCGCCGAAAGGAGATCGGAGAGGAGCGCGCTGGCGCTCTCGACAATGGCGGTGACCTTGTCGTAGGGCATGCGCGTGGGCCCGATGACGCCGACCACGCCCGTCAGCTCGCCCACGCGGTACTCGGAGGTGACCAGCGTGAAGGGCGCCAGCTCGGGCCTGCGGTTCTCGATGCCGATGGTGACGCGCAGCGGCTCGTGCGCGGCGCCGGAGCCGCCCAGCACATCGGCGAGCAGGTCGCGGCGCTCCGTCAGCTCGAGCAGGCTCTTCAGGCCGGTGCCGGAGGAGAACTCCGGCTGCGCGGCCAGGACGCTGGCGCGCCCGAGCTGGATGTCGTCGTTGGCCAGGTCGGGGGCCTGGAACAGTTCCTCACCGGACTGCAGGAAGATGTTCAGCAGCTCGGTGGCGGAGTCGTCGCCCGTGGCGGCATCGCGCAGCCGGTCGGGCAGCGTCTGGCGGATCTCGCGCAGCGCCTGGCCGGCCAGGCGCTCGTTCAGCACCTCACTGACGGAGGCCAGCGCCTGGGGCGGGACCGAGCTGCGCACGTCCACGTAGACCGTGCGCACCGCCCCGCCCGAAAGCTGCAGCACCAGCAGCACCTTGTCGCCGGTGATGGCGATCAGCTCCAGCCGCTGCAGCACGGCCTCGTCCAGGCGGGGGAGCATGGCGACGCCCAGGTCGCCTGTGAGCAGCCCCAGCACCTGGGCGGCGCGGCGCATGAGCAGCGCCAGCGGGCCCCAACCCTCGCCCTCCAGCAGACCGCGCCTCAGGCGACGCTGCTCGGCCACGCTCACCCGCGACTGCGGCATGAGCGCATCCACGTAGAAGCGGTACGCCAGGTCCGTGGGAATGCGCCCGGCCGAAGTGTGCGGATGGTAGAGGAAGCCCCTTTCCTCGAGGTCGGCCATGGTGTTGCGCACGGTGGCAGCGGACACGCCCAGGCCGCACCGCCGGGCAACCATGCGGCTGCCCGCGGGCTCGGCGGTCTCCACGTAGGTGCGGATCACCGCCTCCAGCACCGTTTTTTCGCGGTCGGAGAGCACGCCCCCGCTCATCTGCAACGCCACATTCCGTGCATCCAGGGCCAACGATTGGCGAAATGATTCAGCCATGGAAACTTCGACTTTGCGGGCGCCGGGGTCAAGCGGCGCCGTCCAGCTCCACCGTGAGGCGATCGAGCAGCAGCCAGCCCCGGGGCGTGAGGCGCAGCCGCTGCGGGGCCGTCCGCTCGGCCAGTCCCTCCGCCGTCCAGCGCTCGGCCAGCGCCCGCTGCGCGGGCGTCAGGGCAACCTCCGGAATGCCGCCGGCGGTGCGCAGTCCGAGCCAGGTGCGCTCCAGGCGAGCCTCGGTTGGACCAATCTGCTCCCGGTCCTCCACGGGCGAGCGGGCGGCGGCCAGCTCGTCGCGGTAGCCCTTCCAGTCGCGACGGTTCCACGAGCGCACCGGCGGCAGGAACGAGTGGGCGCCCGGGCCGAGCCCCAGGTAGGGAGCGCCCGTCCAGTAGGCGGCGTTGTGCACCGACTCCCGGCCGGGGCGCGCGAAGTTCGAGACCTCGTACGGCTCCAGCCCCCGCTCGGCCGTGAGCTCGATGGCGCGCAGATACTCGGCCGCGTACACGTCCTGCTCCGGCATGCTCTCCCGTCCCTGCGCCACCCAGCGGCCGAGCGGCGTGCCCGGCTCCGCCGTCAGACCGTAGAGCGACAGGTGCTCCGGCTCCAGGTCCAGCGCCCGCCGCAGGTCGTCGTCCCAGTCGCGGCCGAGCCGCTCCGGCAGCGCGAAGATGAGGTCCAGGCTGAAGTTGTCGATGCCTGCGCCGCGCGCCGACTCCACCGCCGCCACCGCCCCGGCCGCGCCGTGCAGTCGCCCCATCCAGCGCAGCGCGGGCTCGTGGAAGCTCTGCACGCCCAGGCTCACGCGGTTCACGCCCGCGTCCCGCCACCCGCGGGCGACGTCGGCCGTGAAGGTCTCCGGGTTCGCCTCCGCCGTCCACTCCACGGCCGCGTCGTCCCAGGTGGCGTGGGCTTCCAGGCGACGTCGCAGCCCGGCCATCCCGGCCGGCCCCAGCAGCGAGGGCGTGCCCCCGCCCACGTAGATCGTGCTCAGCGCCAGCTTCGAGCTCCAGCCGTTGGCCGCGCGCGCCAGCTCCAGCTCCCGGTCCACGGCCTCCAGCCACTCCTGCACCGGTGGCCGCCGCGTCGGCTGCACGGCAAAATCGCAGTAGGGGCAGCGGCGGAGGCAGAAGGGAACGTGGAGGTAGAGATGGTGCATGGGTGATTCTACCCGCAGATGCGCGGGCGGTTACGCGCAACTGCAACGGCCGCAAGCGCAAGCGCACGCGTTCACGTGCACGTTCACCTTGGGCGGCCGCTTGGTCCGGGGCTCTACGCCCGGACGAAGCGCGCCCCGGGGAGCTGGCGGGCGCGGCCGTCGAGCTCGAGGCCGAGCAGCTCGGCGAGGGCGGTGGAGGCGGGCAGCGAGCAGCTGGTCGCCAGCTCGTCCACGTGGCGGGGGGCGGAGCCGAGCGCCTGCAGGAGCGCGGCGGCGGGGGACGAGAGGTCGGCGCCGTCCAACGGCAGGGTGGGAGCCGGGGCGGCGCGCGCGCGGGCGAGGCGGGCCCGCCGCCGCGCGGCGCCCATGCGGTGCGGGGACGGGCCGCTGTCGCGCTTCATCCCGTCGAGCACGTCGCGTGCGCAGGTCACGAGCGCCCCGCCCTCCTGGATCATGGCGTTGCTGCCCGCGCTCGTGTCCCGGCCGATGGGCCCGGGCACGACGAAGACGTCCCGGCCCATGTCGAGGGCGTAGTCGGCGGTGATGAGCGAGCCGCTGTCGCTGGTCGCCTCGATGAGCACGGTCGCTTGCGCCAGGCCGGCGATGACGCGGTTGCGCCGGGGGAAGTTGTGGGGGAGCGGGGGCGTGCCGTAGGCGAACTCGCTCAGCAGCAGCCCTTCCTCGGCGATGCGCCGGTAGAGCCGCTCGTTCTCCCGGGGATAGGGCACATCGAGGCCGCAGCCGAGGACGGCAATGGTGCCGTGCTCCAGGGCCGCGTGGTGCGCGATGCCGTCGATGCCGCGGGCGAGCCCGCTCACCACGACCAGCCCGGCCTCTCCCAGCTCGCGCGCCATGCGCTCGGCCGCATCGGCGCCGTACTCCGTGTGCCGGCGGGAGCCGACCACGGCGACGGCCGGGCGCTGCAGCAGCTCCAGTCGGCCGCGGGCGAAGAGCACGAAGGGCGGCTGCGGCACCTCGTGCAGCAGCATCTCGGGGTAACCCGGGCGATCCACCACGAGCACGTCGTCGCCCGCGTGGTCGATCTCCGCCAGCGCGCGCCGCAGCCGTTCCAGCACGCGTGGATCGCGGCGAGCGGCAATGGCCGCGTGCCCCAGCGACTGTGAGCCGAGGCCCAGGATCGCGCGGGCGGATCGGTGCCGGGCCAGCAGCGTGCGCAGCGCGACCTCGCCCGGGCCGGGCAGCAGCCGCAGGTGGACGAGCGCCTCCAGCTCCTCCCGGGGCAGGCGCGGCGCGCCGGTCAGGGACGCCACTCCTCCTCCTCGTCGGGTGGCCACAGCTCCCTGGTCGTCTGCTGGATGCGGGACCAGAGCCCCTCGAGCAGCTCGTCCAGCCCGCGCTGGGCGACGGCGGAGATGACGTACACGCCCCAGGCGTCGGGCGCATCCAGCGCGGGCGGCTCCTCGCCCGGCGGGAGCAGGTCCGACTTGGTCAGCACGACGCAGTGCGGCTTGCCGGCCAGCTCCTCCAGGTGGGAGCGAAGCTCCTCGCGCAGCGTGGCGTACTCGGCCTGCAGGTCCTCGGCATCGAGCGGCAGGAGGAAGGCGAGGGTGCGGGTGCGCTCGATGTGGCGCAGGAAGCGCAGCCCGAGGCCCTTGCCCACGTGGGCGCCCTCGATGATGCCGGGGATGTCCGCCATGACGAAGGTGCGGTGGTCCGACAGTTTCACCACGCCCAGGTTGGGTTGCAGCGTGGTGAAGGGGTAGTCCGCGATCTTGGGGGTCGCGGCGGAGATCGCCGCCAGCAGCGTGGACTTGCCCGCGTTCGGCTTGCCCACCAGCCCCACGTCCGCGATCAGCTTCAGCTCGAGGGCGATGCGCCGCTCCTCGCCTTCGCCGCCGGGCTCCCAGAACGTGGGCGCCTGGTTGGTGGGCGTGGCGAAAGAGGAGTTGCCGCGCCCGCCCCGGCCGCCCTTCGCCACCACCACCTCCTGCCCCGCCTCCACCATCTCCGCGATCAGCTCGCCGGTCTCGGCGTCCTTCACCACCGTGCCGGGAGGGACGCGCAGCACCAGCGACTCGCCGTCGCGGCCGGTCCGGTTCTTCCCCTGCCCGTGCTGGCCTCGCTCCGCGCGGTAGTGCGTCTGGTAGCGGAAGTCCAGCAGCGTGGTGAGCTGCGGGTCCGCGCGCAGGATCACGTCCCCGCCCCGGCCGCCGGTGCCGCCCGCCGGGCCGCCACGGGGGACGAACGTCTCCCGGCGCCACGCCTCCGCGCCCGAGCCGCCGACCCCGGCCGCCACATCGATCACCGCATAGTCCACGAACATGTCGCGTCCTCGATTAGAAAAACGACCACCGACCACCGACCACCGGAAACCGGAAGCCGGAAGCCGGAAGCCGGAAGCCGGAAACCGGAAGCCGGAAACCGGAAACCGGAAACCGGAAACCGGAAGCCGGAAGCCGGAAGCCGGACGCGGGACAGCGGACACCGACATCCGGCCAGCGACCGACGACATCCAGGATCCGACCGGCCGCGACCTCCGGGATCAGCGGTCGGGCGTGCGGTCGCGCTCGCGCCAGCGCTCGAGCACGGCCGCCCAGAGCGCGCGGGCCGCGGCGATGCGCTCCGGCGCCAGCACGGCGGCCGCCAGCTCCAGTGCGCTTTCCAGCTGCTGCGGCGAAGCGCCCGCGTTGAGCGCGCCCCGCAGGTGCGAGTGCAGCTGATGCGGCGCGGGCAGACCCGCCAGCAGGGCGACGATGCAGAGCTCCCGCTCGCGCAGCGGCAAACCCGTGCGGCCCAGGACCTTGCCGTATCCCTCCTCGAGCATCCAGCGCTCGATGTCCGGGTGCAGCCGGCGCACGTTCTCCCGCAGCCGCTCGTACGCACCGCCGTACACGCGCTCGCACACGGCCTGGCCGCGCTCGTGCCAGAGCGCGCGCTCCTCCTCCGGCGCCTCCGAAGCGGCCGGCCCGCCCACCCGCTCGCGCCATGCCGCCAGCGCCCTGAGCGCCGCGGGGTAGCCCAGGAAGAGGTAGCTCTGCAGCAGCACCTCCTCCGCCCCCACGCGATCCGCCCGCAAGGCGGCGACGTCCAGGGCCGCGCCCAGGACGCGATCGTCGCCCGCGGCCAGCGCCGCCGAAAGGCTGATCAGCGCGGCCGTCGCCGCCGGCAAGGCGACGTCGTCCGGCGCCGCGCCGCCGGGGGTGTGGCCAGCGCTCGCGGCAGGGTCGCGCTCGTCGCCGGTCAAGCGACCGGCTCGAGCTGGATCTCCACGCGGATCGCGCCCACGGCGTCGCCCCGGGTGTTGCGCACGACCGGCCGCGCGAACGGCTCCAGCGTGTCCAGCTCCTCCTCGGAGAGGAGGTTCAGCGCCGCGAGCACCGCCAGCAGCGCCGGCTCCGAGGCGCGGGTTGCGCCATCGTGCACCTTGAGCGCGATTCCCAGCTCCGCGCCGGGCACGCCGGCGCAGTAGACGCCCTCCGCGCCCACCTTGCAGAAGATCCGCCCTTCGGCCGCGCGCATCAGGCCCGTGCACATGCGCCCGGTCCCGGCGACGTACTCGGGATAGTCCACCATCGCCGCCACGATCCGGGCCGGGCCCCGCTCGCCGCGGCGGGCCGCGCGGGCCAGCCGGGCGAAGGCACCGGCCAGGGCCGTGAGCGGCAGTGCGAAGGTGGGGAGGCCGCAGCCGTCGATGGCCGTCTCGATCTCGTCGCCGGCCACCTCGGTCCAGCGCTCCATCTCGTGCAGCACGCGCTCCTGCACGGGATGCTCGGGCCGCTCGTAGCCCGCGAGCGGCCAGCCATGCGCGTGGGCGAGCAGCATCATGCCCGCGTGCTTGCCGGAGCAGTTGTTGTGGATGCGCGAGGGCGCGACTCCTCGCGCCATCAGCGTCTTGGCCGCCGTGCTGCTCATGGGCACGTGCGGGCCGCAGACCAGCATCTCCTCCTTGGCCTCGGCGCGCCGCAGGATCGCCCGGGCCGCCTCCACGTGCCGCGACTCGGCACTGTGGGAGCCGCAAGCGAGCGCCAGCTCCGCCGGCTCCAGGCCGCAGCGGTCGGCGGCGCCGTCCTCCACCAGCGGCATGGCCTGGAACGGCTTCACCGAGGAGCGGGCGAAGGCAACGAGCCCCGGGTCGCCGGCGCTGGCCCGCAGGCGCCCCGTCGCATCCACCACGGCGACACTCAGCTCGTGCCGCGACTCGACCCGCGGCCCACGCCAGACCTCCACGATGGCGCTCATAGGCCACCCCTGCGCGCGAGGGAAATCAAAGGGAATCCTCCGTGAAGTCCATGGGCATTTGCGCCGTCGCCGCGCCTGGCTGGGTCAGGCGGGGGGCGGGGGGCGACCCGGCGCCCGCACGCCTGCGCATCCCGAGCACGATTCCGGCCAGGATCAGCGCGCCGCCGGCCAGCGTCTGCGGCGGCGGGACCTCGCGGATGGACGGGAGCAGCCATGCGATCAGCGTCGCCCCCACCGGCTCGCCCAGCAGCGCCACGTTGGCGACGTAGGCCGGCACGAAGCGCAGGGCGTAGTTCACGCCCGTGTGGCCGATCATCATGGGCCCGGCCGCCAGGGCGAGGAAGATGAGCCATTCCCGTGGCGGATACCCCAGTGCGGGCACGCCGGGCGAAGCGACCACGGCCAGGGCCAGCGCCAGCGCGGCAATGCCGTAGACCACGCCGGTGTAGCTCCAGAGCGGCAGCCGCGGACGGAGCCGTCGCCCGATGACGTAGTACCCAGCCACGAAGATGGCGCCGGCGACGGCGAGCAGGTCGCCGAGCACGGGCGAGCGGCCGCGGGAGAAGTCGCCCCAGCCGATGACCATGGCGCCCGTGACCGCGATCAGGATGCCCGCCCACTGGAGGCGCGTCGGCCGCTCGCCCAGGAAGAGCACGGACAGGATGCCGACCATGAGGGGCTGCGTGTTCACCAGCACCACGGAGCTGGCAACGCTGGTCAGCTCGAGGGAGGCGATCCAGCTCCAGAAGTGGGCGGCGAGCAGCAGGCCGGCGGACAGGGCGAGGGCCCAGTCGCCGCGCTCGAGGCGCAGCGAGCGCAGCTCGCCGCGCAGCACCACGATGAGCAGGATGAAAGCTGTGGAGAAGAGGAGCCGCCAGGCCGAGACGGCCAGCGCCGGCGCGTGCGACAGGCGGATCAGCGGCCCGGCCCAGCTCATGGCGGCGACGGCCGCGAAGAGCAACAGGCCGGGCGGTGCGAACGGCGCGGAATCGCGTGGGGTGGGCCTCTTCATGCGCGCGGAATGTAGCGCTCACCCTCCGGGCCGTCCAACCACTGGCCCAGGTGGGATCCCGGTGCGGCGTCGGCCCGCGCCCGGGCCAGGTCCTCCGGCCGGTCGATGTCGTACCAGCCCGGGAGCAGCCGAACGCTCAGACCCGCCGCCGCCGCCCGGTCGCGCGTCACGCCCAGCACGCGCTCCGTGGACCAGGGGATGTCACGGAAGAGCGCGGCCGCCCGCGGCCACGCCTCCCGCCGCAGACCCACCAGGTAGTAGCCGCCATCCAGCGCCGGGCCCAGCACTACGTCCGCTTCCGCCAGGAAGTCGAAGGCCGAGTGCAGCGACGAGTCCGGCAGCGTGGGCGCGTCGCTGCCCACGATGACCGTGCGCCCGGCGCCCTCGGCAAAGTTGCACTCGAAGGCGTCCTCCAGCCGCTCCCCCAGCTCCCCGGTCGCCTGGCGCGCCCGCGGCACCATGGCGAAATGCGCCGCGAAGTACGCCTCGTCCGCTTTGCCCCCGTCGTACCACAGCTCCACCCGGGCGCGGTCACGACCCGCCAGGGCGACGACGTCCTTCAGGCACGCCTCGTAGACCGCCGCCGCCTCGTCGGGCGGCAGCGGCGGCGACAGCCGCGTCTTGACGCGGCCGGCCGCCGGACGGCGGGCGAAGACCAGCAGGCGGTCCGAGGACATGGCGTAACGCTAAGGCGGGGGCGAAGGCGATGGCAAACGCGCAGGGGCCAGGGGCACGCCAACGGCGGCTCACGCGGAGGCGCCGAGCACGCGGAGGGGCATCCCGGCGTGACCGCAGCGGCATGGGCGAGGCCGACATTCTTCTTTGTGGTTACATCAGGCCGGGTTCCTGGTGAACCGACATCACGTGGCGCCGCCGACATCCTTCCTTTGTGGTTACATCAGGCCGGGTTCCCGGTAAACCGACCGGCCCGAGGCGCGCCGGCGTCCATCTGCCGCGGCCCCATCATGCGGGATCTCCGGCGAGCACCCATGCCCCCCCGAACTCCCGCGGGCTGTTTGCCGTTAGACAAAAAGGAAGGATTCAGGCCGCACCCGGCCGCGTCGGTTCCGGCACCCATCCCGACGCGCCGTCTCCGCGTTCTCGGCGCCTCAGCGTGAGAATGCCGTTGGCGTGGGCCCCCGACGCGAAGAGGGGGAGGAGAGCCGCGTGGCTCCCTTCCCCTCTTGTGCGCGCCGCGCGAACGCCTACGGGTGCGGCGAGCGCGTGCTGTCGGCGGGCGCCGGGTGGGCGGCGGCGTAGCGCTGGCCGGCGCCGAACAGGGACGCGGGCGTGGGCGAGCGCTGGAGCAGCTCGATGGCCGCGCGCACCTGGGGATCGTCGGAGTTCATGCGCTGGAAGCGGGCCTGCTCGCCCCACTTGTCGCGGGCGATCCAGAGGCCGAGGTCCCGGGCGACCCAGCTCGAGCCGCCGTTGTAGACCTCGCGGGTGACCTTCACCCCGCCCTGCTGGAGCAGCGTATAGAAGTCGGCCAGCATCTGGGGCGTGATGGAGAAACCGGGCCCGAGCTGCGGGTGCGCGTGCACGTAGTCGACGGCGAACTGGAAGCGCGCATCGGCGTACTTCGAGAAATACTGTTGCACTCCCTGGAAGAAGGCGCGCTCCGAGATGCTGGTGGTGTCGGGCATGACCAGCACGTCGGGCACGATGCCGCCGCCGCCGTAAATCGTGCGGCCGGAGTCGGTCTTGTACGCCGGCTTGCCGGCGTGGGAGTTGGCGCCGGTGGTGTCGGGCTCGGGGTCGCCATCGGAGCCGGCGGCGGTGGCCGAGTCGCGGCCGATGCCGTAGGGCTTCTGGATGGAGCGGCCGGAGGGCGTGAACCAGCGCGCGGTGGTCAGCTTGAGCCAGTTGTTGCCCTGCAGCGGATAGAGCGTCTGGACGGAGCCCTTGCCGTAGGAGGTCTGGCCCAGGACGAGGGCGCGGTCGTGGTCCTGCAGCGCGCCCGCCAGGATCTCGGAGGCGGAGGCGGCGTAGGGGTTGACCAGCACGACGATGGGCAGGCCGGGGTAGCGGTCGTTCTCCTCGGCCTCGTAGCGCGAGCTCTGGCCGGGCACGCGGCTGCGCGTCTCGGAGACCACCTGGCCGTGCTTCAGGAACAGCTCGCCGATGGAGACGCCCTGGTCCAGCAGGCCACCGGGGTTGCCCCGCAGGTCCAGTACCAGCCCCTT
>JADGQX010000003.1 GCA_017881445.1 Gemmatimonadota bacterium | reverse complement strand
CGCTCCTTTGTCGTCCTGCCCGAGCTGGCGCGATGAACGGCTATCTCTGCGCGCTGCGCCTGACGGGCGAGCCCCTGCGCCGCAGTGACATCTTCGGGCCGCTGGCCCGGATTGCCGGTGGCCGCGCGGAGCGGCTGCTGACGACGGAGCTCGGTCCGTTCGCCGCCGTGGCGCGCTCGGAGGGTCACGTGCTCCGACCGCTGACCGCTCGCTGGCACCACTGGGCGGCCGTGGGCGACGTGCGGCTCGACAACCGGCGCGACATCGCGGCGCTCGCGGGACAGCCCGTGGAATCGGGCAGCGACCTGGAGCTGGTGTTGGCGCTGCTGGACGCGCGCGGCGCCGACAGCGTGGACGCGTTAGCCGGCGATTTCGCCTTTGCCGCCTACGACGCCCGCGGCCAGAAGCTGGTGGCCGCCCGCGATCCCTTCGGCGTGCGGCCGCTGTTCCTCGCCCGCCGGGGCGACCTGCTGCTGCTCTCCTCGCGCCTCTCGGCGCTGGAGGAGGACGGTCGCTTCGACCTCGACTACATCGCCGATTTCCTGGTCGCGGGCGGCACGCCCGGCGACCGCACGATCTGGGAAGACGTACGGTCGTTGCGCGCGGGCTCCGTGCTGCTCCAGCGCGGAACTGTGGCCAGCGTGCGGCGTTTCTGGAGCGCCGGCGCATTCACGCCGGAGCCCGCCGGTGACGAAGCGGCGCTGGCCGGCGAGTTCCGCCGCCTGTTCCGTGAGGGGCTGCGGCAGCGTGCCGGCGACGCGGGTACCTGGGCGCAGCTCTCGGGCGGCCTCGACTCTTCCTCCGTGGTGGCCAGCGTGCAGGCGATGCACGCCGCGGGCGAGCTGGCGGGCGGGCTGGGCGGCACCGTGACCATCGTCGATTCCCTGGGCGACGGCGACGAGCGGCCGTTCTCCAGCGAGATCGTGTCGCGCTACGGCGTGCGCAACGAGTGCATCCACGATTTCTGGGCCTGGCGCGACGACGGCGCGGGCGCACCCCTCACGGACGAGCCGCGCCCCATCTATCCGTTCTTCGAGCGGGACCGCCGGCTGGCCGGCGTGGTGAAGAGCGCCGGCGGCCACGTGCTGCTGAGCGGGCTGGGCTCCGACCACCTGCTGTACGGCAACCTGGGCTACATCGCCGACCTGGCCGCCCACGGCCGCATTGGCGCCGCCCTGGGCGAGGCGGCCCGCTGGGCGGTCGCTCGGCGCCAGTCCTTCTGGACGACGGCCCGGCACACGGTCGTCGAGCCGCTGCTGCCCCTGCGCCTGCGGCAGGCGGGCGCGGTCCCCCGTCTCCCGTCGTGGATACCGCCCGAGTTCGCCCCCGGCGCGGGCCGGGCCTCGGGCCCGCATCCCGGGCAGCTCTTCCAGACGCAGGTGGCGGCCGAGGTCGAGCGCCTGCCGGTCTGGATCGACCGCGAGCCGTTCAACGACGAGCTGGAAATGCGCTACCCCTTCCTCTACCGCCCGCTGGTGGAGTTCTCGCTGCGGCTGCCGGTGGCGATGCGGGTGCGGCCGGAGGGGCGTAAGTGGGTGCTGCGTGAGGCTATGCGCGATGTGCTGCCCGAGCCGATCCGCACCCGCACGGGCAAGGGTGGCATGGACGCGCGCATCCTCTGGTCGCTGCAGCGCGAGCGCGGCCGGCTGGACGCCATGCTGTGGCAGCCGTTACTGGCCGAGCTCGGCTGCGTCGAGCCGGTCCGCTTGCGCGCGGCCGTCGAGGGCGCTCGCAACGGCCATGCGACGAACCTGGTGGCGCTGATGCACGCGCTTTCGCTGGAAACCTGGCTGGCGGTCCGCTCCGGAAAGTGGGCGCCGCCGGAGAGTGCCCGTACGGCAGCGTGAGTCGCATGCTGCCGAGCTGCCAACTGGATTCGCGAGGAGTAATCGATGAAGGACGAGCAGAAGAAGACGTACACACCCCCGACCCTGGCGGAGTATGGCAAAGTGGAGAAGGAGACGCGGGGTGCCGGGGGGACGCTCTGGGAAGTCTACGGAACACGGCCGCCCGACGACGGCGATCCGGCGCCTCCGCCGGAGTACGCGCGCTGAGGGATGATCGGCGGACGCCCTTCGCGGGCGTCCCGATCCCGAGCTGAGCGAAGCCATGAACCGAGTGATCACGCGCGCGGCCAGGCGGCCGCACACCCACGAGGCGCCCCCGACCGGCGAGTCGCTAGCCGACTTCCTGGAGGCGCTGCCCGTCCCCGCGGCGGTGCTGGACGCGGACCGGACCACGCAGGCGTGGAACCGGGCCGCCGAGCGCACCTACGGCTGGAGCGCGGCCGAGGTCGTGGGTGGGCGGCTGCCCCTGGCCGGCGACGCCGCCTCCTCCGAGCTCAGGCTGCTGGTCAATGGCGCGTTACACGGCCAGTCACCGCTCCTGCTGGAGCTGGACGGGGTCAACCGCCGCGGGGAGCGGGTGGTGGTGCGCATGTCCGCGGCGGCGCTCCAGTCGCCCGGCGCGGCGCCCCGCGTGCTGCTGACACTGGAGGACATCACCGAGCGCGGCACGCTGCGCCGCCGCCTGGCCCGGGCGCGCCGCAACGAGCGGCGACTGGCGGAGCTGTCCCCCGAGCCCATGCTCATCCTGCGGGAGGGCGTGGTGGCTTATGCCAACCCGGCGTGCGGCCGGCTGCTGGGCGCGCCGCGCCGCACCCTCGTGGGCATGGAGCTGAGTGCCCTCACCCTGATCGACAACGACGAGATCCGGCAGCTGGCGGCGCGGCGCGCGACCCGGAACACCGGCACCGTCCTGGAGATGCGGCTGCGCCGCCTGGACGGCGAGGTCCTCGACGCCGACGTGGTGGCGACGCCGCTGCTGTTCCGCCGTCGCCCGGCGCTGTTGCTGGTCCTGCGGGACGCCTCGCCCCGCCGCGTGATGGAAGGGGAGCTCGAGCGCAGCCAGGAGCGCTTCAGGCTGTTGACCGAGACGCTGCGGGACCATGCCGTGGTGGCGCTGGATGCGGCGGGTCGGATCATCAGCTGGAACGCGGGCGCCGAGCACCTGTTCGGCTACACCGCGGCCCAGGCCGTCGGCCAGGATTCCGCGTTGCTCTTCCGCGAGGAGGACGTGGTCGCGGGTCGGCCGGAGACCGAGTTGCGGGCGACGCTCGACCTGGGTCGGTTCGAGGCGGAGGAATGGCGTCGCCGCGCCGATGGCACCGCCTTCTGGGCCGTGGTGACCGTGGCGCCGCAGTTCGGGGCCGAGGATGGCCTGATCGGCTTCGCGGCGACCGTGCGCGACGTGAGTGACCGGCGCGAGGCGCAGGAAGCCTTGCGCCAGATGGAGGAGCAGCTCCGGCACTCCCAGCGCATGGAGGCGATCGGCCGATTGGCCGCGGGCGTCGCGCACGACTTCAACAACGTGCTCACGGCGGTCCGCGGCTACGGCCAGCTCCTGGTGGACGAGCTGGGCGACGATCCCCGCGCCGCCGACGCCGAGGAGATCCGCCGCGCCGCCGAGAGAGGCGCGGCGCTCACCCGCCAGTTGCTGACACTGGCCCGGCGACAGCCGCTGAAGCTGCGGCCCATCGACCTGAACGCCGTGGTGGCCGAGACCGAGAAGATGCTGCGCCGCATCGTCGGCGACGACATCGGCCTCGAGGTTCGTCTCGACCCCGAGCTGGGCACTGTCCGCGCCGACGCCGCTCATATCGAGCAGGTGCTGATGAACCTGGTCGTGAACGCCCGCGACGCCATGCCCGACGGTGGCCGCCTGATCATTGCCACGCGCAACCGGGTCGCCGCGGACGGCAGCGCGGCCGTGGTACTGTCGGTGAGCGACACGGGAACCGGAATGGACGTGGAGACCCGCGGGCGGATCTTCGAGCCCTTCTTCACGACCAAGCCCTCCGGCCAGGGGAGCGGCCTGGGCCTCTCCACGGCCTACGGGATCGTCAAGCAGAGCGATGGCAACATCGAGGTGCAGACGGAGGTCGGGATAGGCACGACCTTCGAGATCGCGCTGCCCCGCATCGACGAGGACGCCGCGGAGACCGCCGCCCTGGCTCCGCCGGAACCCGCCCTCGTGCTCGTGGCCATGCGGGACAGGCTGCTCCGCGCCCTCGTGCGCCGTACGCTGGAGCGACGCGGCTACGCCCTGCTCGAGGCCGACAGCGCCGCCACCGCCTTCCGCGCCGCCCGTGGGGCACCCCGGCCCATCGACCTGCTCGTGGCCGACTCCAACATGAAGGGGCCCGGTGGCCTCGCCCTGGTCGAGGCGCTGGCCGGCGCCTGCAACGCCGCCAGGGTCCTCTACATCACCGATACATCCGAGCCCGCGTCCTCCCGGCCGCTCGCCGGTCCGGAAGCCGCGATCCTGACCAAACCCTTTACACCACTAGTACTTGCGCGTCGCGTTCGTACGTTGCTCGGCAGAGCCGTGGCGTCCTAGGCTCATCTTTGCCTATTGCCCGAGAGCAAGAAGTTCCACGCAGGAATATCCCGCCACAGAAAACCTGCGGATCTGCCGAGCAACCCGGCCGGGGCCCGCCGCCCCGGCCGGCGGTGCATCCGGGGCCTGCGGCGAGGCGCAAGCACGCCGACTTCAACAGCCATCTCACGCAGAGCCGCGGAGCCGCAGAGCCGGCCGGGCCGATTCCGGCCGACCGACGGGGCCGCAGTCAAGCGGGGGTCTTTTCTATATTTGTTTAACGGCAACAACCTGCGGAACTTCGGACAGAGCGGCCAGTCGCGAACCCCGCTGGATGTAACCACAAAAAGAAGATGCCGGCGATCGCCCGGTCTCCCGGGGTCCCGCCGGCATGCCCTCCGCGGGCTCTGCGGCTCTGCGTGAGACGAAGTTGTCTCCGCGTGCTCAGTCCGCGAACTGGACGTCCACGGGGTGGGGAATGATGCCGGCCTGATAGCCGCGCTCGAGGAAGAGACGGACCGCGCGCCGGCCGTCGTCGCCGTAGTCCAGCGTCCGCTGGTTGACGTACATGCCCACGAACTCGTCCGTCTGGGCCTCGTCCAGCCCGCGACCGTAGGAGCGGGCGTGGTCGAGGCCGGCCTTGCGGTTCTCCAGTCCGTAGGCGATGGACTCGCGCAGGATCTGGGAGACCCGGCTGATCAGCTCGGGCCCGAGGTCCCGGCGGATGGCGTTGCCGCCCAGGGGGAGTGGCAACCCCTGGTTGCCGGCGGCCCACCACTCGCCCAGGTCGGCGATCAGGTGCAGGCCGTGGTCCTGGTAGGTCAGCTGCCCCTCGTGGATCAGCAGTCCCACCTCGTGCTCGCCCGCCGCCACCCGCTCCATGATCTCGTCGAAGGGGACCACCACCGTCTCCGCGCCGGGCGCGAACAGCCGCAGCGCCAGGTAGGCCGAGGTGAGGACCCCCGGCACGGCCACCGTCCGACCCGCGAGCTGCTCGGGCGTGAGCGGCTCCCGCGCCACCAGCCGCGGGCCGTAGCCTTCGCCCATGGAGGCGCCGTGCGGCAGCAGCATGTAGCGGTCGGACAGGTAGGCGTAGGCGTGGATGGAGACCGCCGTGACCTCCAGCTCCGCCGCCAGCGCCCGGCGGTTCAGCGTCTCGATATCCTGCAGCTCGTGCACGAACTCGATGCCGCCCGTGTCGATCTTGCCCGTGGCGAGCGCATAGAACATGAACGCGTCGTCGGAGTCGGGGGAATGGGCAACGTGGATCGTCGGCATCGCGCTTCCTGGCGTTCGGGTTGGCACGGCCGGTGATGTTAGGGCCGCCCTGTTGGCGCGTCAAACGGGCCGACGACGAGCAGGAGCAGGGCCGACGTGCAGGTGCACGTCCCGCGGACGGTGCTCGTGGCGGGGTGGGAGCAGGAGCAGGGCCGACCGCGAACGCAGCGGCTCCCGCTCGCCCGCTCTCCCGCTCTCCCGCTCTCCCGCTCTCCCGCCATGGCCCGGACCGGGGCGGGCGTGCCCGGGTAGACTAGACGCATGGCGGCGGACGCGACGCTGGAATCGCGCCTGAAGGCGCGGGCGCTGGAGCTGGGATTCGACCGCGCGGGCATCGCGCGGCTGGGTCCCAGCGAGCACGCGGCGTTCTACCGAGCCTGGCTGGCCCAAGGGCGTCACGGCGAGATGGCGTACCTGGCCCGGGCGGACGCGGTCCAGCGGCGGCTGGAGCCGGCGGCGTCGCAGCCGGGGCTCCGCAGCGCCCTCGTTGTCTGCCAGAACTACCATCCAGGCGACGATGGTGCGGCCGACGACGATCCCTCCCGCGGCGTCGTCGCCCGCTACGCCCGGGGGCGCGACTACCACCGTGTCATCAAACCGAAGCTCGTAGAACTGCTCCGCTGGCTGGAGGCGGAGGTCGGCCAGGCGCTGCCGCTGGCGCGCGCCAGCGTGGACACCGCTCCGGTGCTGGAGCGGGAGCTGGCTCGGCGCGCGGGCATCGGCTGGTTCGGCCGCAACACCATGATGATCGACCCGCGGGCGGGCTCCTACTTCTTCCTGGGCACGCTGCTGCTGGAGCTGGAATTGGAGACCGATCTGGCTTTCGCCGAGGATCGCTGCGGCTCCTGCGACGCCTGCCTCGGCGCCTGCCCCACCGGCGCGCTCCTGGGGCGGGACGACGCCGGCGCCCCGGTCATCGATGCCCGCCGCTGCATCTCCTACCTCACCATCGAGCTGCGCGGCCCGATCCCGCGCGAGCTGCGGCCGGCCATCGGCAACCGGGTGTTCGGTTGCGACATCTGCCAATCCGTTTGTCCGTTCAATAACGCCAGGTTCGTCCGGCTGACGCGGGAGCCGGGGTATCTGGCGCGGGCGCCGCGGCCGCCGGAACAAACGGGCCCGGGCCCGGGCCCGGGCCCGAAACGGCCGGATTCGGAGTCGGATTCGGGACGGGCAGCGGCGGCCGCCATTCCGGGCACCTCCGGGCCTGCGCTCCTCGACCTCATCGCCATGGACGAAGCCGCCTGGGACGAGTTCTCGCGCGGGTCGGCGATCCGGCGCGCTCGTCGTGCGGGGTTCCTGCGGAACGTCGCGGTCGCCCTGGGGAACTGGGGCGCGCCCGAGGCGGTGCCGGCGCTCGTGCGCGCGCTCGAGGACCCGGAGCCGCTGGTGCGCGGGCACGCGGCGTGGGCGCTGCAGAGGATCGGGACGGCGGAGGCGCAGGCAGCGCTGGAGGAGCGCCGGGCAGTGGAGGAGGATGCCTACGTGCGAGATGAGCTTATCGCGGCGGTTCCAGACTGAGCCACCTCTTGCCGTCGAAGTCCGCGGTCGGGACCGGCGAGCACGCGCTGCGCTATCTCTCACGGTACGTCTATCGCCTGGCCCTCAGCAACCACGCGCTGGAGTCCTTCACCGATGGCCGCGTCACGTTCCGCTACACCCATGCGCAGTCGCACGAGACGAAGCGGCTCCCGCTGCCGGTGGATGCCTTCATCGGTCGGTTCTTACAGCACATCCTTCCGACGGGGCTGCTGCGGCCGCGGGCCCACGAGGGCTCCACGATCTCGCCCACGTCCGGATCGGCCACGGCCACGGAATCCGCGCTGGAGAAGGCGCCCGCGCAGATTCCCCCGGCCACCGCCACACCGGGGGCGGCATACCAGCACAGCTCCGCAGTCCCCTGCGCGTCGCGCATGGTGCCGCGGGCGTCCAGCTGCGGCGGATCGCCGCCCTCGAGCAGGAACCTGCTGTGAAACTGGCTGAGGATGCCGACAGATCGGCGATGAGAGACTGCGCCGGCGCCGTCCGGTAGTGGACGGCCAGCGCGCGGTTGGACCAGTCCGAGTCGACGACGGCGCTGTCGCTGTGATCCAGGTCCCCCAACGCCTCGGCGCTGAAATGGGCGGTGACGCTGAGCCGCCTCACGCCACCGAGGTCGCTGGTGAGCTTCGCGTGGAGGTCGGTGAATGCGTACGAAACGTGGCGCTCCAGGAGGCCGAGTCGCGATATTTCCACTTCGCAACAATGCCGGCTGGCGTGGCAGCCACGCCTGACGCGTTCTACTGCGGCCGTCGAGGTGCTGCGATGCCATTGCTTCAACGTTTGCCGTCCGGACCAGTAGGGGAGCTCCTGTGATGCAGATTCGAATCAAGCGCCTGATCGAAAAGGTTCCGGGTGGAATGATGGTCGTTCCACTGCTGACCGGCGCCATCATCAATACTTTCTTTCCCGAGACACCCAAGTTCTTCGGATCGTTCACCGGGGCGCTGTTCAACCCCATGCCGACTCTGGCCGCCTTCTTCGTCTGCATGGGCGCCAGCATCGACATCCAGGCGTGTCCTCAAGAAAGGCGGTTCGCTGTTTCTGACCAAGATCGGAATCGGCGCCACCTTCGGTCTCATCTTCGGCCACTTTCTGGGGGAGGCGCCCATCAGCGGCGGCATGTTCGCGGGGCTTTCCACTCTGGCGATCGTGGCGGCGATTGGAGTCCGGGCCGTTTCTGACCATGGTGACGCTCGGAATGGCGGGGCTGGCCGCGTTTCCGTGGCAGGCCATGCTGGGCGCTATCCTTCCGCTGCGGATCGGCATGGCGATGGGTAACCTGGACCGCGAGATGCGGGGCTTCCTGGGCAAGATCGCGCCCGGCCTCATCCCGTTCTTCGCCTTCGGCCTCGGCGCCTCGCTCGACCTGAGCAAGGTCTGGTCCGCCGGCTTGCTCGGCGTTGGCGTCGGCGTTGCTGTGGTGGCCGTCACCGGCATCGCTCTGTTCTTCGTGGATCGCCTGACCGGAGGAACCGGCGTGGCAGGTGTGGCCGCGGCGTCGACCGCGGGCAACGCCGCGGCGGTGCCTGCCATCATCGCGGCGGCAAATCCCGTTTACGCCGATGCGGCCCAAAGCGCCACCATCCTGGTCGCGGCGGCGGTGGTCATCACCGCGGTCATGGTCCCGCTCGTCACTGCGTTCGTCGCCGCCAAGTTCGGGACGATGAAGGGTGAAGAGGAGCCGGCGAACCAGGAGAACGAGGTCGCGATGGCGCCTGAGATCGCGCATACGTAATTCGGCGGCCAGCGACAAGGGCGCCGCTCTTGCCGGCGGCGCGCCGGGTCGCCGGCGCCGGAACGAACCGATGGGATTTGGGCAAGGAGAGCGTTGATGAATGAGCGGGTGGAGATCGCCTTCGGCCGGGGTCAGTTGGATGTGGCGCTGCCGGCCGAGGCCGAGCCGACGATCATTCGCAAGGTCGCCTTGGCGAAGCTCCCGGACCAGCCGCTGGCCGTCCGCCAGGCGCTCGGGACTCCGGTCGCCAGCAAGCCGCTCGGCGAACTGGCCAAAGATCGCAAGAGCGCCTGCATCCTGATTTGCGACATCACCCGGCCGGTCCCCAACAAGCTGTTTCTGCGGCCGATCATCGAGACGCTGACGCAGGCCGGGCTATCGCGTGACGGCATTTCGATCGTTGTCGCGACCGGCCTGCACCGCGCGAACGAAGGGACGGAGCTCGAAGAGCTGGTCGGCGACCCCTGGGTTCTGAAAACCGTGCGGGTGGAAAACCACTTCGCTCGCGACGACGCGGCCCATGTTGACCTGGGCCGGACCGGACGGGGAATCCCGGTCAAGATCGACCGGCGCTTCGTTGACGCCGACCTGCGCATCGTCTCCGGCCTGATCGAGCCTCATTTCATGGCCGGCTGGTCGGGCGGACGCAAGGTGGTGGCTCCCGGTGTCGCCCACCATGAAACGATCCGCACCTTCCATTCGGCGCGTTTCATGGAGGATCCGCTCGCCGTGCAGTGCAATCTGGTGGGCAATCCGCTGCACGAGGAGCAGTTGGAGATCGTACGCAAGATCGGTGAAATCTACGCCATCAACACGATTCTCGATGAAGACAGGGATCTGGTCTACGTAAATTTCGGCGAAGTCATCGCCAGCCATTTGACCGCGGTTGCGTTTATCGAGGCGTCGACAGCGGTCAGGATTCCGCGTCGGTTCAAGACCGTGCTGACGTCTTCGGCCGGCTATCCGCTCGACAAGACCTATTATCAGACCGTCAAGGGGATGGTCACCCCGATGGATATCCTGGCTCCCGGCGGCACGCTGATCATCGCCTCGGAATGCTCCGAAGGGTTCGGCTCCGACGAGTTTCGCAACGCTCAGGCGCGGATGGTCGAGCTTGGCCCTGACCGCTTCCTGGCGACCTTGAAGGCCAAGTCGTTCGCCGAAATCGACGAGTGGCAGACCGAGATGCAGCTCAAGCCCATGCGTATCGGCCGCATCCAGCTCTTCACCACCGGGCTGACGAGCGAGGAGCGCCGGATCACTGGCGTCGAGCTGGTCGACTCGGTGGAGCAGGCCGTTCGTGCCAGCCTCGAACGCCACGACGATCTGTCGTTGGGCGTGATCCCCGAGGGACCCTATGTGGTCCCGGTCTTTGCCGGCGATGACTAGGTCCCTGCACATCCACCTGGATGCCGTCGGCGGGATCGCGGGCGACATGTTCGTCGCGGCGCTGCTTGATGCGCGGCCGGATCTCCGCCCGCGCGTGTTCGCCGATCTGGCGGCCGTCATGCCCCGGGAGTGCGGACAGCCGACGCTCTCCGAGGGAACCAGCCGCGGGATGGCGGTGTGCCGGTTCGCCCTGGTCGGTGGCGGGGATCCGCCGGGCGAGCACGGTCATCTCCATCCCTATGATCACGACCCATCACCATGATCATGGTCACGGCCACCACCACGACCATGACCTCTCCACCATCGCGCGGCGGTGACGGCGCCGGATTGTCGCTTTTCGGCTCTGGTCGAGAAGGGAAGGGATAGGAAATCCAAACGCCATTTCGGCTACTTTGGTAGCATGGGCGGGGCGGGATCGCCGGGTCAAGAGTGCTTCTCACCGGCGTGGCAGCGGGCTTCGGGGTGAGGCTGCGCAATGTGGCGGTGGCGCTGGGGAACTGGGGAGCGCCTGAGGCGGTGCCGGCGCTGACGCGGGCGCTCGAGGACCCGGAGCCGCTGGTTCGCGGGCACGCGGCATGGGCGCTGGGGAGGATCGGGACGGCGGAGGCGAGGGCGGCGCTGGAGGTGCGGCTCGCGCGGGAGCGGGACGGGGCGGTGCTGGAGGAGTTGGACCTCGCCGCCCTCGCGCACCCGGATTGATGTCCGTGCTTGGACGGCATGAATGCGCCGGCCGTCACGGGCCGTCGTTGAGAATCCGCAGTTGCTCGGAGTAGACGTAGAGTCGGCCCCACTTCCGTCCCGTGGTTTCCCGCACGATCCGCAATTCCTCCATGTTCTGGATGGCGTTCCTGACCGTGGGCAAGGTAAGGCCCGTTTCCTCGGCGGCGCGACCGGGTGAGACGACGATACGACGCCGAAATAGGTCATAGACGGTCAGCGTCGATTTCGCGGCTTTCCCGTGAGCGAGCACCCGCTGCTGGTCTGCCTCGAAGAGGTTGCGCAACAACAGGGTCGTTTCGGCCGCTCGGTTCGCGATTGAGGCCACCCCCACCAGGTAAAAGTGCAGCCAGCCTTCCCAGTCGCCGTGCGTGCGCACCCTTTGCAGCGCATCGTAGTAGTCGGCGCGGTTCTCCTTGAAGTAGAGGCTAAGGTAGAAGAAGGGGCGTGTGAGCAGGCGCTCTGTTACGAGGACAAGGCTGATGAGAAGTCGCCCGATGCGGCCGTTCCCGTCGAGAAAGGGGTGGATCGTCTCGAACTGGACATGCGCCAGCCCAGCCTTCTGCAGAGCCGGAGTGGGACCGTACTCGTCGTGCAGGAACCCCTCGAGGTTCCCCAGTGCAGGCATCAACTCGTGCGGCGGAGGGGGCACGAAGCGAGCGTTGCCCGGCCGCGTCCCGCCGATCCAGTTCTGCGTTCGCCTGAACTCCCCCGGAGCCTTGTCGCCCCCTCGACGTCCGCTCACCAGCACTCCGTGCAATTCCCGCAGGAGCCGCAAGCTCAGGGGGAGCCTGCCCGTCTGGATGGCCTCAAGGCCGTGGTAGAGCGCCGCCACATAGCTGCTCACCTCCCGAACGTCGGCGACCGGCGTCCCCTCGGCGCCTGCGGCTTCGTACTGGAGCAGGTCGGTCAGCGTCGACCGGGTGCCCTCGATCTGACTGCTCAGCACCGCTTCCTTTCGGACGTACATGTACAGCAGTCGGTCCGGGTCAATCGTGGCGGAGACACCCTCCAGCTTTCCCAGCGCGTGGGCTGCCTCCTCCTCCAACCGCCGGAGCTCTGGCGTCACGGCGATGGCCGGTTCCGGGGGAAGTGGCGCCGGGACGAAGGCGGCGTAGCCATCACGCCCGCCCTGCTGCGTCACGGGGCGCCCGGCCCGGGTACTCGTCATCGCGTCCATCGAGGACCTTTTCAGAACGGCGAGGGGCTTTGAAAGGTGTGCCACGAAGCCTTACAAAGCCTCCGGGGCGGCAGGTCGACGGCCTTTCAATGCCCAGGCATGCTTTGAAAGATATGTCGGGAAAGCTTTCAAAGCAATCTGGTCGGCGCGTGGTGGCAGGAGGAGACCGCCCAGGGCGGCGCGCCGTTGCCCAAGCGAACCGAGAGGGTCAGGCGGGATCCACGGAGTCGGCAATCCACCCAGGAAGTGTGCCCGTGGAATAGCCCGAAGATGGTCCGGCTGATGCGGGAGCCGGGCTACCTTCCTCGGGCGTCGCGCCTCACCGAATCCGAATCCAGGCACGCAGTGCCGGAATCCGAATCCGAATCCGGCTTCTCCGAAAGTGGCCGGACCCGGAAGCGCTTGAAACACACGGATTCGGATTCCGCGCCTGCGGCGCTGGATTCGGATTCGGGCTCGGAAGGGGCGGCCTCAGCCTCGCGGGTTTCCGCTTCCATCCCGGACACCTCCGGTCCGGCACTCCTCGATCTCATGGCGATGGATGAGGTAGCCTGGGACGAGTTCTCGCGAGGGTCGGCGATCCGGCGGGCCAAACGGGCGGGGTTTCTCAGGAATGTCGCGGTCGCGCTGGGGAACTGGAGGGCGCCTGAGGCGGTGCCGGCGCTCGTGCGGGCGCTCGAGGACGCAGAGCCGCTCGTGCGCGGGCATGCGGCGTGGGCGCTGGGGAGGATCGGGACGGCGGAAGCGCTGGCGGCGCTCGAAGTACGCCTTGAGCATCAGGACGACCGGTGCGTGCGCGAGGAGATCCGCCTTGCTTTCGCCCCCCCGCCTGACGGCGTGGATTGACAGGGCCGGTTGAGTCGCCGCTGCCACATGCGGCGAAGGCGGGCGGGACCGGGTAACCGTCCTCGCATCATCTACGTCGATCCGCTGAACGATCTCGTCGTGGTGGCGCGCTGGATAACAACACCCGGTCGCTCGTCGCGATGGTGCGGGCGCTGCTCACCGGCGTCCGCCGAGCGCGGTTCCCCTCCCGTGCTCGCCAGCCAAGGGGGTCACGGAAACCGTACACCCGCCGCAGAGCGGACACGTTCCTGGCGGCGTCAGCGCGTTGTACGTCTGCTTGCACCGCGCGTTGTTCGCGAACGGTCCTCGCCACGGGATTGTAGACCGCGAGGAAGTCATGGGTGGCTTCGTCGGCGACGTGCTCACAGTGTGGCTGGGCGGTCTCATCGCGGGCATCGTCCTTCTGCTCCTGCTGTCGCCTGCTGCCTTCGGTGGGAGTCACCCGCTGCGGCTCATCGCGTGGCCCCTCGCCATCCTCATCGGGATCGGCAATGCCCTGGGCCACTTCGCCGGCTCGATCCGTTTCAGGCCGGCGATGCCGGGCGTCTACAGCTCGCCGCTGCTGCTCGCGGCCGGGGTGTTCCTGCTCTGGGCCGCCTGAGGGAGGGGGTCTTTTCGTAGAAGCCTGGTTGCCCGCCTCATCCGGGAGCGGCAAGCGTCGCCCGGTTTGGCGGTGTCCAGCACCCCGTGCGCTTCTGATCCCCTCTTGTGGAACGGCGGCCGCGGGTCGACCGTAGATAGCCGAGGGCGCCACGTCCGTCGTTCACTCCCGAGGAGCCCATGAATCGCCACACTTCGGCGTTACCTGCGGTGGGGAACGTTCTCAGCCGTCACTCGAGGAGGCCGAGCCGTTGCGGGAGATTCGTCCGGTTGCTGGCACTCGGGGTGTGCGCGGGCGGCTTCCTCGGTCTGGCGCCGGCAGCGGCCGCCCAGGCGGCGCGGGCGGCCGCGAGGAACCGGGTCGTCGTGCTCACGGACATCGAGGCGGATCCGGACGATACCGAGTCGATGGTTCGCCTGCTGCTCTACTCGAACGAGATCCAGATCGAGGGCCTGATCGCCACCACATCGACCTGGCAGCGCAACCGGGTCGCGCCGGAGTCGATTCACCGGGTCATCGACGCGTACGGGAAGGTGCACGCGAACCTGCTCCTCCACGACCCGAGCTATCCGACGGCCGGTGCGCTGCACGCGCTCGTGAAGCAGAGTTTGGCGATGTACGGCATGGCGGGCGTGGGGGAGGGAAAGGACTCCGAGGCCTCGGAATGGATCATAGGGGTCCTGGAGAAGCCGGACGTGCGGCCGGTCTGGGTGACGGTGTGGGGTGGGCCGACCGCGCTCGCGCAGGCGCTCTGGAAGGTCCAGCACACCCGCTCGCCGGCGCAGGCGGAGCGGCTCTACCGAAAGCTGCGGGTCTACACGATATCCGACCAGGATGATTCCGGGCCGTGGATCCGGCGGACGTTTCCGAGCGTGTTCTACATCGTGAGTCCGGGAGACTACGGCCGCTCCACGTGGACGGCGATTACCCAGCCGGATCCGTCGACGCAGAGCGAGCGGATCAGCAACCGCTGGATCGCCGAGAACATCCAGCAGGGGCATGGTCCGCTCGGCGCCGCCTACCCGGACGTCGCCTGGGGCATGGAGGGAGATACGCCGTCGTTCCTGGGGCTGATTCCGAACGGATTGAATGCGCCCGAGCATCCGAGCTGGGGCGGGTGGGGCGGGCGCTACGAGCTGTATGTCCCCGAGCCAACGCCGCTGTCGAACAACCTCGCCGAGCCCGGCAAGGAGAAGGCACCGGTGGCGGAGACGCGTCCCATCTGGACCAACGCGGACGACGCCTACTCCCCGATCGTGCCCCAGACGTACGGGAGAGCATTCCGCCTGGACACCGCCGTTTACCGCGGGAACCGGTATACGCTCCTGCGGTGGCGGGACGACTTCCAGAACGATTTCGCTGCGCGGATGGACTGGACCGTGAAGAGCTTCACCCAGGCGAACCACCCGCCGGTGCCCCGGCTGGCGGGCGCCGACAGCTTCGCGGTGCACTCGGGCGAATACTTCAGGCTCGATGCCAGCGCCTCGACGGACCCGGACGGCGACTCGATGAGCTACTTCTGGTTCCAGTATCCGGAGGCAGGTACGTACAGGGGCCGGCTGGACTTTGTGCCGAACCAGATCCATATCGACGTCCAGGCGCCGCAGGTCGACACGCCGCAGACGATCCAGCTCATCCTGCGGGTGACGGACAAGGGCACGCCGGCGCTTTCGCGCTACAAGCGCATCATCGTCACGGTGGTTCCGCGCTAGCCGCTGCTACGGTCGGACGGCGGCGTGGCCCCATCGCCGCCGTCTCGAGTGGTAATGGAGCGCTTTACGCCCGCCGTCGGCTATTTTCGCTCCGGGGCGCGCCGGGCCCCCGACCTGCCCGGAGCCATCACCGCTGTTCACCCGGAGCGCATTGATGCACCTCCAGCGCAGACTCGGCATCCTCCCGCTCCTGCTGCTCGGATGCGGCGTGGCTGGGCTTCCGGCAGCGGGCCAGTCGCAGAGCCGGCCGGATCGGTCGCGTGGACCGGGCGTCTCGGTTCTGCTGGTCGATACCGACCACAGGATCGGCCCCATCGACGTCAAGGTCTACGGCCATTTCCTGGAGCACATCAACCACTCCGTCGTGGACGGGCTGTACGCCGAGCAGATCCGAGGGAGCGGCTTCGAGGGGAGCGATTTCGCGACCTACTGGCGGGCGTTCGGCGATTCCGGCCGGGTGCAGGTGGCGCAGGTGCCGTTCGAGCGCGGCGAGAAGAGCGTGCGCCTTGTGGCGGGCAGGCCCGCCGCCGGGATCCGCCAGGGCCGGGTCTACCTGCAAGCGGGACGGCGCTACGATGGCTCCCTGTGGGTCCGCCGTGAAGCGGGGACGCCGCGGCTCGCGCTGCGGGTGATCGGCTCGGACGGAAGGCTCATGGCGGAGCGGCCGCTACCGGTCGCGGGCTCGGCCTGGCAGGAGGCCCGGTTCGCGTTCACGAGCGTGCGCACGGACACCGCCGCGTCCGTGGAGATCGCCGCAACGCGCTCCGGCGCCGTGCTCATCGACTTCGTGTCGCTGATGCGGGCGGACCTGCGTGCGACCGACAAGCTCCGACCGGACCTGGTGCAGGCGATACGGCAGCTCGCTCCGCCGTTCATCCGCTGGCCGGGCGGGTCATACGCCTCGGTTTACCGCTGGAAGGACGGCATCGGGCCGGCGGTTTCCCGCGTGTACCACCCGAACGTGCTCTGGGGCGGCTACTCGGACTATTACGGGTTCGGCACCGAGGAATTCATGCAACTGGCCCGTGAGGTCCAGACCGAGCCGCTCGTGGTTCTGCCCGCCACCACCACCGACCCGGATTCCGTGCAGTACGCCATGGACTGGGTGCACTACCTGAACGACCCGGAGACCACGGAGTGGGGTCGGCTGCGGGCGAAGAACGGGCATCCGGCACCGTACGGCGTGCACATGTTCCAGATCGACAACGAGCCCATGAATCACGGGCTGACGCCGGAGAAGTACGCCGAGATCGTGAACTTGTACGGTGGCCAGCTTCGCCGCATCGCTCCGGGGGCGACCATCGTCGCCTGTGGCCAGAAACGCTCCAACGACATGGCCTGGAGCCAGAAGGTCATCGACCTGGCCGGCGACAACTTCGATGTGCTGGGCGTGCACAACTACGAGTACGAGAGCGATCTCTACGAGACGGGCGTGCAGCGCATCGAAGACTACCTGGTCAAGCTGCGGGACTACGTGCGGGGCTCGAAGCACCCGAACCTCAGGCTCGGCGTCCTGGAGTGGAATCTCAGCCGCACCTACGACTGGCGGGCCGGTCTTCACGCGGCCGGCATGCTGATGCTGTACGAGCGGCTGGGACCGGAATTGACCATGGCCTGCCCGGCGCTGTTGCTGCGCAACACCACCGACGACCCGACCTGGACGTCGTTCATCTACCACGACCACGTGACGTGGTTCCCGGGCGGCGGCTACGTGGTCGAGAAGCTGTTCCGCGAGCACTACGGGGAGAACTACCTGGCTTCGGCCCGGGGCACCTTCCGCGACCTGCCGGACCGGCGCCCGTTCTTCGACGACATCTCGCAGATGAAGCCGGAAGACTGGCGGCCGGGGACCGTGGATGCCGTTGCGACCTCCAGTGCCGACGGCCGCCGCATCGTCATCAAGGCGGTGAACTACGAGGGCGGCCGCAACACGCTCCTCGTCCGGCTGCAGGGAACCCGCGTGCCGGCCGACGCCGGCGCGACGCTGTATACGGTGAGCGGGGCCCCGACGGACGCCGCGTCGCTGGCCGAGCCGAACCGGATCGCGCCGGTCGAGAGCACAATCGCCTACGGGCGTGATCTGTCCATCGAGCTGAAGCCGTATTCGGTGGTCGTGCTGGAGATCACTGCGCGCGGCGGCAGGTGACCGGCCTGGAGTCCCCTGGCCGCACGCCCCGCCGGGCCGCTCCAACCACGGGTTGCAGCGATGCGCCGCCGCTTGGAGCTGCTCGGCACCGACCGACCGCGTCCGTAATGGCAGTCACAACCTCCGCGACCCCGTCCGGAGCGAGATTCTGAAACGGGTGAGTCGGCAGATCTCCCAGGAGGTCTGCCCGTGGAATGGCGAGAAGTTCGTGCGGCTGACGCGGGAGAGGGGATACCTTGCACGGCCGGGCTCGGGCTCGGGCTCGGGCTCGAAACGACCGGATTCGGACTCCGCGCCTGCGGCGCTGGATTCCGGCGCTGCGCGCCTGGATTCGGATTCACGACGGACCGTCCCGGGCACGTCCTACCCCGTGCTCCCCGATCTCTTGGCGATGGACGAGGCGGCCTGGGACGAGTTCTCGCGCGGCTCGGCGATCCGGCGGGCTCGCCGCGCGGGATTCCTCCGGAACGTCGCCGTGGCGCTGGGGAACTGGGGCGCGCCCGAGGCGGTGCCGGCGCTGGTGCGCGCGCTCGAGGACCCGGAGCCGCTGGTGCGCGGACACGCGGCGTGGGCGCTGGGGCGGATCGGGACGGCAGAGTCCAGGGCGGCACTTCAGGTGCGAGCCGCGGTCGAGATGGACCTCTGGGTGTGCGAGGAGCTCGAAGCGGCACCCGGAGGGTGACGGCATTCCGCCGCCTCGGTCCGTGGCAGTGGCGCCACGGTCTTCCGCAGTAGATAATAGTTGGCAACCCGCCGGCACTCACGGATCGAGGAAACGAACATGACGACAGAGGCGCAGACGCCTTCGCGGACGAAGGGATTCACGACCCTCTTCCTCATCGAGCTGTGGGAGAGGTTCGGCTACTACGGCATGACGGCCGTGGTCGTGCTCTTCATGGTGCAGAAGCTCGGCTACACCGACGACCGCGCCAACCTCACGTTTGGCGCGTTCGCGTTGCTTGCCTACACGGTTCCCGCGGTCGGTGGCTGGATCGGCGACAAGCTCCTGGGGAGCCGCCGCACGATGGTGCTCGGTGCGCTGATCCTCGTCCTCGGATACATCGGGCTCTCCATTCCGGACCGTCCCGAGCTTCTCTTCCCGGCGCTGGGCCTGGTGGCGGTCGGCGGGGGCATCTTCAAGGCGAACCCCGCCAACATGATCTCCAAGCTCTTCGAGGGCGATTCCGCCAAGATCGACAGCGCGTTCACGATGTACTACATGGCGGTCAACATCGGTGCGACCGCATCGCAGCTCGCGACGCCGCTCATCGCGGTCAAGGTCGGCTGGCACGTTGCCTTCGCGGTCTGCGCGGCCGGGCTCGTCGTCGGCCTCCTCAATTACCTGGCGATGAGCCGCTATCTCCGGCACGTGGGCTCCGAGCCCGACTTCCAGCCCCTGAACGTGAAGCGCCTCGTCCTGGTCCTCATCGGAATCGCCGTCGGCATCGTGCTGGTGACGTTCATCATCCAGAACCGCACCGTCGCACAGGGCACCGTCTTCCTCGGCTTCGTCACGATGCTCGCGATCTTCGGGATCATGATGCGCAGGGGCAGCGAGCGCGAGCGCAAGGGTCTCATCGCCGTGCTGATCCTGACGGGGCTGGGCATGCTCTTCTTCATCTTCTATCAGCAGATGTCGACGTCGCTCACGCTCTTCTCGCTGCGCAACGTCGACCTCAACTTCTTCGGGTACGACGTCCCCGCAGGGCAGGTCCAGGCGCTGAATCCGATCTGGGTTTTCGCCCTGAGCCCGGGGCTCGCCTGGCTTTACACGCACCTCGGTAAGGGCAAGGGCGGAGACTTCCACATCTCCACGAAGTTCGCGATGGGCTTCGCGGTCCTGAGCCTCGGATTCTTCATCTACGGATTCAGCGGTCACTTCGCCAGCGCGGGCAAGGTCTCGTTCTGGTGGATGATCACCGGCTATGGGTTCCAGTCGCTGGGAGAGCTCCTCATCAGCGGTCTCGGCCTCGCGGTGGTCGCGCGTTACGTCGGGCCGTCGCTGCGCGGGTTCATCATGGGCGTGTGGTTCCTGGGGAGCGGGATCGCGCAGTACCTCGGGAGCCTCGTCGCCACGTTCGCGAGCGTGCCCCAGAACGTGACGAATCCCGTCGCCACGCTACCTCTCTACACGAACCTCTTCACGAAGCTGGGCATCGTGGCCGTGATCGGAACCGTGATCGCCGCCGCGGTGATCCCGACGATGAAGAAGCTGTCGGCCGTGAGCGAAGGGCCGTGGGAGGAACCGGCGCATTCCGCCGCAGCATCGAGCACCTGAAGTGCTGAGGGCCTGACGTCGCCAGGAGCGGGGTGCGCGGTGGACGAGAGGCGGCGCGTCGATGCCGCCTCGATGCCGCTGGACGCGGAATGGCCCCGCTACCTCCCGCTCACCGCGGCGCGCGCCGTGGGGTACCGCAGTCCGAACCCGAAGCGATACAGGGGCTGCGCGATGTCGTGCGCGAGATCGGAGCGCTGCGCCAGCACCGCCTCCATCGAGGCGGGCAGATCGAACGGCAGCCTCCCCTGCGGCCGTGCGCGGCCGGTCAGGATGTCCAGCAGCGCCTGATCACTCTCGCCGAAACTGGCGAGGAGTGCTCGGGCGTGCGCTTTGAGCGGCGTCAGGATCGCCGGCCGGTCGAGTGAGACGACGGCGACGGTCGGCACCTGCGCGCTCACTTTCATGAACTCCGCAAAGCCCGGGGTACTGTCGCTGAACGCGAGACTCCCCTCGTGGGCCCTCGAGCCGAACACGAACTGCGGGTGCAGCACCTGGTACGGCGCGGCCAGCCGCACGATCGCCACCTCCGCCCGTGCGGGGTCGGAGACCACGGTCCACCCCTCGCGCAGCGCGGCGGCCGAGTCGACCCCGCGCAGGTACACGCGCAAGGCGCCGGCGCGTAGCGGCAGCAGCGCGCCCTCGTTCTCCAGCAGGACGAGTGACCTTCGCTGCCCGTCGAGACCGGCGGCCTGGAACCCGGCGTTGCCGACCGTGCGTGCGGCGGCGGCCGGGTCGACGAAGGGATTCTCGAAGAGACCCAGCTCGAACTTGAGCGTCAGCACCCGCACGACCGACGAGTCCAGCCGGACCTCCTTCAGCTCGCCCGCGCGCACGGCATCGACCAGCATGTCGGCGCGCTCGGTTCCCCCGAACTGGTCCATGCCGGCGTGTACCGCCTTGACGAAGCGGGCGCGCATCGGCGCGTCCTCCATCCCCCAGGGCGTGCCGATGTCCGCGAAGGAGGGGCGCTCCCCCACCGGCGCCCCCTCGCGGCAGCGCGTGTTGCAGTCGTTGGTGATCGTCCAGTCGCTGAGCAGGAGACCCTTGAAGCCGTAATGCGTGCGCAGCATGTCGTCGAGCAGCTGCTTGTTGAACCCGGCGGCCACCTGCTCGACCGGGCGTCCCTCCCAGGTCGCGCCCTGCAGGATCGAATACGTCGGCATCACGCCCGCGACATGCGTGGCGAAGGCGCCGAGGTAGGGCCGCAGGTGGTACTCGAGGTTGGTGGCCCCCCGGGCCGGGCCGAAGTCGGCGAAGCGGCCGTAGTAGTTGTGGCTGTCGAGGCCCTCCCGCTGCGCGCCGTAGCCCAGCCAGTGCTTCACGACGGCGGCCACGCCCTCGGCGTCCACGCCGTGCGCGCCGTGCTGGAACCCCTCGACGTACGCGCGCACCATGCCTTGGGCGAGGTCGGCGTCCTCGCCGAAGGTGCCGGAAATGCGGTTCCAGCGGGGCTCGGTGGCCAGGTCGGCCTGGGGGCTGAGCGTCATCTGGATGCCCACCGCTCGATACTCGCGACGTGCGATGTCACCAAAGCGGTGCACCAGCGCCGTATCGAACGTGGCCGCGAGGCCGGGCGCCTCCGGCCAGCGCGAGAAGACGGGTGCTCCGCTACTCTGGCCGGGCACGTTCTGGGCGTGGTTGCGCGGGTCGGTGCTGATCAGGAGCGGGATCCCGAGCCTCCCGCGCTCGGCCATCTCCTGCAGCAGATTGTTCTGCGTCGCCAGCGTCCCGGCGTCGCCGATGAGGCGGGTGATCATCGACGTGACGTGGGCGCTGTCGATGAGCACGCGGTTGGCGGTAGTGTCGTAGCCCGCGCCGAAGCCGACGCCGCCCGTCGCCCCGCCCGTGCGCGCGGTACCGTGCATCATCGCGCCCGCCTTCTCCTCGAGCGTCATGCGGGCGACGAGGTCGCGGGCGCGTGCCTCCGGCGCCAGCCGCCAATCCTCGTACGGATCCAGCCGCCCGTTCCGATCGAGGTCCCGGAACCGGAGGCCGCCCTGCTCGATGATCGGGACGCCGCGGGTGCCGAGCGGCGGCTGCGTCGCCTGGCCGAGAGCGGGAGCGGCGGTGAAGAAGGCGAGACTCGGGATGAGCATGAGCCGGCAGAGAGGTTTCATCAGAGGCCTCGTCGAAGCTGTTAGCGGAAGTGCAAGCCGGACCGGAAGAGCACCCGCCCGCCCCGTCGCGCGCGCAGGGTGCGGCGGCCACCTCAGGGCCGGCGTCCTCGTGCGTCGCGGGACATGTGGTTCTCGAAATACAGCACGGGCGCCCGGGCCGGCGTCGGGGCGCCGCCCGCCAGCCCGCGCTGGTGTCGCACGACGCTCTCCAGCGACATGGCACCGATCACCGCGTCCAGCCTGCCGTCGTGGTTCAGGTCCGCCGTCGCGATCCGGTTCCACTGGTTCGAGGCCGCGATGCTGAAGGCGTGCGGCCGGAACGCGAACGGGCCCACGTTCTCGAAATACATGATGCCGCGCTCGGGATGACGCCCGGCGTCGGGGAAGTTGCTGGTGGTCAGCATGTCGAGATCGCCATCGCGGTCGAAATCGGCGACGGCGGCCACGGCGGCGCCGTAGATCGGGAAGAAGTAGCGCTCCTTGAAATGGCTCTTCCCGTCGTTCTCCAGGATGCGCACGCCGTGGTACGGCTTCAGGACGGGTGAATAGTCGAAGTTGTCGCCGTTCACGTAGGTCGTTCTCGAAGAGGACGATCCGCTCGTCCCCCTGCGCGAAGAGGGCGACAATGTCGGGGGCGCGGTCGCCGTTCATGTCGTGGATCTCGGCCCTGATGCAACCGGGACTCGGATCGATCACCTCACGCGCGTAGCCCGCCCCGTGGCGGCGATAGAGCGCGAGCCGGCCGCGGTCGTTGCCGAACTCGCAGACCAGGAACTCGTCCACGCCGTCACGGTCGAAGTCGTAGCGTACGGCGAAGACGGGCCGGATCAACGAATCGAGCACCACGGACCGGAAGCGAAGCGAGTCATCGCCGCCCATCTCGTATTCCGCTAGCCTGCCCCTGGCCTGGTTGTTGGGGCTGAGGATGCCGGACTCCAGCACGAGGATCCGGTCGCCGTCGACGATCAGGTCTGTGGGCGGACTGCCCAACGTGTAGGTGGAGAGCCGGCGCCGGTCCCAGCCGAAGACGAGGAGCTGGTTTCGGGCCCCGTCGCCGACGAAGATCCGTTGGTGGACCGAATCGGCTTTCAGGAGGGTCACCACGGCGTCGCCGAGGATGTCCGTCACGAAGGGGCCGGTTCGGAAGATGCCAGGGTCAAGCTTGGGTTGGGCCGGCAGGGACTCGGGGGGCAGCGTGTCAGGCGCGTGGTCGACGTAGTAGCGGACGATCCTGCCAAAGTCTTCCGGCGACACCGCGTGGCCGAGCGTTGTCAGGTAGGGATTCTGGAGGGTCGCGCTGAACGACCAGGGGGACGCGCCTACCCGGATCGCCATCTGGGGCAGCACGCCGTCCTGCCAGGTCTTCTTGTCCAGCAGGCTGGGGTCGGGGAATGCGTGACAGGCGGCGCAGTCCGTGCGCGCCAGCTTTTCTCCCTGCCCCATGCAGCTCCCCAGCACCAGGAGCGGCGGCAACCACCGGCTGGCGCGGCCCAAGCGGCCGAATCGCGGGAAGCTGCGCATAGGTGCTCGCACCAGAGGTGGAGGGAGCGGGGCGCTGCACCCGGCGCGCGCGCGCCGGGATCCTCCGCTGTTGCTCGCGGCAGCGGTGTTCCTGCTCTAGGCCGCCTGACCTGGTACCCGGGCCGTTCCACTGGAGCGTGGTAACCAGCCCCCCCGGGCGCAGGCGGTAGCGCCTGGACCCCCTGACGCGGGATCGGAGGGCCCCGCTACAGCCCCTGGGCCACGTCGGTCGCGAGGTTTTCGCCGGCGCCGGGGTCGATCCGCACGAGCACGCGGGTCAGCTCGGTGCGCACGTAGTACTGGGGGCTCGGGCCGGGGCCGGGGTTGCGGAATAGCTCGAGGAAGCCCAGGGGGCGCCCCCAGCGGTCGGCGTAGTCCAGGCGAAAGACCGTCGCCAGCGTGCGGGGGTCCTCCCGCGCGGCGTAGCTCCCGGCCCAGAGGCCGTCCAGCCGCTGCATGAAGGTGCCGAAGGCGGGGTCCGGCCGTTGGGTCCCCGCGACCGGGACCCAGGCGGGTGCCGCCGGAACGCCAACCCCGCCCGCGCCGCCCGCGAGCCGGTGCATGGACAGCGTCCGGCCAGCGCCACGCAGGGTGGCGGCGGCGACGCGCTCCGGCTGGAAGGCGTGCAGGCGGCGCTCGGGCAGCATCTGGACGGCGTTTTCGAGCGGCGCAACCGTCCCCTGCGGCAGCACGTAGGCGTGGCCGCTGGTGCGGTCGAGCACGTAGCGGTCACTGGCGACGTAGGTGGGGCCGCCGATCAGCAGCTCGCGGCTGCCATCCTGGAAGCGTATGACCAGGTGTGTGCGGGCCGTGTCCAGGCCATAGCCCTGGCGAGCGCGGGCGGCGGGGACGCCCAGGTCGCGCACGGCCTGAGGCGAGGCCAGGTTGTCCAGGAGTCGCTGGCCTACGTCGGCGCCCACGACGAAGGCGGACGTGTCCGTGGTGGCCCACAGGTAGGCGGCGTCGCCCGTACCGCGCCGTTCGATCTCGACGTGCAGTCCAGGTCCCGTGTACTGCAAGCCGACGATGTCGTTTGCCGCCCGGTGCCACGGCTCGATGCTGCCGGGGGCGGGCTGCTCGCGCTTCTCGTGGGTCCAGGCGCGGAAGGCCAGGCCGAGGGCGGCGACCAGCAGCACGGCGTAGGTCAGAGGCTCACGCCTCACGCCTGCCTCCCCGACCGGCGCCGGCGGCGCACGCCCACGAGCCCGAAGACCAGCACCAGTGCCGGCGCGCCCAGGATGGTGGAGTAGAACCAGCCCACGTCCTGGGCCTGCGTGTGCTGGATGGGCACATCCTCCTCCGAGGCGACCGTGCCCGACAGTGCCTCCTCCCGCCCGAGCCAGCGCACCCCGTCCGCCGCCAGCGAGGCGTTGATACGCGAGCTGGAGAGCACGGCGTCCGTGAACATCTCCGCGTCGGCGTAGACGAGCGCGCGGGCGGAGTCCGGCTGCACCGCCGCCGCCAGGTTGTACGTGCCGCGCTTCTCCCTGGGCCCGTCCGCCTCGTAGTTGCCGTTCAGGTCCAGGAACGACGACGGCAGCGTGTGCACGAGGAAGACGGGGTGAACGGTTGCCGAGTCCGCCGCCTCCAGCCGGCCCGGGTCCGGGAACAGGGCGGCGGCGTCGGATCCGGCGAGCGAAGCCGTCTTGACCGCGACGTGCGACGAGAACCGGTCGGTGACGAGCAGCCCCCGGTCGGTGCGATCCCCGCGCCGGCGCACGAACTGCTGGTCGTCGGCCAGGGGCACGCCGTCGAAGCGCACGCCCAGTCGCCGCTCGAGCGGACCCAGCCGGAAGTCCGAGCGGGGCTGCAGTGCCAGCAGCAGGCTGCCGCCCCGGGCGAGGTAACGGTCCAGCACCGCGAGCTCTTCCGGCAGGAACGAGCGGCGCGGCCCGAGCACCAGCACGACCGCCGCGTCGGTGGGGACATCGCGGCCGAGACCCGTCGTCAGACTGAGGTTCATCACCTCGTAGTTCAGCAGCCCCAGAAGGGAGCGCATGGCGTCCACGCCGCCCAGGCCCTTCTGCGCCAGGTCCGCTTCCGACACGGTGTCGTTCAGCTCGCCGTGCCCGACCGTCATGTAGGCCACCCGCTTCGTGCGCACCAGCCGCAGCAGCTGCGTCTGTACATCCCGGTCGAGCGTGCGCAGCCGGCCGCGCGCCTGCTCCATCTCGACCGGGAGCACCACTCGCCCCTTGCGGTCGGCGCTCATCAGCACCACGGTGCCATCGTCCCGCACATCGAAGCGCCGCGACACGTCCGGGTCCGCGAGCCGGTCGTGCTCCTCCACGCGCAGGCGCACGCCCGAACGAGCCAGCGCCTGGAAGTAGTCCTCCACCTCGCCCTTCACCGGGCTGGCGTCCGGGAAGAAGAGCAGTACCTGCAGCGGGTCGTGCAGTGAGCGCGCGAGCGCCGTCGTCGCCGTGCCCGGGCTGGAGGTGCGGAAGTAGCCCAGGTCCAGCGACCGGTCCCGCCGCGCGGCCACGAACCCCACCACGAACAGGAGCGTGCCCGCCAGCGCGATCACCAGCCCCGCATTGAAGGCCTCGCCCACCCGCTCGGCCTCCAGCAGCCCTCCCGCGTCCGCGCCGCTGCGGGCGCCATGCGCCAGCCCGGCGACCAGCGCCGGCAGCAGCGAGACGGCGGCGACGGTCGCCCAGAGCACCTGCAGGGCGGTGCGGTAGCGCCCGCGGGCGGCCTCGTCGGCGAAGTCGAGCCGCAGCAGGGACATGCCGGCGTCGGTCGAGAGGAAATACAGCGCCAGCGCCAGGACGCAGCCGGCGTGGGCCAGCGCGAGCTGCGCCTCGACCCGCGCCGCCTCCGGGGGACCTTCCGCGCGGGCACGCTGCCAGGAGGCGACGCGCCAGGCGGCACTCGCCAGCACGAGCAGGGAGCCCGCGCTCGAGGCCACCAACCGGGCCGTCGACGCACCCGAGAGGATGCGCTCGCCCAGGAACACCAGCGCCAGGCCACCCGCGAGCACCCAGGTCAGCCACCCCGGCGCCTGCCGGCTCACTCCCACCGTTTCGCCTCCAGGACCTTCGTGGACACCAGCAGGAAGAAGTAGATCACCGAGAGGTAGTACACGACGTCGCGCAGGTGCATCGCGCCCGTCTGGAAGCCGAAGAAGTGCTCGCCGTGCAACGAGAGCGCCCGCAGCACCCCGCCCAGGGGCGGGTCGATCACGGTGCCCAGCGGATAGAGCAGGAACATGCCGGCCGTGATGGCTGCACCCAGCGCGACGGCCAGCAGCGTATGGCGCGTGAGGCAGGAGGCAAAGAGCCCGATCGCCAGCACCGCCCCGCCCAGCAGCAGCAGGCCCAGGTAGCCGACGCCCACCTGCCCGACCGAGATCTTGCCGTTCACCAGCACGAGAAGCGGCATGTAGACGGTCAGCAGCGTGAGCAGCGCCAGGAAGGCCAGCGCCGCCAGGAACTTGCCCAGCACGATTTCCCGGTCGCGCACCGGCGCCGTGGACAGCAGCACCAGCGTATCCAGCTGCCGCTCCTCGGTCAGGAGGCGCACCGACAGGGTCACGGCCGCGATGGGAACGAGCCCGCTCGTCGTCCAGAAGAAGCGCGACAGGACCTCCGCCGAAAGCCGCGGGCCGGCGGCCGGGCCAAGTGCCAGCGCGTAGAACAGCAGCCCGTCCAGGAGCAGAATCGTCGCCGCCACGATCCAGCCCATGGGCGTGCTGACGTACCCGGCCAGCTCGCGCCTGGCGATCACCAGGGCCGACCTCATGCGACCCTCCCGTCGATGGCCGCCGGCGGTTCCTCGGCGCCGCGCGCCGGCCCGGGCCCGGAGCCGGCCGCACCGGCCCCGACAAGCTCCAGGAACACATTCTCCAGCTCGTGACGCCCCCGGTCCAGCCGCAGCACGGCCCAGCCGGCGTCCACCAGGGCCCGGCAGACCTCGGCCCGCCGGTCGCCATCCGCCTCCAGCGCGAACGCCAGCTCGCCCGCCGGTCCGGGCGCGGGCACGACCGCGCTCACGCCCCCGACCGCCTGCAGGCAAGCGACGACGTCCGCCGCGGCACCCGTGGCCGCCTCGGCACCGGCCCGGGAAGCACGGACCGCCACCTCGATGCGCATGGCGCCCAGCAACCGCCCGCTCAGCTCGGCCTCGCTCCCCATGGCGATCACCTCGCCCGCATCCAGCACGAGCAGCCGGTCGCACGTCTCGCTGATCTCGGGGAGGTTGTGGCTGGAGATCACGACCGTGTGCCGTTCCTTCAGGCGCCGCACGAGTCCGCGCATCTCCACGACCTGCGCAGGGTCCAGCCCGTGCGTGGGCTCGTCCAGGATGACCAGCATCGGGTCGTGCAGGATCGCCTGCGCCAGCCCCACCCGCTGCCGGTATCCGTGCGACAGGTGCCGCACCAGCTCGCCCAGCACGCCCCGGATGTGGATCAGATCCGCGACTTCCTCGATGCGCCGCTCCAGCGCGCGCCGCTCGAGCCCGTGCAGCCGTCCCGCGAAGCGCAGGTAGTCGAGCACCACCATCTCGGGGTAGAGTGGCGGAACCTGTGGCAGGAACCCGATGCGGCGGCGGACCGACAGTGGATCTCGCACCGCGTCCACGCCGTCCACCAGCAGCGTCCCGCCCGTCGGGCGCAGGTCGGTCGCCAGAATCCGCAGCAGCGTCGTCTTGCCGACGCCGTTCAGACCCAGCACGCCCACGGCCTCGCCCCGGTCGATCTCGAGCGAGACCCCGGCCAGAGCCCGTCGGCCCCCGAAGTATTTGAGCAGTCGATTGGCCAGTATCATGGCTAAACTGGTTGAATTTTCCCTAAACGTAGGCCGCGACCAGCGATCGTCAAGAGGGGATGCCCGTTGACGTTAGCAGGGAGCGCAGGCGCCGCGCGCTCCTCAACGCTTCCCGGCTTTCGCGGAAGCCTCCTGCGGCACCCGCAGCACTGCGTAGAACGCGGGCTTGGGCCTGTGCTGCCGGTCGAACAGCAGCGGGTAGTTGGTGCGGCTCGGAATCGGACGCGCGTTCTTCCAGGAGGAGCCGTCCTGCACGCCCCAGAGGGTGACCCGCTCGATCTTGTCGCGCTTGCGGTAGAAGATCCCATACAGCTCGGCATAGCGGTCCGCCAGCTGCTTCTGCACCGCCAGCGGCAGGCCCTTCTGGTACGGATCGAGGTACTTCTTGAACTCCGGAAGCTGGAGCTGCGGATCGTTCAGGGCGGTGCCGGTGATCTGTCCTTCCTTGCTGAGCGGCAGCACGTCCACGTCCAGCTCGGTGATGCTGACCTTCACGCCCGTCGCCGCGAAGGAGTCGATCGCGGCCTCGATGTCCCTGGCGTCCGGGTAGTCGAGCCCCCAGTGGCCCTGCATGCCGACGCCGTCGATGCGGATCCCCTGCTTCTTGAGCATGCGGACGAGCCGGACGATGCCGTCGCGCTTCGCCGGGCGCCAGGTGTTGAAGTCGTTGTAGTACAGCTCGACGCCGGGACCCGCGTACTGGGCGGCGAAGCGGAACGCCGCCGACACCAGACTGTCGCCGTTTCCGACCGCGTTGATCCAGTTGGTCTTGCGGTAGGAGCCGTCGTTGTCGATCACCTCGTTGACCACGTCCCAGCTATGGATCCGGTTCTTGTACCGGCCGGCTACCGCCTCGATGTGGCTATGCAAGCGCTCGATCTGCGCCGCCGGCGTGTTCGGCTTGCCGGCGCTGTCCTGGAAGAACCAGGCAGGCGTCTGGTTGTGCCAGAGCAGCGTGTGTCCGTGGATGAACATGTGGTGCGCTTCGCCGAAGGCGACGAACGCATCCGCGGGGCCCCAGGTGTACACGCCCGGCCGCGGGTTCACGGACTCTGGCTTGAGCACGTTCTCCGGCGAGATCGAGTTGAACTCCTGGATGACGATCCTCTGCGAGGCCGAGTCGGTGCCGGCGACGACGGAGTCGTTGACGGCCGCGCCCATGAGGAACGCACCCTTGAAGGCATCCTTCAGCGTGGCCGGACGCTGGGCGGATGCCGTGTACGCGCCGCCGAGCAGCAGGCCGGCGCTCGCGAGCGCAATCACGCTTCTCATCGCGATCATCCTCGGGTCGGATGGGTTCTGGAACAACGCCATGCGAGCGTCCGGCCCATTGCACGACAGGCCGGCCGGGGCGGCGTCGCGGGCAAAAGCTACGCGGGCTGCCGGCTGCCGACCAGTCGGAACGAGTCTGAAGTTGCCGCCGTCCGCCGGGGAGTGCATTGTCCTCGCGTTTCGGCGCGACGAACCCCTACCCGGTGACCTGCATGCGGATTGCCATTCTGAGTAACGAGTATCCGCCGAACGTGTACGGTGGCGCCGGCGTACACGTCGAGTATCTCACGCGTGAGCTGGCGGCGCTGGACGGTGGGCAGCACCAGGTGAAGGTCTTCTGCTTCGGCGACCAGCGCTCGTCGGGCGGGAATCCGACGGTGGAGGGTGTGTCGCCGCCGGTCGAGCTGCCCGCGTATGAGCCGCGGCACGCGAAGCTCTTCGCGACGCTGCTGCAGGACCTGGTCATGAGCGGCAGCGTCGCGGACGTGGACATCGTCCACTGCCACACCTGGTACACGCACCTGGCCGGCTGTCTCGTCAAGCAGCTGCACGGCGTGCCGCTCGTGCTGACGACGCACTCGCTCGAGCCGCACCGGCCCTGGAAGGCAGAGCAGCTCGGCACCGCGTACCAGGCTTCATCGTGGATCGAGCGCACCGCCTACGAGAACGCCGATGGCGTGGTCGCGGTCTCGGGGGCGATGCGGAAAGACGTGCGCGAGCTTTACGGTGTGGCTACCGACCGGATTCGCGTGATCCACAACGGCATCGATCTGCTGCAGTACCGGCCGACTCCGGGCGTGGAGACTCTGAGCGAGTTCGGGATCGACCCGGCGTCGCCCTTCGTGCTGTTCGTCGGCCGCATCACGCGGCAGAAGGGGATCATCCACCTGGTCCACGCCATCGAGCACTTCCGCGCGGGAGCGCAGGTGGTGCTGTGCGCCGGCGCGCCCGACACCCCGGAGATCGCGCGCGAGATGAGCGACGCGGTGGCGCGCGCCCGCTCCCGGAGCGGGCACGCCATCATCTGGATCCAGGAGATGTTGCCCAAGGAGAAGGTCATCCAGCTGTACACCCACGCCGCGATCTTCGTCTGCCCGTCCGTCTACGAGCCGTTCGGCATCATCAACCTGGAAGCGATGGCCTGCGAAACGCCCGTGGTCGCGTCGGCCGTTGGCGGCATTCCCGAGGTCGTCGATCACGGTGAGACCGGGCTGCTGGTGGCGCCGGAGGCGATCGGTCCTACCGACATGGAGCCGCGCCACCCGGAGCAGTTCGCGCGGGACCTGGCCGCGGCCGTGAACACGCTGCTGGACGACCCGGAGCTGCGCGCGTCCATGGGGCTGAGGGCTCGCGCGCGCGTGGAGCGACACTTCGGCTGGCCGAGCATCGCGCGTCGGACCCTGGAGTTCTACGGGGAGATCATCGCCCGGCACCGAGCCGACTCGGACCAGGCCCGGCCCTGAGGGGGGGCGCCGGGCCGGTCGCACCGCCCGGGCGGTGTCAGGGACAGCGCGACCAGCCCGCCGTAGATCTCGAGCGAGTGCTCGACGACGAGAAAGCGGTACTCGATGAGCTTGAGTCCGGCGATGAGAACGCCGCCGAGGAGGCCGTAGACGAAGATGGTCTTCTTCATGGCGGCGGTTGGCGGATCGAAGGCGCGTGCTAGGCGGTGGCCGGCCGGATAGTATCCGTGCGCGAGCGGGGTGGGAAGGGAGCGGGGACCGGATGCTCCCGCGGTCTCCGGTCAGGTGTGGCAGCGCGGCAGCGCATCAGATTATGTTGCCGCAGATTCATCGTCAGCGGCGGTACGGAGGCGGGAATGCGGCTGCTCGTCATCGAGGACGATCGGAAGGTGGCCAGCTTCCTGGCGTCGGGGCTGCGCGAGGACGGATACGAGGTGGACGTCTCCCACGATGGCGTGGAGGGGTTGTTCAACGCGCAGGTCAACGATTACGACGCGCTACTGGTCGACATCATGCTCCCCGGGAAGAACGGTTACGCCATCGTCCACGAGCTGCGGACGGGCGGCAAGACCGTGCCGATCCTGATTCTCACGGCGAGAGACGAGTCGGACGAGATTGTGCGCGGCCTGGACGCGGGCGCTGACGACTACGTGACGAAGCCGTTCATCCTGAACGAGCTGCTGGCGCGGGTCCGTGCGCTGGTGCGCCGCGGGGGGGCCGCCCACCTCACGCGGCTCCTCTATGCCGACGTGGAGATGGATCGGCTGCGACACGTGGCGCGCCGCGGCGGCGCCCTGCTGGATCTCACCGCCAAGGAGTTCGAGCTGCTCGAGTACTTCATGCTGCACTCCGAGGAGGTGATCCGCCGGACGGAGCTGCTCGAGAAGATCTGGGACCTGACCTTCGACCCCATGTCGAACGTGGTGGACGTCCACGTCGGCAATCTGCGGCGGAAGCTCGGAGCCGAGAGCTCTCCGCCGCTGATCCACACGGTTCGGGGTGTCGGCTACGTTCTGCGAGCGGGCTCGGAGGTGTGATGCTCACGTTCCGCTCCCAGGTAGCCGGTCGCGTTGCCGCAACCGTCGGCGCCGTGCTCCTGCCGTTCGGCATCCTCGGCTATCTCGGCATGCGCAGCGCGGTGGACTCGAACATCGATGCGACGCTGATGAACATCGCGTCGGTTCAGGCCGCGTCCGTGACGGAGGCGCCCTCCGGGACGATGGCGTTCCACGAGTGGACGCTGACGCCCGCGGAAGCTGCATCCGCACCGGACATCAACCGGTACGCCGAGGTCTGGAGCAGCGACGGTCGCAGCCTGCTGCGCACCCGGCGTCTTGCGCAGGATCTCCCGCTGGATCGTGGGGCACTGGCACGGGCGGCCCGAGGCCAACTGGTCCTGGCGCAGCAGCGAATGGGCGGGATTCCCATCCGCTCGCTCTACTACCCGCTGGTGCGCCTGGGGCCCGCCCACGCGGGTCACGTGCTGCAGGTGGCCGTGCCGCTGGCGATGCGCGACGCGATGCTGCGCCGACTCCGGCTCGTGCTCCTGGGGCTGATCCTGCTGGGGACCGGGAGCGCGTTCGTCGGGAGCTGGTGGCTCGCGCGGCACGTGATGCGCTCCGTGGACGAGATCATCGACCAGTCCGAGGCGATCGGTGCCGGCACGCTGGGCGGCCGCATCCACGCCCAGGCGTACACGCTCGAATACCAGCGGCTGGTGCAGGTGCTCAACACGATGCTCGAGCGACTCGACAATGCCTTCCAGGCCCAGCGGCGGTTCACGGCTGACGCCAGCCACGAGCTGCGCTCGCCCATGACGGCGCTCCAGGGCGAGCTGGAGCTGGCGCTCCGGCGGGAACGGAGCCCCGAGGAGTACCGCCGCGTCATCGCCAGCGCGCTGGAGGAGGCCCGGCGGTTGGCGCGCACGGCCGACGACCTGCTCACCCTGGCCCGCGCCGACGCCGGCGTCCTGCGCCCGCGTCTGCGTGCGGGCGATCTCGGACCGGTGCTGGAGCGGACCTGCGGCCGGCTGCGATCGCAGGCCGAGGCCAAGCACATTCGTCTCGGACTGCAGGCGCCGAGAGCCGATGTGTACATGGACCCGGAGCTGGTGGAGCGGCTTGCCTACAACCTGATCGACAACGCCATCAAGTACACGCCCGACGGCGGGGCGGTGCTCGTGGGCGTTGCCACCTACGAGGAGCGCGTCGTCCTGCGCGTGGAGGATGACGGCCCCGGCCTGCCGGAGCTCCAGATCGACCGGGTGTTCGACCGCTTCTTCCGCGTGGATGAGGCCCGCACGCGGGGAGCCACGGGGGGCACGGGGCTGGGGCTTTCGATCGTGCACGCCATCGCGGAGGCCCACGGCGCCAGGGCGACGGCCGGCAACCGACCCTCGGGTGGCGCCGTCTTCAGGATCGTGTTTCCGCGGGCGACGTTGCAGGATGCCGTCACCGCGCCACCTTCCGGCGCCGCGGGGTCGGCCCGGATCGATGCCGCCGAAGAGACGCCGTCGGCCGGCTGAACCGATTCCCCGGCACTCCAGCCGCACGCCGACGCGCCGTCCGCCTCCCGGACGGCGCGCTTCGTTCGCGCCGCGCTCACTCGCCGGACGACGTGGGGCTCGCGGCCCGCGCACGCGCCGGCGAGCGCCAGAGCAGGAGCGGAACGCGCAGCTCCTTCAGGATCCGATGGGCGACGCTGCCGGCGACCATGCGCTCGAGCGCCCCGCGATCGCGCGTCATCATGGCGACGAGGCTCGCATGCGCGCTCTGGGCGACGCTCTGAATGGCCTCGGCGGGATCGACTCCCTCCAGCACCGTTCGCTCGATCCGGATCCCCGCCAGCTCAGGCCGTGCCGCCACCGAGTCCAGGTAGGCTTCGCCGTTCTTGCGGGAGGCGAGGGGGCCGCGGCCGTGTCGCAAGGCATTGAGCGTCGTATGCGCCGGCACCACCAGGAGCAGGTGGAGGCTGCCCGACTCCGGCGGCAGGAACTCCCGGGCGAGCGGCAGGATCGACTCGGCGTAGCGCGACCCGTCCAGCGGAACGAGCACGCGCTCGAGTCCGTGCAGCATTTGACACGTGCCCGCCGCCAGGAACAGGACCGGCACGTCCAGCTCGCGGACGACCCGCTCCGGGAGGGTGGCCAGGTAGCCCGCCTTGCAGCGTGCCTCGCCGTACCGTGCCACGAGCATGTCCCCGTGCTGCAGGCGGATCAGCCGCTCGGTCGTGAGGCGGACCGGGCCCCGCGCGACCTGAGGATCGACCCGCACCGGCCACTTCTCCTCCACCCGATGCTGGAGCCCGCGCTGCTCCTCGCGCGTGTGCGCGATCCGGCTCAGCTCAGCCTCGTCGGTGGCCTCGACGACGCCCTCGAGCTGGAAGGGCGTGAGGCTCTCCAGCTCCGATGAGTCCCGCGGCTCCACATGCAGGATCACGATCTCGGCGCCCGTGCGGGCGCCGATCTCCGCCGCGCAGTCCAGGACACAGGGGGGAGCGGTGGAGTGCGATTCCGCCCCCTCGAGGGCGACGACGATGTGTTTCAGCATGGTTGCCTTCTCTCCCCGGCGCGGGCCGGGTCAACGAGAGACACGACTGGCACGCCGCCGACCGGGCCGGCGTGGCGAAGCTCAGAATACGCGAACCCTGACGCTCTCACTGTCGTCCTGGGGCATTCGCGCGCTCACCAGCTCCTCTTCGGCGCGGATGCGCAGGCGCAGGCGCCGCCGGCGTTCGCTGCCGACCTGCGCCAGGAGCGCCAGCGCCGCCAGGGCGAAGAGGAAGCCGCCGAGATAGTCGGGCATGGCGGGCAGCGGATCGACCACGCCGGGATCGGGGCGTGGCAGCGGTGGGTGGAGATACGCGTAGACGTCTCGCACCGCGGCGTCGCCGACCATAGCGGCGGGGAACGGCGGCATCAGGCCCCCGCCGTGGCGCACCTGGAGCATAAACCGCTCGGGCGAGAGGGAGGTGTTCAGTATGCCCGGGCCGAGTGCGCCGCGGGCTTCGGCGCCGTGGCAGGCCAGGCACTTCGCCTGGAACGCCGGCGCGCCGGGGGCCCGCGCCGAAGGGGAGGGCAGCAGTTCCGCTGCAGGAGGCGTCGGCAAGCCATTGATGTAGGTCACCAGGTCCTGCAGCTCCCGGTCGGACATCTGCTGTGCCGAGAACGCCGGCATGACCAGGCCGCCCCCGCGGACGCGGCTGCTCACCACGGTCGCGGCTAGCGACCGCCCGGCGAGCTGGGGTGCGATCCCGCCTTCGCCCCGGATGCCGTGACAGGGCGCGCAGCTCTCCTGGAACACCGTCTGCGCCGCCGCCGGCGCGGTGTAGCCTGCCGGCGCCAACAGGAGCAGCAACGCCAGTAGCCGTTCCAGGGCGGGAATGCCCGGTACGGAAGGGCGAGAGCAACGCGACAACGAAGGCTGGCTGGCCATGGTTCGGTCTTCCTCCGGCTATGCTGCTCGGCCTGCCGCCACCCCGGCGAGGATCTCCCGTGCCCGTTGTGCCTGGGCGAGATCCGCACAGGTGACACTGATGATCACTTCCCCGTAATCCAGCTCCGGGTGCTCGGGCACCCGCCGCCACGGACCCAGCCGGGCACGCACGAACAGCGTCACCAGCATGGCCAGAATCGACGCCAGCAGCGTCATCTCGTAGGTGATCACGCCTAGCGGCAGTGGAGCGATCAGGGGCATGCCGCCGGTACGCAGCCCGTAGCTGACGGTCACCGCCACCAGGAATGCCACCGCCACGCTGAAGCCCAGCAGCGCGCCGATCACGCCGATCAACGACATGCGGCTGGGGTTCGCGGGAAACACGGACTCCGGCAAGGGCACGCGGCTCAGGACGTTGACCTCCCGGCTGGGAACGCCGCCTGCCTCCAGCCGCTTCACCACGCCGGCCAGGTCGTGGTCCCAGGAGAGCCGCAGGCTGACCTCGATCATGGCGCGCCTCCCGGACCGGGTTCGGCAATCCCCTCGCCCGTGGGCGCCGGGGCCTGCCCGACCACGTCCCAGATCGAGATGATGGGGAACAGCTTGGAGAAGACCATGTAGAGCAGGGCCATGGCCGCCAGCGTGGCCAGCGAGATGCTGATCTCGGTCCAGTGTGGGAAGTATCCGTACCAATTGTCGAAGGCGAACCGCTGGGTAGCGGCCCCCGGCACGACGATCAGGAATCGCTCCAGCCACATCCCGATCAGGATCGTGATCGAGGCGATCACCATCCCGGTAATGGTGCGCAGGCGCTTGATCGCCAGGATGGGGAATGGGATGACGAAGTTGCAGAGGACCATCGCCCAGAACAGGGGGGCATAGTGCCCGCTGATCTTGCTCCAGAACGCCGGCATCTCGGCCGGCAGATTGCCGTACCACGTGGTGATCGATTCGGCGAATACGAAGTAGCCCCACAGCAGCGTCATGGTCAGCAGCAGCTTGGCCAGGTTGTTGAAGTGCTTCGGCTGCAGGTAATCCTCCAGGTGGTACACCCGGCGCAGGATCGCCATGATCAGGATCAGGGCGGCAATCCCGCTGAAGATCGCGCCGGCGACGAAGTACGGCCCGAAGATCGTGGAATGCCAGCTGGGCACGATGGCCATGGAGAAGTCCCAGCTCACGATCGTGTGAACCGAGACCGCGATGGCGATGACGACCGCCGCCATGAGCTGGATGGCCAGCTCCAGGCGGTGCCATTGCTGCTGCGTGCCCTGCCAGCTCATGGCGAGGAAACGGTAAAGCCGGTGCCGCCAACCCTGGCTGCGATCGCGCGCCAGCGCCAGATCGGGCAGCATGGGCAGGAACAGGTAGAGCGCGCTGCCCGTGAGGTAGGTGGAGATGGCGAAGAAGTCCCACTCCAGCGGCGAGCGGAAATTCGGCCAGATCATGCGCGCGTTGGGGTAGGGCGCCAGCCAGAAGAACAGCCAGGGCCGGCCCAGGTGGACGATGGGGAAGACGCCGCCGATCCCGAGGGCGAAGACCGTGATCGCCTCGGCGGCCCGCGTGACGGGGTAGCGCCAGCTCGCGCTGCTGAGGCGCAGGATGGCCGAGATGAGCGTGCCCGCGTGACTGATCCCGATCCAGAAGACGAAATCGGTGATGAAGAATGCCCAGAAGACCGGGCGCCGGAGCCCGGTCAGGCCCAGACCGATGAAGCCCTGGTAGATGAAGCAGAACGCACCCCAGGAGATCACCCCGGTCAGCAGGATGACCATATGCTTGTACGCCCGGCCGGTGACGAGCATGGGGCGCAGGAGGGGCGCCTCCCGCCCCGGGGCGATGGATATGGGCGCGGCGGCCGGGCTGGTGGCGTTCATTCGTCGTCCTCCGCGCCCGGTTGGAGTGCTTCGGCGCCCGGGGCATCCTGACGCCGGACGTAGCGCACCCTGGGGAGAGTGCCGAGCTCCTCGAGCAGCGTCTCCAGCCGCGGATGGCGCCAGGCGCGTGCAATGCGGCTGTCGGGATCGGCGAGGTCGCCGAACAGGAGTGCCTGGGCCGGGCAGGTTTGCACGCACGCGGGCTGGACCTCATCCTCGCGCAACGGGCGCCCTTCGCTGCGCGCGGCTCGCTCGGCTGCCAGCACGCGCTGACTGCAGAAGCTGCATTTCTCCATGACGCCGCGCGTGCGCCGGCTGACGTCGGGGTTCAGCTGGACCTCCATGGGAGTGGGCCACTGGTAATCGAACCAGTTGAAGAACCGCTGGTCGTAGGGGCAGTTGAGGGCGCAGTAGCGGGTACCGACGCAGCGGTTGTAGACCTGCACGCACAGGCCCTCGGAGTTGGTGTAGGTGGCGAGCACGGGGCAGACCGGCTCGCAGGGAGCGGCGTCGCACTGCTGGCAGGTGATCGGCCGCGACTCCACACTGAAATCGTCCTGCCCGCCACTCCAGGCGCGGTCGATGTGCAGCCACTGGATGGTGCCGTTGCGCGCGGCCTCGTGCGCCCCGGTGATGGGGATGTTGTTCTCCGCGCGGCAGGCCACGACACAGGCGGAGCAGCCGGTGCAGACGTTCAGATCGATCAGCATCGCCCAGCTGCGCGACTTGCCCGGCGGCTTCGTTCGGGACGGCTTCGATATCGACATGGTCACGGCATCAGCGGTGAGTGATGGCTTGCTGCAGGCTGCGACCGAACAGCGGCAGCGCCAGCCGGCGGCCGGACGGCGTGAGCTTCACGTGCGTCGCTTCCCAGGCGAGAGTGCCCGTTTCCGGATCGTGCTCCGCGTCGAGCAGCGCGTATGCATTGGCGCCCCGGTTGCTGGGCGCGTCGCCGGCGGAGTGCCCCTGGCCCGCGGGAACGGCCACGGTCCCGGGGTGCAGGCCGGGAAAGAGGAAGACCGGCAGCTCGATCCTGCCCGCGCGGGATTCCACCCAGACGCCGTCGCCCTGCTTCAGCCCCAGCCGCTCCGCCAGCTGAGGGTGGATCTCGACCCAGCTGGACCACATGGCCGAGGTCGTGGGATCGGGCAGCTCCTGCAGCCAGCTCAGCCAACTGCCGCTGCCGTCGCCCCCGAAGACCGGGGACTCGTACAGGCGCAGGTGGTACGGGTAGTCCGCTGACGGCGTTGCCGGCGCAGGCGCAGGCGCAGCGGCGAGCGCGCTCAGCCCCGCCTGGAGCGCCGCGCCCGGCGCCGCGGCCGCGGGGCGTGCGGCACCGGCCGACCAGACGCCGCCGCGCTGGACGGCCGCCTCCCAGAAGGTCGGGAACGGCTGGCCGGGGGCGTTCAGCTCCTGCAACCGCTGCCAGTGCCGCTGGATGGCCGCCTCCGCCGCGTCGCCGGGCAGCTGTGCGTCGTTCCCGCCGACGGAAGAAGGCGATACTGGCCCGGCGAGCTCGGTGATGATCTGCAGCAGCGACCGCGTATCGTGCAGCGGGTGCATCGCGGGCGGGTTCAGGGTGGCGATCGGCTGGCCGTCGCTGGAAAGGCGCTCGTCGTCGGCCCAACTTTCGAGGGTGGTCGAAAGCGGCAGCACCAGGTCCGCCTGCAGCACGGTCTCGTCCGGGAGAGTGCCCAGCACCACGATCTCGGGGATCGATTGCAGCCAGGCGCCGAGTCCCCAACCGGGCGGGGCCGAGAAGACCGGATTCGACTGGTGCACGATCAGCAACCGCGGCGCCGGCGGCAGCGGCGCCGTCAAGGCCACGGCCGCCAGGCCGCCGGCGGGGTGGAGCGCCGCAGGCGTCAAAGCTGCCGGCCGATTCTCCTCGGGTGGCGCCGAGGCGAGGCCGGTCGTTGCCGCCACCTCCTCGGTCAGCGAGGCGAGATACTGGATGGCGTTGGCCTGGAATTCCGCGTGCGGATAGGCGTAAGCGGCGGGCCCGCCCACGACCAGCGGACGGCGGGCGGCGGCGAGCGCCTTCCCGATCCGGACCACCTGCGGGGCGGGGACATCACAGACCGCATGGACCTGGGCGGGCGTGTACGCCTGCAGCCAGGCCGGCAGCAAGCTCGCCCCGCCCGACGACAGCCGCCCGCCGAAGGATGCCAGAAGCTGCGCCGCGACACCCAGGGCGAACACGCCTTCCGTGCCCGGCCGGACCGCGATCCAGCGGTCGGCATTGGCCGCGGTGAGCGACAGCCGGGGCTCGACCTGGACGAACGGGCCGCGGCCCGCCCGCCGGAACTGGGCGTAGGCGCGGGTCGTGGCGGTCTGGGCGGGCCAGCTTTCCAGGAAATTGCCGAAGGACAGCAGGAAATCCGCATCCGGCAGGCGCGCCAGCCGCGCCGCATCCGCCACCGCCCGGGGCGCGGGCAACGCCTGGTACTCCCACCGGCGGGCACCGCGCTGCTGCAACCAGTCGCCGACCACCTCGGCCTCTGTGCCGCGCAGCGGTCGGCCGAGCCAGCCCACCTCTCCCGCGCCGGCCGCCGCCAGCTTCTGTTGCAGCGCGGCCAGCGCGTCCTTCCAGCTCGCCGGCTGGAAATGGCCGCTGCCGCGGGAGCCGGTGCGGCGCATGGGCGTGCCCAGGCGCAGCGGATGATACGTCTCTTCCAGCCCGGCCTGCCCGCGCGCGCACAGGCTGCCGCGATTCAGCGGATGATCCGGGTTGCCCTCCAGCTTCTTGGCGACCAGGCGGGACTGGCGGAATGGTTTGCCGCCCACCGTCAGGGGCACGATGGCTTCCATGCGCTTGACCAGCACGCCGCAGCCCGCGTCGCACTGCCGGCAGAGTCCCCGGCTCCAGTACGCCTCCCCCGACGGGAGCTGCTCCTCGGGGACGAGCAGCGGCGCCAGCTCGCGGCCGTGGGGACTGCAGGCCGCCGCAGCCACGCCTGCCGAGCCGACCAGCGCGAGCTTGATGAAGTCCCGGCGCGGCAGGGAGGACGGATCACTCATGGGCTTCTCCGAAGCGGCGCGGCGGCCGGTCCGCGCATCGCGAGAACGCTCACCGGCCCATGCAGGGCGGTCGTCAGTAGTGACATTGCTCGCACTCCGTGCCGGCGCCGTGCTCCCGGTGGCAGGTCAGGCAGACGCCCATGTTGAAGGGCTTCCACACCCGCGCCGTGCCCGCCTGCCGCAGATCGCCATGGCAGGTGGAGCAGGCGATGCCGCCCCGCACGTGCATGTCGTGGCGGAAACGCACGTACGCGGACGCGGGGAAGGAATAGACCCGCTGCCAGGGGATCTCCTCGCCGCGCCGCGCGTACGCCAGGACCTGCCGGACGGCCGGGCTCTCCGTCCGGATCTTCGCGTGGCAGAGCGCGCACTCCTTTACGCCGGGGAGGCCGGCCTGCGGAGAGCTGGCGGCGTCGCGGTGGCAGCCCGCGCACTTCACGCCGGCCTTCAGGTGGACCGAGTGCGCAAAGGCGACCGGCTGGTCAGGCGCCGCCGGACGCACCCGGGAGTACACGCCCAGCGCCGCGAGGACGGCGGCCGCCAGGGCGTACTTCCAGCGCGTCGGCTGAATCCTGCGAATTGGGCTTTCGTCCATGCCTTACGGCGGCAAACGACCGCTGGCGAGAGGCGCAGGTCAACGCGGCGGCCGGCCCCCCCGGGATCCGGGCCGCGTCTGCGAACGCGCTACAATGGCATCGCCCCGATGAAGGGACCGTGATGCGCGCGTGAAGGATCGTTCACGAATGCGGCTGGGTGAGCGAAGCGCGGCCAGGCCGGAAGCGGATGAGTCGGTGCGTGCCCGCGGCACGAGTCTCGAAGCGGTAGGGGAACATTCGGCGGGGCGCACCGTTTCACGTTGAGGAGCCGGAAGACCTCTTCATGAAGGATTATCGAATGCGCAAGCTGCACACGGTCGTGCTAGGCGTGGTGGCTCTCGCGGCGAGCCCGCTTCGGCTTCAGGCCCAGGCCTCCGTCCACGACAGGCTCACGGCTCTGGCTCAGGACTTCGTGTACACGACGGCGCGCCTGCGCCCGATGCAGGCCACGGCCCTCGGAATTGCCGGCCACGATGGGGAGCTCGAGTCGCCGAGCGAGGCGGACCGGGCGAACTACAGCAAGCGGCTCACGGATTGGCAGAGTCAGCTCAATGTCGTGACAGCTCGTTTCGACTCTTCCACGTCGCTGGTCGATCGTGACGACGCCACCCTCCTCGCCGCTCAGCTTGCCCAGCAATTGAATTCGCTGCGCATCTACCTGTTCGACCGCAAGGACTACAGCGCGTCCGGGAACAACGTCGTTGGCGCCATCTTCACCCAGTTCCAGCACCTGCCCGTCGTGGGTCAGGACGGCGCGACGCCGGCCGACCTCGCCAGGGCCTGGGATGACATCAGCGCGCGACTCTCAAGGACGCCCGCGTACATCGCGGCCTCGCGGCCGCTGGTGACGTTGCCGTGTCACCTGTTCGGGGTGATCGGCAGCAAGCAGCTGGCCGGCGCACCGGACTTCTTGAACGGACCGTTGACGGACGCCGCCAGGAGCCAGCTCGGCGCGACCAGCCCGGCTTTCGCCCGGTTCGCGCAGGCACGCACGGCCGCGGCGGCAGCGCTGGCGGAGCTGCAACGCTACATCGACGCCCACGTGTCGTCGTGGCCCGAGAACTACGCGATTGGGCGCAAGGCGTACGACCGCATGTTGAAGGAGGAGCAGCTGTTGCCTTTCGACGCCACCGATATCGAGCGCATGGGCCAGGACGAGCTCGCGCACGGGTGGGCGGAGGAGGCATGGCTGGTCTCGATCTCGAAGCGCCTGTCTCTGCCGCTCGGAGCGGCCAGCGGCGGAGGCATGGCGCCGGGTGGTCCGGCCCTGATCGACTACTACCGCGACCGGATCGCGGAGCTGCGCAAGTTCGTGGCGGATGAGGACGTCGTGACCGTGCCCGGCTGGCTCGGCACGATGCAGGTGGTGGAGACGCCATCCTTCCTCCAGCCGGTCTCGCCCGGCGCGTCGATGAATCCGCCGCGGCTATTCGAGAGCTCCACCACCGGTTACTACTTCATCACGCCTCCTCGCTCGCTGGAAGAAGCAGCCGCGCGACTGGATATGAACGAGGACTTCGATCACGACCGCATCATCTCCACGGCGGCACACGAGGCAATGCCGGGCCATTTCCTGCAGCTGTCCATCGCCAAGCGCCATCCGGATTTCATCCGTAAGATCCAGTCCTCGGGCGCGTTTGCAGAGGGCTGGGCGTTCTACGGCGAAGAGATGTTCGTGCGCCTGGGGCTGTACGGAACGAATCTGGATGCCCGCCTGTTCACGGCGCGCTGGGAGCGCGTGCGCGGCGCACGCGCGATCGTCGACCCGAAGCTGGCGAGCGGCGAATGGACCTACGCGCAGGCGGTCGATTTCTTTGCGGCGCAGACGGGATTCACGAAGGAGGCCGCCGAGGCGGCCGTGGCGGGGATCGCGACCGGGCCTGGCTACGTCATCGCGTACACCGTGGGGCGCCTCCAGGTCGAGAACCTGCTCGCCGAATATATGCTCAGGCTGGGCAATCGCGGTTCGCTGCACGACTTCCACGATCGATTGCTGTCCTACGGCACCACACCGCTCGCGATCGTCGCGCCCGAGTTGCTCGCCGATCTGGGCAAGCCGGCGAGCGCAGTGCGGGCGGCGGCGAACTACTGAAGGGCAGATGCGTCCCCAGCAGCGAGAGGCGTCCATGGCTCAGCTCTTCGCGGGCACGTCGGGCTTCGCGTACCCCAACTGGAAACCCGGCTTCTATCCTCGCGACCTGCCCCAGAAGAAGTTCCTCGAGCACTACGCGACGCGGCTGAACTCCGTGGAGATCAACTACACCTTCCGGCGCATGCCGGCGGCGGGCACACTCGCCGGCTGGGCCGCGGCCACGCCGGCCGGATTCCGCTTCGCCCTGAAGGCCAACCAGCGCATCACGCACTTCCAGAAGCTGAAGGACGCGGCCCAGCCGACCGCCTACTTCCTGGGAGCGCTCGATCCCCTGCGTGCCGCCGGCCGGTTGGGCCCGGTGCTGTTCCAGCTCCCGCCCTACCTGCGCTGCGATGTCGAGCTGCTGCGCGACTATCTCACGCTGCTCCCGGCCGACGTGCGCACCGCCTTCGAGTTCCGCCACGAGTCATGGCTGGTCGAGCCGGTCTATCGGCTGCTGGCCGAGCGGAACGTCTCGCTCTGCCTGGCCGAATCCGACAAGCTGACGGTGCCGCAGGTGGTCACGGCCGATTTCGTCTACTTCCGGCTGCGGAAGCCCGAATATGGGCCCGACGAGATCGCCACCATGCGGACGCGGGCCCGGGACCTGGTGGGCGGCGGGAAGGACGTCTTCGTCTTCTTCAAGCACGAAGACACGCCCGATGGCGCCCTCTGCGCGGAGCAGCTGCTGGGGACGTCGGCGGACTGAGCGGTCAGTCGATCGCGCTCAGGGTGCAGCCGAAGAAACCCGTGGTCGCCGTGATCGGCGCGGGCCACAGCTCCACGGAAACCGATCCGCCCGCCGGGGGTGCGGGAACGACCAGCAGGACGTGGCCGTGGTCCAGTGCACGCTCGCCCTTCGTGCTGGGCGAGTCGCTCGGTCCATTGTAGATCCTGAACGCGATCCCCCCCGTCGAAAGCAGGCGACAGTCCAGCAGCGTGGAGGTGCCGGAAGCCGGCCTGAAGCCGACGTTCACGTGCCCCTCGTCGTGGATGCCCCAGAAATTCACGCCCACCTCGCCTCCGTTGGCGGTTCCCAGGACGAAGGACGGCTTCCAGATGGAGAGGTGCGAACCATCGGCCGCGTAAGGCTCATTGGGCGTTAGCGTTACGACCGCGCCCAGTGTGGGAGGCGAGGCGCTCTTCAGGATGCGCTGTGCGGCCGAGGCGCGTTCGCCGGCGGAGTAGGGAGGGATGTACGGCGCGTTCGGGATCCCATCGCGCATCTGGGTGCTGATCCGCGGGGGACCGGGCAGCGGGTCCGACAGGTGGCGAGCGGCGAGCCAGTCGTAGAGAAGCGTCGTCCAGGCGGTCACCGCGGGCGGATTGCCGTCGCGAATGCCGAAGCCGTGTCCGACGCCGGTGAGGATGTGCAGCTCGACGGGGGCGCCGGCGTGCTTGAGCGCGAGATAGAGCGTGGCGACGCCTTCCGAGATCGTCGGCGAGTCGTTCTCACCGCACATGAGGAAGGTGGGCGGCGTGTCCCTGGAGAGCGTCATGTCCCGCGGGATCGCCGGGTACATCAGCGCCATGAAGGCGGGCCTGGAGCTGGTGCGGTCGATCGGATCGTCAGCGCCCGGCATGCCTGCGTCGAAGCGGGTACCCGCGAGGGCGGCCAGCTCTCCTCCCGCGGAGAACCCGAGCACACCGATCCGATCGGGCGAGATCCGCCACTCGGAAGCCCGGCTTTTCGCCACGCGGATCGCGCGCTGCACGTCCGCCAGCGCGTCGCCCTCGACGGTGTAGCTGGAGCCCTCTTCCCGGGCCAGACGGTACTTGAGCACGAACGCGGCGATACCGTGAGCGCTCAGCCATTGACCCACTCGATAGCCTTCGTGGTCCATCCACAGCTCACGATGACCGCCGCCGGGAATCACGATCACGGCCGTTCCCGTTGCCAGGCTGCTGTCGGGAAGAAACGCCGTGATCGAGGGGCGATGGACCTGTGACACGATGTGCTCGCCCTCCGGCGTCAACCGGACGGATTCCTGGGCGGTCCTCCCTTCGGAGCCCGGCGCGCCGCGCGCCCAGAGTGGCACGACCTGGGAGCGCGCGCCGGTAGCGTGTACGGCGCTGGCCAGCAGGACGCAAAGGGCCGTCGTGGTCAGTCGGCCGATTCTCATCGTCATTCCATCCTCGTTGAAAGCTCGAAACGGCCGCGCCGGACGTTGTGCACACCCGGTCAATCGTCCACTCTTCAACGTACGTGTGCTTCGACTTGGAGGAGGACGGCCAGGTGCGGGAGGATCTCGGCTCTTGAGCATCCAGGCGGGGGCGCGCTCACTGCGCGCAGGAGCAGGCCGGTTCTGGGGCAGCCACCGGAGCCTGTTCTGGATGCTGCACTCGACGTGGGCGCTCGCCAGCGGCACCGTCGTCTTGCTGCTGGCGCGGGAGCGCTATCACCTCGTGCCGTGGGTGGTGCTCTTCCTCACCCTGACTTGGGCCTCCACGCTCTTCTTCGGCCGAGCCGCGGCGCTCGAGCCGGAAGGCGCCCCCGGGCTCGTGCGGGAGGTGACCTCCTACGTGACGCGCGTGCTCTACCAGGAGACGCTCTTCTTCCTGCTGCCGTTCTATGCGTACTCCACCGTTCTGCGCTCGCCCAACGTCGTGTTCCTGGTGCTCCTGGGCGGGTTGGCCGTTTTCTCGTGCGTCGATCTTCTCTTCGACCGCTGGCTCCGCACCCGCCCGCTGTTCGCGCTCACGTTCTTCGCGATGGTCGCGTTCGCGGCCATCAACCTGCTGATTCCGCTGCTCGCCAGGGTCGAGCCTCGCGTGGCCGCCCCGGCCGCGGCGCTGCTGTCCGTCGGGGGCGCCGCGATACTGGCGGTGCGCACCATGCGCAAGGTACGACGTGCGCGGTTCCTGCTCGCGGCCGCCGCGCTGGGGATGCTGGGCGTGGTCCTGGGCTTTCCGCAGATCATCCCTCCGGTGCCCCTGCGCCTGGAGCGCGTCAGCTTCGCTTCCGTCATCGACCGGAACGACCTCGTCTTGCGGCATCCGCTGGCCGCTCACACCTCGTCGAAGAAGCTGGACGGGGCGCTCTTCGTGCTGTTCGAGGTTTTCTCGCCCACGGCCGTCCCGGCGACCGTGCAGCTCGAATGGCAGCGGGATGGCGCCCTCCTGCGCCTATCCAGGGACGTCACCATCACCGCGAACGCCAACGGCTTCCGCGTGTGGGACGGCTGGCATCCGCCATCCGGCTCGGTCCCCCCGGGCCACTACCGCGTCGTGCTGGAGACGAGCGACCGACGGGTCTTCGGCGTCGGGCGGATGACGGTGGAGGAGTAGGGCGCCGAGAGGATGACGAACCCCTCGGCCGAGCGGACGCGCAGCACCGGAGCCGGCAGCGCCGGCGGGCCGCTCCCCGGCGCCGCGGCCGCCCCGGGCCTCGCAGCGGCGGGCGCGGACTCGACCTGGAGCCGGAGCAGGACCAGCTGGCCGGCGGGGCGGCCGTCGGCGTGGCGAAGCGGCTGCACCACCTCCCCGGGGTCGAGCTCGAGGTCGAAGGAGCGCCCGCTTGCCGCCTGCTCTTCGCGATTGCCCCGCGGCCGGCCCTCATAGATCAGGGTGCCGGTCCGGGACGACGAACGCTCTATCAGCGCCTGTACCAGCGACGTGACGTCCGCGACCAGCGTATCTCCGGCGGGCACGGCGACGAGCAGCCGGCCCGAGGCGCTGTCGATCCTCACCACCAGCTGCCCGGGCTGCGGCGCCTTCGCGGCGGCGCCCGCCGTCCCCGCGGGGCGCCCGGACTGCAGCGGCCGCGGCGCCGGAGCGGGCCCCGACTCGAAGGGGAAGAGCGTTCCGCGCTCGACCCCCGGGATGCCGCGCCCGACCGGCAGGCGCGCGTTCACGACGCGGGTCATCCCGGCGGCCATGCGCTCGACGATGCCGATGCGCGTCGCGTAGAAGGGCGGGCCGCCCCGCTCGGCCGGCTGCGCGCCGATCCAGGGCACCACCTCTCTGACTGCGGTCCAACCGAAGTGCCCGCGCAGGTAGGCGGCCTTGTCCGTGATGCCGCGGAACACCGCCGGCTCGACCGCACTGGGGGCGCCGCCGGCGCCCGTCCGTCCGGTCGCCGCCAGCAGCTGGCGCAGCGCCCCGGTCTGGCTGTGCCGCGCCACGGCCGGCGCGCTCCAGGGCCCGATCGCCGCCAGCAGGAGCGTGATCGCCGCCACGGCCGGAACGGCGGTCAGCGGCGGACGCCGGCGGCGCAGCAGGCGGTAGAGGGCCGCGGCGCCGTAGGCGGCCAGGAGCGCGAGGGCCAGGAGTCGCAGGTAGCGGAATTCCGTCCAGCCGTACTGATCGACACGGGTGGAAACGGCCCAGATGGCGAAGAGCACGAGCGGCAGCAGGAGCGGCGCCGCCATGCGCAGCAGCCACGCGAGCCCGGCGGCTCCCTCGTCGTCGTGGGTTGGCTCGAGGGCGATGGTCGTCGCCACGATGAGCAGCCCCGCTCCGATCACCACGGGCGAGACCAGGTTCTTCGGCACCTCGCCCGTCGCCAGCACGCGCACCGTGTAGGCGTAGACGATGGCCAGGTACACGAGCAGGAGCGGCGCCAGCAGGAGGGCGCCGATGCGGCGGAAGAGCCGAAGCTGCGGCTCCCGCCAGGGCTCGATCGGCGCCACGAGCGCCGGCAGCCCGGCGGCGACCGCCCAGGGGGGCATCAGGATGAACAACGCCGAGGCGAGATGCCCGTAGGCCTTGCCGTCCATGTGCAGCTCGAACAGGCCGTTGACCGCCGCCAGCGCCAGGGAGAGCCCGATCCAGAGCGCGCCGGCGTAGGCGACGACCACGGCCGCGCGGGCGGCGAGGCGCGCAACGAAACGATGGGTCCGCTCGCGCCGGTCTCCCCCGTCCCGGTCCAGGAGAGGTACGCAGAGCAGTGCCGCGACACTGGCACCGCAGAGCAGCCAGCAGCGCCAGACGTCCGCCACGCGTGCGGGGTCCAGGAGCAGGAAGCCCCAGACGGCGCCCGCCGCGACGGCAGCGGCGGAGATGCCCCAGCGCAGCCAGGCCGGAACGAGGCCCCGCTCGCGCAGCACACTGGCGGCGTAGGTCAGCGGGAGCGCGATGCCGACGGCGGCGAGGGAGCGCGCGAATGGCTCCAGCTTGTCCCGCTCCATGGCCAGCGAGAAGCCGACCGCCGCGCACGCGCCCAGAAGCACCTCGAGAGGCGTGCGCTCGAACGCGGTGGCGGCCTCGCGGAGGAGGATCCGCGCCGTCCGCCGCAGCCGCTGGGCCAGCCCCTGACTCCCCGTCGCCGACACCATCGCCTCGTCACGCATGGTCACTCTCCCGTCCGGGCGGGTGCGCGCCGGCGGTGCGGCCCGGCGCGGGTGCTCTCCAGCGACTGCGACGGCGCCCGCCGTCGCGCGCCGAAGGTATGCCCTTTCCTCACGTCGGTGCAACGCTCACGGCCCGGGCCCGCCGCGCGCCGGCTTCGGCCAGGCGGACGCCAGGCGCGGGCGCGCGGCGGGCGGGAGCCGCCAGCCGTCATGGCACGCGCGGCGGCTCGTGCGAGAAGACCGCGAAGGCGCCGCCCTGCGGGTCACGGCAGGGCGCGATCCGGCCGCCGGGCACGTCCATGGGGCCTTCACACACCTCGCCCCCGGCGTCGCGGACGCGCCCCAGCGTGCCCTCCAGCCCCTCGACGCTGACGTAGTAGAGCCAGTGGGGCGGCACGTCCAGGGTCCTGGCGCCATTGAACATGGCGCCGAACGGAGCCTGCTCGGCTGCGTCGGCGTGGCGGAACATGAAGTAGGGGCCGTCCGCGCCCATGTCCATCGAGCTGGTGTGCTTCCAGCCGAACAGCTCGGAGTAGAAGCGCCACGCCGCCTCGTGGTCAGTCGTGTACAGCTCGTGCCAGCAGACGAACCCCGGCTTCACCCGGTCGGCGGGGACGGTCGAGCCCTCCTGGATGGAGCTGTGCAGCGCGATGACCGCGCCCTGCGGGTCCTGGATGACGGCGAAACGGCCGACGCCGGGGATGTCGGTGCCGGGCGTGCGGATGCCACCACCGAGCCGACGGGCCCGCTCCGCCGTGGCGTCCACGTCGTCCACCGCCACGAAGGCGACCCAGAGCGGATGCCCGGCGCGGCCGTCGGCCTCGCGCGGCACCTTGCCGATCCCGCCGATGGCTGTGTCGCCCACCGCCCACATGACGTACGCGTCCGGGCCCTCGCCGAACCGCTGGGTGTTCCAGCCGATCGCCCGCGTGTAGAACTCCTCCGCGGCCGTCAGGTCGTTGGTCCAGTGGTCGTACCAGACGAATTCCCCGACGATGCTCATGACGGCCTCCTGCATGGTGGTGGTGGCGAAAGCGGGGGAAGTGGTCCGAGCGGGTCAGGGCTGCTGCGCTAGGAACCGTAAACCACATCCTACCGCCGAGAACGCTGAGGACGCCGAGGACAGATTGAGTACTTGTTCTTTTCTCGGCGTCCCCGGCGTTCTCGGCGGTAAAACCAGACGCCCGGCTCAGCCATCCGTCTTGCGCGGGTCGGGCAGCACGGTGAAGCCGCGCGTGTAGCTCCGGCCATTCACGGTGAGGCGGGCCGTGAACGTGCCCGTCAGGGGCAGGGCGGGCGCGCCGAAGACACCGCCGCCCCGGGCGCCGGGAGCCGGTGCCGGAGCGGGGAACCAGACGACGCGATGTGCGCCGGCGCCGGCGGCGAACTGCGGCGGCCGCACCTGCCACTGCGGCGACACGCTGGGGATGCCACCCTGCCGCCCGGCGCGGCCCTGCGGCGCCGGCGGGGGGGCGGTGCTGGAGAAGGTCCTGAGCACGCCGCCGGCGGCGTCGAGGATCTCGAGGGTGACGGGGCGATCGGGCGTCGTCGCGTCGGCTTTCAGGTAGTAATCGATGGACACGCCATCGGGCGGGTTCGCGGTCTGCGGCTCGTCCTTCTGCAGCGGCGTGCCGTTGTCGCGCCCCTGCACGGGCACCGCCGTGTCCGGGGGCTGGAACAGGTAGGCGTCCGCCTGGGCGATGGCCGCGTCCGCCTGCCGCAGCGGCGCGATGCCGTCGATCACCCAGAAGCCGCGGCCGAAGGTCGCGACCACCAGGTCGTCGCCGTGGACCGCGAAGTCGCGCACGGATGTGGCGGGCAGGTTCAGCTGCAGCGGCTGCCAGTCGTCGCCCTCGTCGAATGACACGAACGCACCCGTCTCCGTGCCCGCGAACAGCAGCCCCCGTCGTTTGGGATCCTCCTTGACCGTGTGCACGTAGCCGTCCGCCGGCAGGCCCCGGACGATCTTCTGCCAGCTCCGGCCGCGGTCCCGCGTGCGGTATACATAGGGCTGGAAATCCTGGAGCTGGTGCCGGTCCACGCTGGCGTAGGCCGCCCGAGCATCGAAGTGCGACGCCTCGATCATGGTGATGCGACTCCAGGGCGTCACGGCCCCGGGCGTCACGTTCTGCCAGCTCTTGCCATCGTCGTCGCTGACCTGGATACAGCCGTCGTCGGTGCCGATCCAGACCAGCGGCGCCTGCAGGGGCGAGGGCGCGATGGTGTAGACGACGCCTCGCCTTTCGTTCCCGGCCAGCCCGGCCGCGGCGGCATCGAGGGTCGCGGGGACACCGGGGTCGGGCCGCGTCAGGTCGGGGCTGATCCGCGTCCAGGTGCGGGCGCTGTCCGTGGACTTGAAGAGGTACTGGTTGGCGTAGTAGAGCGCGTGCGGGTCGCCCTGCGACAGCACCAGCGGTTGCGTCCAGTCGGCGCGGGCCGTCTCGCCTTCCGGCATGCGCGGCTGCGAGGTGGGGATGGAGCGGTTCAGCTCGAGGTCGTAGCGCTGCCCCGCGCCGCCGAAGATGATGCCGGGGTGCAGCGGGTCGCCCGCCGTGTAGCCGCTCTCGCCGCCGGCGCCGATCGGCTCCCAGTCCCGCATGCTGATCTCGGCGAACCGGCCGCGCGAGCGCACGGCCACCGCGCCGCTGTCCTGCTGTGCGCCCGTGACCCAGTAGGGGAAGCGCGGGTCGATGGACACGTGGTAGATCTGCGCCGTGGGCTGATTGAGCCACGAGGTCCAGGTAACGTCGGCGGGGTCCTTCGTCCTGGCGTTGTGCGTGATGATGCAGCCCTGGTCACTGGCCACGATCACGGTGTTGGGATCGTCGGGCGACACCCACATCTGGTGGTAGTCGTCGCCGCCCGGCGAGCCGCGCGGCACGTCCCAGCTGTGGCCACCGTCCAGCGACCGGTTGACCGCCACGTTGGGCACGTAAACGACGTCGGCGTCCCGGGGATCCACGGTGATCTTCTCGAAGTACCAGCCGCGGCCCCAGAGGGCCTCGTCGGACGAGAGTCGCTGCCAGCTGGCGCCGGCGTCGTCGGAGCGGAAGAAGCCGCCCTGCATGGGCAAGGGCCGCGACGATCCGCGACTGTCGGGCGGGGGCGGCGGCGGCGCCACCGCGCCCGGCTCCGGTACCAGGCAGTCCACGACGGCATACACTCGCCTGGGATCGCTCGGGCACACGGCGATGCCCGTGCGACCGATCCCCTGCGCCGGCAGCCCGGTCGTGAGCGGCTGCCACGTGTCGCCGCCATCGGTGGACTTGAAGATGCCGCCACCCGGTCCGTTGCTGGGCGCGTAGGTGAACCAGGGCGGACGGCGCGTGTTCCACAGGCCGGCGTAGACGACCCTCGAATCCGTCGGATCGACGACCACCTCGACGGCGCCGACGTCGCCATTCCGGTACAGCACCTTCTGCCAGCTGCGTCCGCCGTCGCGCGAGCGGAAGACGCCGCGCTGCTCGTTGGCGGCGTAGAGGTGTCCGATGGCCGCGACGAAGACCACGTCGGGGTTGCGCGGATCGACGGCGATCCGGCCGATGTGGTGGGTCTCCTCCAGGCCCAGGTGCGTCCAGCTCCGGCCGCCGTCGTTCGACCGGTACACGCCGTTGCCGTAGCTGGCGGAATCGCGCAGCGTCGATTCGCCCGTGCCGGCATAGACGACGTCGGGTGAGGAGGGTGCGACGGCGAGGGCGCCGATGGATGCGACGGGCTGCTCGTCGAAGATCGGCTGCCAGGTGCGGCCCGCGTCGATGGTCTTCCAGATCCCGCCGCACACGGCCCCGAAGTAGAACTCGTTCGGGCGACCCGGCACGCCGCTCACCGCGTCCACGCGGCCGCCGCGGAAGGGCCCGAGCAGGCGCCAGTGCAGGCTGGCGAAAAGGCCGGGCGGCATCGGTCCGCCGGGCGCAGGGACGAGCTGGCGCTCGAGCCCGGCCAGCAGGTCCCGGCCGAAGGGCGAGCCGACCAGCGGCAGCGCGCACCCCAGCTGCCCGGCACTCAGGATGAAGCGGCGACGGGAGAACTCTCGCGGCATGGACGGCTCCAGCTCGAAGGGTCGCAGCAACTGGCCGATGCCGCGGCCGCGTGTCAAGGCGCGCAGGGTCAGGCGCCGGAAGACGCTTCCTGCGTATGCGGTCGCCACGCTATCTTCGGCGCACACCGCCCCGACCCTGAGTCGCTCCGCCGAGCGATCACGCCGGAGTGCCCTGGGCGCCGCCGCAAGCGGCGGCAAAGGAGGACACGATGAAGCGGAGCTACCTCTCGTTGTCGGCAGTGGTTGCGCTTGTCGCACTGGCGGCCATGGCCGAGGGAGCGCGGGCGCAGGTGAATCTCCCGCCCGGAACTTCCAAGGTGATCACGGCCGCGGGCGGCCGGACGCTGGTCCTGTCGGCGCCGGCCACGGTCGTGAAGTCCCAACCGACCGTGAGGACGACGGCGTCGGTGAAGTTCAGGGCAATTCCGTGGTCGGAGAAGCTCGAGATGCTGAAGCAGGCCGGAATGCCGGCGCCGGCGCAACCACCGTCCGGCCCCTTCACGCTCACGCCCCGCGCACCCTACGTCGACGGCAAGGGCTACATGATGGTGGAAGTGGCCACCATGAATGATCCCTATTTCAACGTCGTCGATGCCTGGTCGACGACGCCGCTCGGCCAGCGCGTCAACGTGGCCGTGATGACCAGCCTCGCCCAGCAATTCCACACGTTCATGATTCACTTCGACGTGCAGGCGGGGCCGGACGCCGGCTCGTGGACGGTCCACAACTTCATGGACAACAGCTACACGGACATCCCCATCAAGCCTAACCAGCGGCAGGACATCGTCGTGTTCGTCCTGGTGCCGACGAGCGGCCTTCCCGGCGACAAGGTCTACCTGGCCAGCCTGACGCAGGACGCGCACCGGCAATGGAAGTACTACGGCGTCGAGGTGACGCCCATGTGAACGGCGGCTCTGATGCCGCCGTACCATCTCATAAGGCACATGAGCCGGCCCGTGGTCCCGCTCGGGATCACGGGCCGGTTGTCGATGCCGCGCCGATCCGGAAGCTCCTTTCAGGCCCACGCTTCCTGCGCCGGGGTCCCGAGCGCCGCGCCGGCGCTCCGAGCCTGCAGCGCGTGCCCGGCGAGGTCAAGGTGCGGTGGTGCGGAATGCGCCGGGTCCTCGGCCAGGGCGGCGAGCGGGACCAGGCTCTGGGCGCGCTTGCGGTCGGCGATGGTCTTGGCCACCAGCGTGACCAGCCCGAGCAGCGTGAGGATGGACGCGACCGCGAACGCCGCCGTCGTCTGGTACTCGTTGTACAGGATCTCGACGTGGAGGGGGATCGTGTTGGTCAGGCCGCGGATGTGGCCCGACACCACGGAGACCGCGCCGAATTCCCCCATGGCGCGGGCGTTCAGGATGATGACGCCGTAGAGCAGTCCCCACTTCACGTTGGGCAGGGTGACGTAGCGGAAGGTCTGCCAGCCGCTGGCCCCCAGCACCACGCTCGCCTGCTCCTCCTCCGGCCCCTGCGCCCGCATCAGCGGAATCAGCTCCCGGGCCACGAAGGGGAACGTGACGAAGATCGTCGCCAGCACGATCCCGGGGACGGCGAAGATGATGGCGACGTCGTGGTCGGCCAGCCACGGGCCGAGCCAGCCCTGCATCCCGAAGAGCAGCACGTAGATCAGCCCCGCGATCACGGGCGAGACCGCGAAGGGCAAGTCGATCAGGGTGATCAGCAGGCTGCGACCGGTGAACTCGAAGCGGGCAATGGCCCAGGCGGCGGCGACGCCGAAGACGACGTTCAGGGGCACGGCGATCGCCGCCGTCAGCAGCGTGAGCCGCACGGCGGCGAGCGTGTCCGGGTCCAGGATGGCGGCGCCGAACGCGCCCAGCCCGGCCTTGAGCGCCTGCGCCGCCACGGCCACCAGCGGCAGCACCAGGAAGACACCGACGAAGGCGAGGGCGACGGCGACCAGGAGCCAGCGCACCGCGGCGGGCTCCGTCGTGGCCTGGCGCAGCTGCCGGCTGGCGCTCTGGCGCGAGATGTTGACGACGTGCATAGATCTCCTATCGGGCTAGGCTTCGCCGTGCCGGCGGCCGCTCCAGCCCTGGAGCAGGTTGATGACCAGCAGCAGCGTGAACGAGATCGCCAGCATGACCACGGCGACCGCGGTGGCGCCGGCGTAGTCGTACTGCTCCAGCTTGGTGATGATGACCAGCGGCGCGATCTCGGTCTTCATCGGCATGTTGCCGGAGATGAACACGATGGAGCCGTACTCGCCCGTGGCGCGGGCAAAGGCGAGGGCGAAGCCGGTGACCAGCGCGGGCGCGAGCTCGGGCAGCACGATGCCGCGCAGCGTCTGCCAGCGGCTGGCGCCCAGCATGGCCGCCGCCTCCTCGCGCTCCGCCGCCAGGTCCTCCAGCACCGGCTGGACCGTGCGCACCACGAAGGGCAGGCCGATGAACGTGAGCGCGATCATGACGCCCAGCGGCGTGTAGGCCACGTCGATGCCCAGCGCGTGCAGGGGCGCGCCCAGCCAGCCCGTCTTCGCGAACAGCGCCGTCAGGGTGATCCCCGCCACGGCCGTGGGCAGAGCGAAGGGCAGGTCCACCAGGGCGTCTATCAGCCGCCGGCCGGGGAAGGAATAGCGCACCAGCACCCAGGCCAGGAGCAGCCCGAACAGGGCGTTGACCAGCGCGGCGCCCAGCGCCGCGCCGAAGCTCAGGCGGTAGGCGGCCAGCACCCGGGGATTGCTCACCACGCCCCAGAACTGCCCCCAGGTGAGCGACGTGCTCTTCAGCAGCAACGCCGCCAGGGGGATGAGCACGATCAGGCTCAGGTAGAGCAGGGTGAAGCCGAGGGTGAGCCCGAAGCCGGGCAGCACATTCTTCGCGCGCGATCTCGCCATGGCTGGGCTACCTCGGCTGGTAGAGGCGATCGAAGATGCCGCCATCGTCGAAGTGCTTCTTCTGCGCCACCTGCCAGCCGCCGAACTCCCGGATGTCGAAGAGCTGGATTCTCGGGAAGCGGCTGGCGAACTTCGCCGCCACCGACGCCATGCGCGGGCGGTAGAAGTGGCTGGCCGCGATGGTCTGGCCTTCCTCCGAGTAGAGGTAATGGAGGTAGGCCTCCGCGATCGGCCGGGTGCCGCGCTTGTTGGCGACGCGGTCCACCACCGTCACCGGCGGCTCCGCCAGGATGCTGACCGATGGCATCACGATCTCGTACTGCCCCTTGCCCATCTCCTGCATCGCCAGCAGCGCCTCGTTCTCCCAGTTGATCATCACGTCGCCGATGCCGCGCTCGATGAAGGTCGTGGTCGCGCCCCGGGCGCCCGAGTCGAGCACGGGCACGTTCCGGAACAGCGCGGCCACGAACTGCTGCGCCTTTCCCTCGTCGCCGCCGAACTTCCGCAGGGCGTAGCCCCACGCGGCCAGGTAGTTCCAGCGCGCGCCGCCGGAGGTCTTGGGGTTCGGCGTCACGACCGAGACGCCGGGCCGGACCAGGTCGCCCCAGTCCCGGATCCGCTTCGGGTTCCCCTTCCGCACCAGGAACACGATCGTGGAGGTGTAGGGCGCGCTGTTGTCCGGCAGCCGCGTCTGCCAGTTGCGCGGGATGAGGCGGCCCCGCTCCGCCAGCGCATCCACGTCGTAGGCCAGGGCGAGCGTGACCACGTCTGCCTGCAGCCCGTCGATCACCGAGCGCGCCTGCTTGCCCGAGCCGCCATGCGACTGCCGGATGGTCACGCTCTGTCCCGTCTTCGCCTTCCAGTAGCGGGCGAAGGCGGCGTTGTAGTCCTGGTAGAGCTCCCGCGTGGGGTCGTAGGAAACGTTCAGAAGGACGACGTCCTTCGGAGCCTGCTGGGCGGCCGCGCCCGGCGGCAGGGCGGCAGTCAGCGCGGCCAGGGCCGCGACGATCGAACGGCGCATGCGGTGGGTCTCCATGGGTCGATGGGTCGGGTCAGGGGTGGCGGACATCAGAACGCGAACTGGATACGGCTGAACAGCGCCCGCTCGGGCGCCCGGTCGCCGGTCTTGGCCCCGCCCGCGAAGCGCGTGCGCTCGTAGTCGAGCACCAGCTTCACGTTCGGGTTCAGGTACCAGTTGAGGCCGGCGGCCCAGGCCCGCGCCGAGCGGGCGGAGGCGGTCGGGTCGGCAAAACGAGGGAAAGCGTCGTCGTCCAGCCGCAGCTGGTGGACGCGGGCGGTCAGCTCGATCGCGCCCCAGCTACCCTTCGCCGGGTCGAACACGCTGCGCGGGCGGATCCCCTTCGCGCCCGCGTCCTCACCCGTAACTGCATAAGCGGCCGCTACTTGCCAGGCGCGATTGCGCAGGGTGGCGGAGGCCGTGTCCAGGGCAACGGCCTGGCGCGAGATCACGTATTCGCCCAGCACGCTCAGCGGCCCGCGGTAGTACCAGCCCTGGGGCGCGAGGCGGACATGGTCGCCGGACGCGATGGCGGTGCCCGTGGCCTTGCCATCGGCGCGGTAGCGGAAGAACGCGAGCTGCCCCGGGGAGGAGTACGACGGCAGCGAGACGCTAGTGAGAGTGCCGTGCACCGCGCCGCGCGTGGCGGCCACGCCGAAGCCCAGCCGGCGCAGCGCGTCGGATTCGCTCGCCTGGAAGGGCTGCGCGAATAGCCGCGCGGCGACCTCCTTGGCGTTGTCCGTGTCGGTATCGGCCATGCCGCCGTCGTTCACGCCATTGAAGACGCCCAGCGCGTAGCTCAGCAAGCCCCCGCCAACGACGCCCTGGAGTTGGACGCCCAGGTCGCGGTTGGGCACCAGTGCCGTGGGCAGCGCGCGCTCCACGAACATGAGATTGGTCGCGGACTGCAGCCGCTCCAGCCCGACCGGGGGCTTGAACTTGCCGAAACGGAGCCCGAGCTGGGGCAGGAACGCCGCCTCGACGTAGGCGTCGTAAAGGACCGTCTGCCCGTTGCCGAAGTCGGGCATGATGCGGAGCGTATAGCGCTGCAGCGCGGTGGCCTCGAGGATCGGGCGCACGCGCCGCAGCAGGAAGGCGCTCGTGCCGGGGTGCGCGACGCCCTGGTACATACGCGCGTCGTCCTGCACGTAGCCGCGCAGCCGCAGCTGGAAGGAGCCGTCCGCGGCGCGGAAGGCGACGCCGTCGCCCGCGACCACGATGGCGGGGGCCGCCTTCGCGCGCGCCGCATCCTCCTCCTGCTTCAGCTCGAGCTTCCGCTCCAGGACGCGCACGCGCTGGATCAGATCCTCGAGCGTCTCCGGGGGTCTCACGGCCGTGCTGTCATCAGGCGTCGTCGGCGCCGGCAGCTGCGCCTGCGCGCGCGCGGCCGTGGTGGCGAGGGCGAGCGCCACGGCGACGATCAGGGTCGTCGCTCTCATGGAGCCTCCACCGGGTAGGCGCGAGCGCGCGTGACCTCCACCGCGATGCGGGCACCGGGTTCGATCCCGTGCAGAAGGGAGCTGCGGCGAGGGAAGTGGGCGAAGATCGGTCCGGCGCCGTCCACGGCGGCTTCCACGCGCACGCGGTCGCCGAGCGGGACCACACGACGGACCACGGCCACGCTGTCACCGTTCTCCGCATGCCAGAACTTCAGGTCGTACGAGCGGATGATCAGCCGCGCCGCCGCGCCGCCCCGCGTCCCCCGCTCCCCCTGGTCCAGCCCTACCCGGAGCGCGCCCACCCAGGCGTCCTCGCCCTGGACCCGCGCCTCCAGGACGTTGGACTCGCCGATGAAGCGCGCGACGAACTCCGTCGCCGGCTCATCCTGGATCTCGCGCGGCGACCCGTCCTGCTCCAGGCGCCCCCGGTTGATCACCATGACGCGGTCGGCCAGGCCGAAGGCTTCCTCCTGGTCGTGCGTCACGAAGATCGAGGTGACGCCGACCTGGTCGTGCATGCGCCGCAGCCAGGCACGCAGCTCCTCCCGCACGCGGGCGTCCACGGCCGCGAACGGTTCATCCAGCAGCAGCAGGCGCGGGCTGGGCGCCAGCGAGCGGGCCAGCGCCACCCGCTGCCGCTGCCCGCCCGAGAGTTGCGCGGGGTAGCGCGCCTCCAGCCCGCGCAGTCCCATGATCCCCGTCAGCTCCCCCACCCGCCGCTGCCGCTCCGCTTTCGCCACGCCTCTCACCTTCAGACCGTAACCGATGTTCTGCTCCACGGTCATGTGGCGGAAGAGCGCGTAATGCTGGAACACGAAGCCAACCCGCCGATCCCGCGGCGGCATCTCGTCCACCACCTCGCCTTCCAGCGACACCGAGCCGGCGTCCGCCGTCTCCAGCCCCGCGATGATCCGCAGGATCGTGCTCTTGCCGCCGCCCGACGGACCGAGCAGCGCCACCAGCTCGCCCGCCCGCACGTCGAACGTGACGTCGTCCACGGCCACGAAGGAGCCGAACCGCTTGCTCAGGCCGTCCACACGGATGCCCACTCTCCCGTCCTTTCGCCGGTGTGCCCGCATTTTCCCGCGATTTGCGCAGTGGCCTAAAGCAGGGGGTGTGCCGGGTCGGGGCGAAGTCCGTAAGGACATATCACACATGCGCTTGCGGCTAATTCGCCCGGCGACGCCCGGGGGCGATCCAGACCATTTCACGGAAATGGCCGTGAAATGTCACGGCGACCGGGGCGAAACCAGCAAATGTGAGGGGCGCGTTCGACCGTCGGCGCGGCGGCCCGCGCTGTGGCGAGGGTGCAACGCATGACGGGACGGACGCCGCATGCGGACGGGCCGCGGCCGAGGCCCGGCGACGTCCCAAGCCCATGATTTGACAGGAGTTGCGGGGAGTTGTCCGCTCCCGCGCGGCGCGGGCCGTGACATTGCACGGGAAATCCGTGACATGTCACGGGCGCGGCCGCGCGCAAGCGAGGCGGGCCGGGGAAAACGGACGGGGGCAAGCGATGAGTCTTCTGCTGGACGTGTGGCGCGAGGCGGGACGCCACACGCCGATCGAGGAGATGCTGCAACGGCTGGCGGCGCTGCTGCGCCAGGAGATCCGGCTGGAGGCGCTGGTCATCCAGCGGCTGGAGCCCGAGCGGCAGCGGCTGGAGACGGTGGTCGCGGCCCGCTGCGGCCGGTCGCCGGTCCCGCCCACGGGGCGGATGCCGCTGGCGCCGGCGCAGGTGGAGGCGCTGCAGGCGTGGGGTCGGGGCCGCGGCGTCGCCTTCGGCGCCGAAGCGGGTGCCGCGTCGGTGATCGTGCCGCGGGAGGCCGAGGGTGACGTGCTGATCGCATCGCTGCTGCACGGGGATGAAGTGATCGGCTTCGCGGTGGCGTGGGGCGCGCGCGGCGCCTTCGGGCGGGCGGAGCAGGAGCTTTGGTCGGAGCTGCGGGAGCCGCTGTCGGCGGCACTGCGCAGCCACCTGCAGCGCCTGGAGATCGGGCGCTACCGGGAGGCGCTGGAGGCGGACAAACAGGCGCTGCTCTCGCGGCTGGACCGGCAGGAGATCGCCGAGGCGGTGGTGGGGGCGGACGGCGGCCTGCGGGCGGTGGTGGAGCGCGTGGCGCAGGTGGCGCAGACGGACGCGCCCGTGCTGCTACTGGGGGAGACGGGGAGTGGCAAGGAGGTGATCGCGCGCGAGATCCACCGCGGGTCGGCGCGCTCGAAAGGGCCGGTCGTGCGGGTGAACTGCGGCGCCATCCCGCCGGGCCTGATCGACTCGGAGCTGTTCGGCCACGAGCGCGGCAGCTTCACGGGCGCGGTGAGCGACCGCGCCGGCTGGTTCGAGCGGGCGGACGGGGGCACGCTCTTCCTGGACGAGATCGGCGAGCTGCCGCCGGAGGCGCAGGTGCGGCTGCTGCGGGTGCTGCAGGATGGCACCTTCGAGCGGGTGGGCGGCCGCCGCACGCACTCCGTTGATGTCCGCATCGTGGCGGCGACCCACCGGGACCTGCACGTCATGGTGCAGGACGGCCGCTTCCGCGAGGACCTGTGGTACCGGATCAGCGTCTTCCCCATCCGCCTGCCGGCGCTGCGCGAGCGCCCCGGTGACATCCCGGCGCTGGCGGAGCACTTCGCCTGGCGCGCGGGCAAGCGGCTGGGTGGGGCGCCGCTGGCGCCCAGCCCGGCGGACCTGGAGCTGCTGATCGCCTATTCCTGGCCGGGCAACGTGCGCGAGCTGGGCACGGTGATCGAGCGGGCGGTGATCCTGGGTGGCGGCCACCGCCTGGAGGTGGCCGCGGCGCTCGGGGTGTCCGCCGTCGCCGGTGCCCAGCCCGTCCTGGCTCCCGCGCCGCCGGCCGACGGCCCCTTCCCCACGCTGAACGAGGCGATCCGGCGCCACGTCGAAGCGGCGCTCCGGCGGACGGGCGGCCGCATCGAGGGCGACGCCGGGGCCGCCGCCCTGCTGGACGTGAACCCGCACACGCTGCGCGCCCGCATGCGCAAGCTGCGGCTGGACTGGTCGCGCTTCCGCAACGGCATCGAGGTCCGGCGGATGGGCTGACGCCCGGGGCCCGGGCATGACGCCGGGGCCCCGGCCACCTCGGCCAGGGCCGATCCGCATCTCGCGGACGGCTTACATTCCGAGTACCCTTCCTGCGCGCGTCCCCGCGCGAACCACCGAAAGCAACCGTTCGACCCGCCCGAACCTGCGAGGTCCCCGTGGAGTCACGTCCAGCTCGTACGCTGCTGTGGCTGCTGCTCATCCTGGCCTCGCCCGCCGGCGCGCTCTCGGCGCAGGCGCCCTGGAGCGGGATGCTGCGCGGGTCCTGGGTGCGGACCGGCGACGTCGCACCCGGTGACGTGGTGCTGGCGCGGGGCGGGGCGAGCGGGGCGGCCGGCGCCGGCGCCGAGATCGTGGTCCCGGCGGCGGAGAACCCGGCCGTGCACCAGGCGGCGCAGTTCCTGGCGGGCGACATCGAGCGGATCAGCGGCTACCGCCCGCCGCTGGTGGAGCAGCCCACCCAGGGCAAGGTGGCGATCCGGCTGCAGACGCTGGGCGACGGGAAGCTGCCGCGCGCCATCGATGCGAAGGCGCTGCAGGGCCAGTGGGAGGCCTACCGGGTGTTGACGGACGGCGACGTCGTCTGGCTGGTGGGCTCCAACGCGCGCGGCACCGCCTTCGCCGCGTACACGCTCTCGGAGCGGCTGGGCATCGACCCGCTCTACCTCTGGACCGGCTACCAGCCCGAGCACCACGACCCGCTGGTGCTGAAGCGGACCCGCTTCAGCCAGGGGCCGCCCACGTTCAAGTTCCGCGGCTTCTTCCACGACGACGAGGACATCCTGCCGCGCCCCTTCGACGCGCGCGGCTACCCGCTGCAGACGGGCGACGTCCCCCTCGACTGGTACCGGAAGTACTTCGAGACGGG
>JADGQX010000138.1 GCA_017881445.1 Gemmatimonadota bacterium | reverse complement strand
AATTGCGAAAGATTGCAGGGCTGGCGCGGGCCGCGGGCGAGGGCGCGCCCCGGCACGCGGCGGGATCTCGCCCCGGGACCGGTGCGGTATTACGTTCGGCGCTCTTCGTCCACGTTCCGCAGGAAGGGAAGTCCATGACCCGCCGCTCCGCTCGCGCCCTCGCCCTGTTGCCGGCCCTGGCCCTGGCGCTTGCCCTGGCGCCGGGCTCGATCCGGGCGCAGGCCGCGCCCGACCTGCGCGGCGACAGCTCGATCTTCCGCGGCCTGGAGCTGCCCACGCCCAACCTGCTGCGCGACGCGGCGGGACAGCCCGGGCCGGCCTACTGGCAGCAGCGGGCGGACTATCGCATCGAAGCGTCGCTGGACACGGTGCGCCGCGCCATTTCCGGCACGGAGACGATTCGCTACACCAACAACTCGCCGGACACGCTCCGCTTCGTCTGGCTGCAGCTCGACCAGAACATCTACCGCCCGGGCAGCCTGGGCTCCGACGTCTTCCCGGCGGAGAGCCGGTGGGGCGCGGGCAACTTCGCGGGCGGGATCGACATCGCCTTCGCCCGCGCCGGCACCGCCGAGCTGAAGCCGTACATCTGGGACACCGAGATGCGGCTGGACCTGCCCGCGCCGCTGGCGCCGCACCAGACCGTGGAGCTGCAGCTCGGCTGGTCCTTCCCCGTGCCGGCCCACGGCTCCGACCGCATGGGGCGCCAGGGGCGCCTCTACGAGATCGCGCAGTGGTACCCGCGCATGGCCGTCTACGACGACGTGCGCGGCTGGGACACCGACCCCTACATCGGCCAGGGCGAGTTCTATCTGGAGTATGGGGACTTCGACGTCGCCCTGACGGTGCCGGCCGACTACGTCATTGCCGCCACCGGCTCGCTGCAGAACCCCGAGCAGGTCCTCAGCGCGGAGCAGCGCCGGCGGCTGCAGCAGGCGGCGGGCTCCGCGGCCCAGGTGGCCATCATCGCCGCCGGGGAGGCGGGAAAGGCCGGGACCCGCCCGACCGCGGCGGGAACGCTCACCTGGCGCTTTACCGCCCGCAACGTGCGCGACTTCGCCTGGGCGGGCGCGCCCGACTTCCTCTGGGACGCCACCAGCCGCGAGGGCGTGCTCTGCCACGCCTTCTACCAGCCGACGGCGGTGCGGGCCTGGCGCCAGGGCGCCGACATGACCTGCTTCTCCATCGACGAGTTCTCCCGGCGCTGGTTCCGCTACCCCTATCCCCAGGCCACCAGCGTGGCGGGGCCGGTGGGCGGGATGGAGTACCCGATGTTCGTGATGGTCAGCTCCATGGGCAGCGAGCGCGACATCTTCGACACTATCGCCCACGAGCAGGGGCACGAGTGGTTCCCCATGGTCGTCGGCTCCAACGAGCGCCGCTACGTCTTCATGGACGAGGGCTTCAATACCTTCATCGACGAGTTCGCGGGCGACCGGCGCTATCCCGGCAGCAACACGGCCGCCGACTACATGCAGGCGTACCAGATGGGCGTGTCCATGGGGATGGAGCAGCCGCTCATGACCCCCGCCGACCGCATCAGCCCCGCGGGACTGGGCATCACCGGCTACCGCAAGCCGGGCATGGTGCTCAACCTGCTGCGCGACGTCGTCCTGGACTCGGCCACCTTCGACCTGGCGTTCCGCAGCTACGTCGACCGCTGGCAGTTCAGGCACCCCATGCCCTGGGACTTCTTCCGCACCATGGAGAACGTCTCCGGCCGCGACCTGTCCTGGTTCTGGCGGGAGTGGTTCTACACCACGGACCGGGTGGACCAGGCCCTGGATGGTGTGGTCCAGACGCCTCTCGGGGCCGGCGTCCGGGCGCAAGTGCGCCTGCGTAACCTCCAGCGCGGCGTCATGCCCGTGCCCCTGCGCCTGACGCTGGCCAGCGGCGAGAAGCGCGATGTGAAGCTCCCGGTCGAGGTCTGGTACGGCGGCAGCACCTACGTGTTCACCGCCGACCTGCCGGCGCGCGTCACCCGCGTCGAGATCGATCCAGCGGGACAGATCCCGGACCAGAACCGGGGCAACAACGTGTGGCCGGCCCCGTGACGCGCGCCGCCGAGCCGCCCGCGGGCGGCACCCCGGAAGAGGCCGGCCCGACCCTGGCCCAGCTCATCGGCAAGGTCGCCAGCCGCCACGACCTCACGGCGGACGAGGCCGAGGCGGCGTTCGGCACCATCATGCAGGGGCGCGCCACCCCCGTGCAGGTCGCCGCGCTGCTCACCGCCCTGCGCGTCAAGGGCGAGACCCCGGACGAGGTCGCCGGCGGCGTGCGCGCCATGCGGGCCGCCATGGTGCCGGTGCCGATCCCCGACGGCGGCGACCTCCTGGATACCTGCGGCACGGGGGGCGGCGCGGTCACGACCTTCAACATCTCGACCGCCGCCGCGCTCCTCGCCGCCGGCGCCGGCGTGCGCGTCGCCAAGCACGGCAACCGCTCCTTCAGCTCCCGCTCCGGCAGCGCCGACGTGCTGACCGCCCTGGGCGTGGTCATCGAGCTCTCGCCCGAGGGCATGGCCGAGGTCTTCGAGCGCACCGGCATCGTCTTCATGTTCGCGCCACTGCTGCATCCCGCCATGCGCCACGTCGGGCCCGTGCGCCGCGAGCTGGGCATTCCCACGATCATGAACCTGCTGGGGCCGCTCACCAACCCGGCCAGTGCCCGCCGCCAGGTCGTGGGCGTCTCGCACCCGGCCCTGCTGGAGCTGATCGCCGGCGCCCTGCGCGCCCTCGGCCACGAGCGCGCCCTCGTCGTCCACGGCCAGCCCGGCCTGGACGAGCTCTCGCCCATCGGCACCACCGACGTCATCGAGCTGCGCCAGGGCGAGCTGCACCGCTTCACGGTCGATCCCGCCCCCTTCGGCTGGGGCGATGCCGACGCCGCCCTGCTCGCCGGCGGCGACCCCGACGAGAACGCCCGCGCCGTCCTGGGGATCCTGCGCGGCCAGGTCGCCGGCGTCGGCCGTGGCGCCGTCACCCTCAATGCCGGCGCGGCCATCTACCTGGCCGGGATCGCCCCCACGCTGGAGGAGGGTGTCGCACGAGCGGAGGTCGCCCTCGATGCCGGCGCGGGCATCGACGTGCTCGATCGGTTGGCTGCGGCTTCGCGCTTGGTGGCCGGCCGCGCGGGTTGAACACGCGGAGATCGGGAGCAATACGGAGAGGGGAGTCAACACCGGCTCACGCGGAGCCGCAGAGCACGCAGAGAACGACAGGGGTGCTACGGACGGATTCCGGCAGGGCGGGCACTTCTTTTTTTGTTCAACAGCAACAGCAACGGCAACTGCAACGGCAATCGCCAGGCAATCGCACCGGCGATGGGACCCGCGGGCGCCGGAACCGCACCATACGCCCGGCGCAGGATCCGTTGAACACAAAATGAAGTCGCTCGGAAGCCCCTGGCCTGAGGCTGGTACGGACCGCCCGGTGCCCCTCCGCGTTCTCGGCGCCTCTGCGTGAGATTGTGTTGCGGTCCCGGCGCGACCGGGAGCTGGTCCTCAGTTGGCGGAAACGATCGCCTTCAGCGTCCACGGCCCGTGGATCGGCGGCGCCTGCTTGGCCTCGCACCGCACCACTACCACCGTCACCGCCCGCCGGTCCGACTTGCCCACTACGAACGTCTGCTTGCCCGTCATCAATACCTCCGGATCACACCGATGACCACGCCCTGAACCCGCACCTGGCTCTCGCGGAAATACATCGGCTGCATCGTCGGGTTCGCCGGCTGCAGCCGCACCCGGCCGTCCCGCTCCCGATAGTACTTCTTCACCGTCGCCGAGTCCCCGCCCACCAGCGCCACCACCATCTCGCCGTTGCTCGCGGTCGGGCGTGAATTCACGATGATGTAGTCGCCGTCCCGGATCTGCTCCTCGATCATCGACTCGCCCTTCACCCGCAACACGTAGTGCTCGCCCCCTCTACCCAGGAAGTCCTCCGGCACCGCGATCGTCTCCTGGTCCCGCACCGCCTCGATCGGAACCCCCGCCGCCACCATCCCCAGAAGCGGCAGCTCGACCGCCGCGACATGCAGGCCCGTGGGCACCAGCTCGATCGACCGGCTCGCGTTGTAGCTCTTTCGGATGTACCCCTTGGCCCGCAGATTCTCGAGGTGCTCGTGCACCGTTGCCAGCGACGAATAACCGAAACGCCCCGCGATCTCCTCGAAGCTCGGGGCGTAGCCGTATTCGCTCACGAAATCGTGCAGGAAGTCCAGGATCTCTTTCTGCCGCTTGGTCAACGTCATCACGTCCTCCGAGGGGCACTCGCGGCGACGGGTTCCCCCGGCCTCACCGGCGACGCCTTTGCGCCAGGGTGAAGCCTCGGACCGGCGGGCCGGCCCGGCCATGGATGCCGCGAGCTGCTGGGTGCCGAAAGTAAACCGAAATGGAAGCTACCCGAAGGTGGACCGAAACGCAAGAGGCACGGGATCGATCCTCGACGCCATCGTCGAGGTGAAACGCGCGGAGGTCGCGGCGCTGGTGCCGGGGCAGGCGGCGCTGCGCCGACGGGCGGAGTCGGCGGCGCCGGTGCGCTCGTTCGCCGGCGCCCTGCGTGGCGGGCCAGCGGTGGCGCTGATCGCGGAGATCAAGCGTCGCTCGCCGTCGGCGGGCGCGATCCGTCCGGAGCTGAGCGTGCTGGAGGTGGCGCAGGCGTACGAGCGCGCGGGGGCGGCGGCGCTGAGCGTGCTGACGGACCGGGACTGGTTCGGCGGGTCGCTGGCGGACCTGGAGTCGGCGCGGGCGTCGGTGTCGCTACCGGTGCTGCGCAAGGACTTCGTGATCCACGAGCTGCAGCTCTGGGAGGCGCGGGCGGCGGGGGCGGACGCGGTACTGCTGATCGTGCGCATCCTGGAGGATGCGCGGCTGCGGGCGTTGCAGGCGCTGGCGGGTGAGCTGGGGATGTCGGCGCTGGTGGAGGTGCACGACGGAGCGGAGCTGGAGCGGGCGCTGGCCGCGGGCGCGGAGCTGCTGGGCGTGAACAACCGCGACCTGGCGAGCTTCCGGACGGAGCTGGCGGTGGTGCTGGGACTGGCGGCGGGAGTTCCACCCGGCTGCGTGCTGGTAGCGGAAAGCGGGATCGCCACGCCGGCGGATGTCGACCGTTTGGCGGCGGCGGGTGTAGATGCGATCCTGGTGGGGGAATCGCTTATGCGCTCGGGCGACGTGGCGGCCGCGGCGGCGGCGCTGGCCGGGCGGGCGCGGGGTCGGCAGCGCCGCTGATCCGGGCCGGCAGCTTCGGTCGTTGTCGGGCGCGCCGCGCCGGTGGACGCGGCGGCGGCCCTCCTCCGCTGTCCCATCGAAACGGAGTGACCCCTTGCTCGTGAAGGTCTGCGGTGTCTGCCGCCCCAGGGATGCGGCGCTGGTGGCGGCGGCGGGCGCCGACTACCTGGGCGTGATCCTGTCGCCCGGCTTCTCCCGTTCCCAGGGAGGGGCGGAGGCGGCGGCGATCTACGCCGCGGCCGGACCACTGGCGCGGGCGGGCGTCTTCGTGGACGCGACGCGGGCGGAGATGGAGGCCGCCGTCGCGGAGCAGGGGCTGCAGGTGCTGCAGCTGCACGGCGCCGAGACGCCCGCTCTGGCGGGGTCGCTGCGGCGGGAGGGGCTGGAGGTCTGGAAGGCGCTGCGGCCGGGGACAGGAGAGTCGTTGCTGGCGGTGGTGCAGGAGTACGCGGCCGTGGTGGACGCGGTCCTGCTGGACGGCGGCCGCGGCTCGGGGACGCGCTTCGACTGGGACGCCATCGCGGACGTGCGCGGCAGGCTTCCCACGGGACTGCGGCTGGTGGTGGCGGGCGGGCTCACCCCCGAGAACGTGATCGGCGCCGTGCGCGTGCTGCACCCGGACGCCGTGGATGTCAGCTCGGGCGTGGAGAGCGCGCCCGGCCAGAAATCACCGGAGGCGGTTCGCGCCTTCGTGGCGGCGGCGCGGGCGGTCGGCAACGGCCGGGCGGCCGGTCCGACGCACAAGGAGTCGTGATGCAGGAATCCATGCCGGCCGCCCCCAGCGGCCGTTTCGGGCCGTTCGGCGGCCGGTATGTTCCCGAGACGCTGGTGGCAGCGCTGGACGAGCTGGTGGCGGCGTACGAGGCCGCGGGGCAGGACCCGGCTTTCTGGCAGGAGCTCGATGGCCTGCTGCGGAACTACGTCGGCCGGCCCAGCCCGCTCTATCTGGCGCGCCGCCTGGGCGAGCGGGCCGGCGCCCGGGTCTACCTCAAGCGCGAGGACCTCAACCACACGGGCGCACACAAGATCAACAACACCCTGGGGCAGGTCCTGCTCGCCCGCCGCATGGGGAAGCGCCGGATCATCGCGGAGACCGGCGCGGGCCAGCACGGCGTCGCCAGCGCCACCGTGGCCGCGCTCTTCGGGCTCGACTGCACCGTGTACATGGGCGCGGAGGACGTACGGCGCCAGGCGCTGAACGTCTATCGCATGGAGCTGCTCGGCGCCGAGGTCCGCACCGTGGAATCGGGGACCCGGACGCTCAAGGACGCAACCAACGAAGCCATGCGGGATTGGGTGGCGACCGTTCGGGATACGCACTATATTATCGGGTCCGTCGTTGGTCCGGACCCGTATCCCCGCATGGTGCGGGATTTTCAGGCCATCATCGGGCGGGAAACGCGCGAGCAGCTGCAGGCGCTGGAAGGCCGGCTTCCCGCGGCCGTGGTCGCCTGCGTCGGCGGCGGCTCGAACGCCATGGGCATCTTCCACGAATTCGTTGCGGAGCCGACGGTGGCGCTGGTCGGGGTGGAGGCCGCCGGAGAGGGGCTCGCCACCGGCCGCCACGCGGCCTCGCTCGGGGCCGGCCGCCCCGGCGTGCTGCACGGCTCGTACAGCTATCTGTTGCAGGACGCGGGGGGCCAGGTGGCGCCGGCGCACTCGGTTTCCGCCGGCCTGGACTACCCGGGCGTGGGGCCGGAGCATGCGTTCCTGAAGCAGACCGGCCGCGCGGAGTACCTGAGCGTCACGGATGACGAGGCGCTGGAGGCCTTCGCGCTGCTCGCGCGGCTGGAGGGCATCATCCCGGCGCTGGAAAGCGCTCATGCGATCGCCTACGTCCTGCGGGACGGGCGCCGCTGGGCGGGAAGTGGCCCGGTCGTGGTCTGTCTGAGCGGCCGCGGTGACAAGGATGTGGCGGAGGTGGCGGCCCGAATAGCTGATTGAGCTACACCTGGAACCTGCGGTGCACCTGTGAGCTCACCCGTCGACCGACCTCTGGAAGACACGGCAAGCGCGGCCCCGGAGCCGAGCGTTGCGCAGGTCACGGAACTCTTCGGTCTGCTGGAGAAGACCGTCCGGGCCCATCGCCTGTACCAGGCGAACAACCCGGTGTACCAGGGGTTCCTGGCGGCGCTGCGTGCGGCCTTCGGCAAGCTGTGGGGACAGGCCCACTCGGTGCACATCTCCATCGAGGAGGCGGCCTTCCGCTGGGGAGGCAAGAGCTTCACGGTGGGGGAGGGCCGCGACAGCCTGTCCTTCCTCTTCTACAAGGACGGCATCCGCGACCTCACCTTCCTCCCGGGCTTCGAGGACGAGGTGGGGGCCTTCCTCGAGATCGTGCACAAGTCCCGGCAGCGGGAGAATGAACAGGACGACCTGGTGACGCTGCTCTGGGAGCGCGAGTTCTCGGGCTTCCAGTATACATACATGGACCTGCTGGGGGAGGAGCTGGACCTCCCCCAGGGCGCGGAGAAAGGCGAGGAACGGCGGCTGGCGCGCGTCGATCCCGCCCAGATCGAAGCGGCCGTCAGCGGCATGGACGGCGAGCCTCCCCGTCCTTCGGATCTGCGCAAGGCGGAGCAGGCGGTACGCTCGCCGGAGGGGCTCTCCCGCGACGATTTCGAGGAAACGCTCTACTTCCTGGACGAGACCGAGCTCGCGCTGCTGCAGCGCGAGGTGGACCTGGAGTGGGCGCGGGACCTGAAGGCCGACGTGATCAACGCGCTGCTGGATCGGCTGGAGGATCCCGTACCGGCGCGGCAGCTGGAGATCCTGGGGATCTTCCGCCAGCTGATTCCCACCTTCCTCTCGGGCGGCGACCTGGCCTCCGCCTCCCGCATCCTGGTCGACCTGAACGTCATGCTGGAGGGATCGGCGCTGGCGCCGGACCCCCGCGACGAGTGCGTGCGCCTGTTCGGCGAGCTGAGCGAGCCGGGGATGGTCTCGCAGCTGGTGCGGGCTCTCGAGGAGGGCGTGCTCGATCCCGGCGGTGAGGAGCTGGGCATCTTCCTGCGGCACCTGGGCCCGGGCGCCCTCGCCGTGCTGCTCCGCACGGTGGAGACGACCGAGGTCGCCGGGGTGCGCAAGCGGCTGGAGACCGCGGTGGAGGCGATCGCCCGCGCGGCCCCGGAACCCGTGGCGGCGCTGCTCGCCTCCGACGAGGCGGCCATCGTCTCGGGCGCGGCCCGGCTGCTGGGCCGGCTGGGTTACTCGCGGGCGGCCGGGCCCATCGCCGCCCTGCTGCAGCGGCCGGACCCGGCGCTCAGGCTCGCGGCGGTCGAGGCGCTGGTCGCGCTCCACAACGGCACGGCGCTGGACGCGCTGCAGAAGGCGCTGGAGGACAGCGAGCGCGACGTGCGCGTCGCGGCCGCCCGGGGGCTGGCGCGCCTCCGCTACCAGCCCGCCCGCACTCGCCTGGAGGAGCTGATCCAGAGCCGGCTCATGCGCGCCGCGGACCTCACGGAGCAGATCGCCTTCTTCGAGGCGTACGGTGCCGTGGGCAATGCGGACAGCGTGAGCATGCTCAACAAGCTGCTGAACGGCCGCACGCTGCTGCGCCAGCGCCAGACGCCGGAACTGCGGGCGTGCGCCGCTCTCGCCCTCGGCCGCCTGGGCACGCCTGCCGCCCGCTCGGCGCTGGAGCGCGCGGGCGAGGACGATCAGCCGATGGTTCGCAACGCCGTGGCGCGCGCGCTCCGGCAGGAGGCTACCAGCCAATGACGGAACGCCCCGGCCCCGCGCTCATGCAGAGCGAGAACGTGCTGCAGCCGCTCGGCCGCGCGCTCGTCACCGCCTTCTACGCTGGCTCGCAGGCGCTCAAGCTCTACCCGATCGAGAACGCCGCCGTCCAGCACGCCCTGGACGAGCTGCACCGCATTGCCCGCCGGGTGCTGGACCGGGAGGGCGCCCTCGAGCTGAGGCTGGTGGGCGACTTCCTCTTCCTCAACGATGCCCGGCTGCGCCTCGATCTCTCCGACTACATGGCCTTCTCCTACTTCGGCGGCCTGATGCGGCGCCAACGCCTGGGCGCGGTGGAGGTCGAGGTCGCGGTGACCCGTGAGGACTGGGCGCCCTTCGTCTCGCTGCTGCTGGCGGAGCCGCACGCGCTGGAGGCCGAGGCGTTCACCCGCTTCGTGGAGCGGCTCAACGCCAGCGCGGCGGAGCACGTGCACGTCTCGGAGACGCGCGACACCGACGGCGATAAGCCGGAGGTGGAAGCCGACGACGTGGCCAAGGAGGCGGCCAAGCGCACGTATTTCCAGTCGGTCCAGGTGGCCAAGGACGTGCTGACGGACGCGCGTCTCGGCCGCGCCATGAACATCCGGCGCATCAAGCGCGCGGTGCAGGGCATCGTCGATCAGGTCCTGAACAACGAGACCTCCATCATCGGCATGACCACGCTGCGCGACTTCGACGAGTACACGTTCACCCACTGCGTGAACGTGTGCATCTTCTCCGTGGTCGTAGGGCAGCGGCTGGGGCTGAGCAAGATCCAGCTCTACGAGCTCGGACTGGGCTCGCTCTTCCACGACATTGGCAAGATGCGGCTGGACGGGGAGATGGTGAACAAGACCGGGTCGCTCTCCGACGAGGAGTGGAGCATCATCCAGCAGCACCCCACCGAGGGGCTGCTCTCGCTCTTCACCATGCGCGGCATGTCCGACGTGCCCTACCGCGCCATGTGCCAGGCCTACGAGCACCACATGAAGGTGGACCTCACCGGCTATCCCAAGAACCGGCGGCCGCGCACGCCCCGGCTCTTCAGCCGCATCGTCGCCGTGGCCGATGGCTTCGACGCCGCCACCTCCAAGCGCAGCTACCGCTCGCTGCCCTGGCCCCCAGACGAGGTCATCCGCGAGATGCGGGACAACCGCTCCCGCGGCTACGATCCGCTCCTGGTCAAGGCGCTGACCAACGTCACCGGCATCTTCCCCACCGGTGTGCTGGTCATCCTCGACACGCACGAGATGGGCGTGGTCGTCGCGCGCAATCCCGACCCCGCGCGCCTGCACCAGCCGATCGTTAAGATCATCTGCAACCCGATGGGCATCATGCTGGCGGTGCCAGAGACCCGCGATCTCTCGGAGCTCAATCCGGATACCGGTCTGCCGCTGCGTACCATCATCAAGACCACGGATCCGGATCGCTATGGCATCAAGATCGCCGACTACTTCATCTGACGACGCGGGCGCCCCGGGCACCCCGGGCACCGATCCTCTCGCCCCGCGCTTCGCCGCCTGGCGCGCCGCGGGGCGTCGCGCGCTGATCCCCTACCTCACGGCCGGCTACCCCGACCCGACCGCCACGCTGCCGCTCCTGGAGGCGCTGGCCGACGCCGGCGCGGACATCATCGAGCTGGGCGTGCCCTTCAGCGACCCGGTGGCCGATGGGCCCACCATTCAGCGCTCGTCCCAGCGCGCGCTGGAGCATGGCGTGGACATGGCCGCCGTGCTGCACCAGCTGCGCGAGTTCCGCCGCCGGCGCGACACGCCCGTGGTGCTGTTCACCTACCTGAACCCGGTGCTGGCCTACGGGGCGGACCGATTCCTGGAGGACGCCGTCGCCGCGGGCGCCCAGGGCGTGTTGCTCACGGACCTGCCCCTGGGCAGCGACCCCGCGCTGGAGCGCACTTTCGAGGAGTCGCCCCTGGCGCTGGTGCGCCTGCTGGCGCCTACCACGCGCCCGGAGCGCGCCCGCGCCATCGCGGCCCGGGCGCAGGGCTTCCTCTACTACATTTCGCGCATGGGCGTGACCGGCGCCCGGGCCGCGCTCCCCCCCGAGCTCGAGGCCGAGGTGCGCGCGCTGCGCGCCCTCTCCACCGTGCCCGTGGCCGTCGGCTTCGGCATCTCCACCCCGGACCAGGCCGCGTCCGTCGCCCGGGTGGCGGAAGGGATCGTGGTGGGCAGCGCCCTCATCGACGCCATCGACCGCGGCGGCATCGCCGCCGCCGCGGGGTTCGTCGCAGCACTGCGGAAGGCGATCGACGATATGCCGAACGGCCGGTGACGCAGACGCAGGCGGTGACGTCCACGGGTTCGTCTGCGTCACCGCCTGCGGCTGCGTATCCGGCGGTTCAGTTCCTCATCCTCTTCTCGAGTCCCTCGTCCGGCTCCACGAACAGCGTCTTCACCCGGTCGGGGGCCACCAGCCCCGGCGGCGACTTGCGCGGCTTGCGCACGTGCTTCCGTCGCGTCCAGTCCACCGCCACGGTGCCGGAGGTGCGCGACCGGCTGTGCAGCGCGGCCAGCACGGCCGCCTCGGCCAGATCGCGCCCCGGCGGGTTGGCCTCGGCATTGGCCCAGCGCAGGATCACGTGCGCGCCCCCCACGTCGCGGGCGTGCAGCCAGATGTCCGTGGGCGCGGAGTGGTGGAAGGTGAGCTCGTCGTTGTCCTTGCGGCTGCGGCCCACGCGCACCTCCAGCCCGCCCGACGTGCGGTAGCGGCGGTAGGGCAGGCGCTCGGCGGCGTCCGTCGTTCCTGCCGGCGCGGGACCGCCCGCCAGCGCCTCGACCTCCTCCGCCGCGGCCTCCCCCGCCTCCGCCCGCTGCAGGGCGTCGGCCAGCCGCGCCCGCTCGGCCTGCACGGCCGCGATCAGCGCGGGCACACGCGTGGCCGCGTGCTCGCGCCGGCGCGCCTCCTCGTACAGGCGG
>JADGQX010000137.1 GCA_017881445.1 Gemmatimonadota bacterium | reverse complement strand
ACGGCTGCGTCAATGATCCGGTGACGTAGTCCCGATACGCCGTCGAAGCGATTGCCGCCCGGGTCCCGTGGGCTTGAATGCTGCTGGTTGGCGACGGCCCGGCGCCCGGAGGAAGGGCTCGCACTTGGCTGGAGCACGCCCGAGCGCTTAGCATTCCTCATGCATACCATCGTTCGGCATGGCGGCCATCGGCTGCGGCGTCACATCCTGGAGGTCTGGGATTCCCGGGGTGGCGGGTTCTACGGCTTCGTCGCGACCCTGACCTTTCTCTACCTCGAGGCGACGAACCTCATCGGCGACGCCGCCTCCCTGCCGAGCTTCCGGCCGAGCATCGGCGCCATCATCAACTGGCTGGTCCAGAACCTGGTGACCGGCCTCCTGAACGTCGTCTGGGCCTCCATCTGGCCGGTCAAGTGGATCGGCCTCTTCGGCGTCAGCCTCACCTCCGCCGCGCTCCTCGCCGGCGCCTACGTGACCTTCCGCCTGATCCGGGCGCCCGTGCACTGCCTTCTGCGCGAGCCCGATGAAGCGGTGAACATGCCCGCGGAACCACTCTGGAAGTCGCTGGCCCGTGGCGTTCGCCGCCGCGGCACCCGGGTCCGCTAAGAGCGAGCGCCGCAGGGCCTGAACCCTTGCGGCGCTTTCTCTTTCGTGGATAGCCTGAGCGGGACCTTGTCCGCGCCTGGCGGACGCACTAGGGTAGGAGCCGGCAGTCTCGCCGATTCCCCCACCGAAGGGGGGCATTGTGGGCGTGCTGAGGCGCCGCAGCTGTGCTCCGCTCCTGCTGGCGGCCATCGTCGGCACCGGCACCCTGGCGTCGGGCGGATGCTCCGGCTCGGAGGCGACGGGACCGATCACGGGTCCCCTGGGCGGCTATCACAACCTGTATTTCAACGGCATGCGCTACGGCCTTTTCGTGCCGCCGAGCTATACGCCGTCGCGGAAGTACGCGCTGATCCTCTACCTGCACGGCTCCACCGACACGACCACGTGGGATTTCGAGTGGTACCACGATCCCGTTCAGTCGCGGGATCCCCTGTTCGTTCTCACGCCCAGGAGCCTCAACCCCGGCCTGGGCTGGGGTGCGAGCTGGGATCCGTGGCTGTCGGCGGACCTGCAGAATACGCTGGACCTGCTGTCCAGCACCCTGCGCGACTTCTCCATAGACACCACGCGCCTGTACCTGACGGGCACGTCCATGGGCGGGTTCGGCACCTTCAACGTCCTCAGCAAGCGACCCGGTGTCTTCGCCGCCGCCTACGGCGTCTGCGGCGGGGGCGCGACCACGACCGCCGCGCAGATGGCGCAGACCCCGCTCTGGATCTTCCACGGCAGCGCCGATCCTGTCGTGCCTGTCCAATACTCGCGTGACATCTACTACGCCATCCAGCAGGCGGGCGGCGCGCAGGTGCGCTACACGGAGTACCCCGGCGTCGGCCACAATGCCTGGGACTACACGCCCAGGGAGAAGACGCTGCAGCGCTGGTTCCTGGCGCAGCGCAAGGGGGTGGTCCACGGCACACCCGACGGCGTGCTCGGGCTCCAGGCGACGGTGACCGGCGCACGGGTTACGCTGACGTGGAGCGCCCCAGCGGACACCGCCTCGACCGACCATGCGGTGTGGTTCTACCGCGTCTACCGCGACGGCACACTCCTGGCCGAGGTCGAAGACCCCGGCTACGCGGATGCGGCGCCGCCGTCGGGTGCGCGCGCCTACATCGTGGCCAGCGTGAACTACTTCTTCAAGGAGTCGGCCCGCAGCGCTCCGGTCCGGGCGACGATTCCCTGAGTGATTCCCCGGGAGAAGGAGCCAAACGATGGGCAGATCTGAGTCTCTCCCCGCGTTACTGAACCTCACGCGCCGCGACATGCTGCAGATCACGGCTGCCCTGGGGGCGGAGCTGGCCCTCGGCCCTCACCGAAGCCTCTTTGCCGCGGAGACCATGGGTCCCCCTTCGCTAGACCTCACGGGCGGCTTGTGGACGCTGCGCGATGAGCAGCGCTCACTCTCCCTTCCCGCGGTGGTGCCCGGGAGCACGTACACGGATCTGCTGCGGGCCGGACGAATCCCCGACCCGTTCTACGGCGACAACAACGCCAAGGTGCAGTGGGTGGCCGAGAAGAGCTGGTTCTACGAACGGAGCTTCGAGGCGCCGAACGGGCTACTGGAGAAGCATCACGTCGAGCTGGTCTGCCACGGCCTGGACACACTGGCCACCATCTGGCTCAACGACCAGCAGGTCGGCCGCGCGGACAACATGTTCCGCACCTGGGCGTTCGACATCAAGCCGTACCTGCGCAAGGGCGCCAACCGGCTGCGCATCCGCTTCGACGCGCTGGCGCCGTTCGTGGAGCAGCAGAGAAAGGCCTACCAGCAGCGCTTCGGCGTGGACCTGGACAATCCTCGCTCCTGGGTGCGCAAGGGACCCTACATGTGGGGCTGGGACTGGTGCCAGCCCGTGCTGACCCAGGGCATCTGGAAGAAGATCGAAGTGCTCGCCTACGATGCCCGCCTGGGCGAGCTGGCCGTCCTCCAGGAGCACCAGCCCGACGGCAGCGTTCGGCTGAAGATCCACACGGTGGTGCTGGGCGAGGCGGCTGCCTCATCGGTGAAGGCGCAGGTGGCGCTCGCGGGGAAGATCGTGGCCGAGGCGACGGGTCCGGTCACGGGTGGCGAAGCGGCGCTCGAGGCGGTCGTGCGCAACCCCGAGCTCTGGTGGCCCAGCGGCATGGGCGCACAGCCGCTCTATACCGTTACCGCTCGGCTCACCGACGGCAAAGGCCGCACGGTGGCTGCCGCGAGCCGGCGGATCGGTCTGCGGACGATCGACGTGCGTCCCCCGAAGGACGGCGTCGCCATGCACCTCGCCGTCAATGGCACCCCGGTCTTCGCCAAGGGCGCCGACTGGATTCCCGCGGACAACATGCCCACCCGGGTCACGCCGGAGCTCCTGCGCTGGTACATGACGCGGGCCGTGGAGTGCAACTTCAACTTCATCCGGCTCTGGGGCGGCGGCTACTACGAGGAAGACGAGCTGTTCGACGTCTGCGACGAGCTGGGCATCATGCTCCAGTTCGAGTTCAAGTTCGCCAACGCCAGCTATCCGCATCGGGACGAGACGTGGATGGCCAATCTCTCGGCGGAGATCGAAGAGCAGACCCGGCGCTGCCTCAACCACCCCTCGATCGTGATCTGGAGCGGAAACAACGAGATCGAGAAGTTCGACGGCTACGACCACATCTTCCAGGAGGTGATCGGCGGGATCGTGCACCGGATCCTGCCCGGAGCCTTCTACGAGGTGGGCAGCGGCGCCTACGGCAGCGGGGACATCCACACGTGGGGCGTGTGGCATGGAAACCAGCCGGCGGAGTCGTACGGCGACATCCACGGCTTCGTCACCGAGTTCGGCATGCAGTCCCTGCCTGTGCCCGCCACCGTTCACGCCTACACGGCGCCGGCCGACCGCCAGGACGTCAATTCCCCGGTCATGCGCTTCCATGAGCTGGATGGCAGCGGCCACGGCATCGAGAAGATCCTGCGCTTCACCGCGTCGAATTTCGGCAAGGCTCCGGACAGCTTCGACGACGCCCTCTGGCTCACGCAGCTCAACCAGGCCTGGACGATGCGCTACGGCATCGAGCACTGGCGCCGGGAGATGCCTCGCTCCATGGCCGCCGCCATCTGGCAGTACAACGACTGCTGGCCCGGCGCCACCTGGGCGATGATCGACTACCACCGCCGCTGGAAGGCCGTTCTCTACCAGTCGAAGCACTTCTTCGCCCCCGTCCTGGTCAGCGGCGTGCCCGACCGCAAGACCGGCCGCGCCGAGCTCTACGTGACCAGCGACCGCCAGGACACCATTTCCGCGGAGCTACACTGGTCGGTGACCGACCTGGCGGGTACGGTGCTCAAGCAGGGCGCAAAGCCGATCGAGATCCCCGCCCGGACGAGCCGCCTGGCGGAGGCGCTCGATCTGTCCGCCCTGGTCGCCGCCCGCGGAGCCGCGAATCTGCTGATCTGGCCCGAGGTCATCGTCGGCGACGAGCGCGTGGCCGAGAACACGCTTCTCTTCGGGAGACCCGTGGAGCTGAAGCTGCGGCAGCCGAATCTGGTCGTCCGCTCGGGCGGAGGCGGGAGGGCGTACGATGTGCAGATCGATACGGACGTGCCGGCGCTCTGGGTCTGGGCGGATCTCGGTGACACCGCCGCCACCTATTCCGACAACTTCCTCAATCTGCGCCACGGCGGCACCGCCCGCCTGCGTGTGACGCTCGATCAGCCGATGACGCCGGCGGCCTTCCGACAAAGCCTCAGGGTCCGGAGCGTGTACGACATCGCGCCGGACATGAGAGGCGTGTCCAACAAGCCCTGAGCCAGGCGCGGCGCCGCGGCTGAAGGCCGATCGCCCGGGAGCCGCGGCGCCGGTGGAGGTGTCTGCCGGCTTATCGCTCCCGCCAGGGCACGAGCGGCGAGCGGTGGTAGTGCAGGCCCAACGCGGTCCAGCGCGGCACCTGGGCGCCGAGGCGCAGGCGGAACTCCTCCCAGCTGCGCTGCCCCTGCGGCGACCAGGCTACCTCGGCGAGCGCCGTGAGGCGCGGGAACGCCATGTACTCCACCTCGTGCATGCTGTCGAGCGTCTCGCTCCAGAGCGGCGCTTCCACACCCAGGATCGCTTCGGGCGACACGCCCGCCAGCCATGTCCCGGGCTCCCACTCGTAGGCGTCGCGCACCTCGATCAGGCCGGCCCAGTCGAGACCCAGCGCCGTGGCGCTGTCGTACTTCATGTCCAGGTAGGTCTTCCCCGCCGGCGACAGGATCACCTTGCCGCCGCGGCCGGTGTGCAGGGCGGCGGAATCCGGCTTCCAGTGCTGCACGATGGTGGCGGGATCGAGCCGCGCGGGCGCGATCTCGCCCCAGCCGATCATGCGCTTGCCGTGCGCCTGTACGATCCCCTGCACGCGCTCCACGAAGGCGAGGTACTGCGCGTGCGAGAGTCGCATGACCTCGTCGCCGCCCATGTGGAAGTACGGCCCGGGCGTCAGCTCCGCGATCGAGCCGACCACCGCGTCCACGAAGCGATAGACCGTGTCCCGCTCCACGCACAGCGTGCTGTAGCCCACCTCGGTGTCGGTGCGTGTGCCGGGCGCCACGGTGTCGCAGCTCAGCTCGGGGTGCGCCGCCAGCGCCGCGTTGGTGTGCCCCGGCATGTCGATCTCGGGCACGATCGTGACGTAGCGCTCCGCGGCGTAGCGCACGAGCGCCGCATACTGCTCCCGCGTGTAATAGCCACCCTCGCGCCCGCCCACTTCGGTGCGCCCACCGTGCTGCGCCAGCCGGGGCCATGACGGCACCTCGATGCGCCACCCCTGGTCGTCCGCCAGGTGCAGGTGCAGCCGGTTCAGCTTGTGCAGCGCCAGCAGGTCGATGTAGCGCTCGACATCGGCCGGCGGCCGGAAGTGCCGCGCCACGTCCAGCATCGCTCCGCGCCACGGATAGCGCGGCCGATCTTCCACGCGCGCCAGCGGCACCCGCCACGGCCGTGGCGGCGTCGCCGAGTATTCCACGTCCGGCGGCAGCAGCTGACGCAGCGTCTGCACCCCGTAGAAGAGCCCCGCCGGCCGGGCCGCCACGACACGGATCCCCTCCTCCTTCACCGTCAGCTCGTACGACTCGTCCTCCGGCGGCGCGTGCCCGCCCTTCAGCACGAGCTGGATGCTCCCCGGCGGCACGTGGCCGCCGGCCGCCACGACTCGCGGCGTCGTGGACACCGTCGTGCCGATCAGCTCGCCCAGGTACCGGCCGATCCGTGCAACCTCCTCGCTCCCGGCCGGCACCACGATCACCGCCGCGGTGTCCAGCACCATGCTCTGCGTGGCGCTGACCTCGATCCGCACCGGTGCCGGGATGATCGTGTGGGGCGGCAGCGGCAGCGGCGTCGCCGCCGCTCCTTGCGCCGGCTCCATGGTCGGAAGCGGGCGCGGCGCGACGCTGGTAGGGGGAAGTTGGGCGCGGCCGCACGCGGCCAGCGCCAGGAAGGGGAGGAGCAACGCCGGCCAGGGACGCCTGACGCTTTGCCGGCGGATCCGATCCACGTGGTGCTTTGCGCTCATGTGCCACTCATATGCCCGGGGGGGACCGGCCGGCGCTGGGCGCCGCCGGCGCGGGGGCGATACTCAGCGGCTCCAAGGTAGGTGGGGGCGGCGGGGCGGGAAACGGTTTTGTGCGTTCAGGCCCCAGAAACGGCCAAGCCGTTCGGGGGCCTGGTCAAGGGACGGGTCGGTCACCGCGTACACAGGCCTGACGGCCGGTCGGGCTCAGCCCGCTCGCCCGGGCTTGTCGGCTGCGATGATCACGAATCCGCGCGCGGGGTGTTCGTGCCGGTCGACGCGGCCCACGACGAATCCGGCACCCTTCGCCAGCTGGAGGACCTCGGCCTCATCCCGGAGAATGAAGCCGGGGGGGTGCAGGCGGCCGCGCTCGAGGACGCTCCGGGGGCTGAAGGCGAGGGAGAGGCGGCCGCAGGGGCGTAGGACGCGGAAGATCTCCGCCAGTGCCCGCCGGGCGTCCGCCCAGAAATAGATCGTGTTCGAGGTGAGGACGCGGTCGAAGCTCTCGCCGGCAAAGGGCAGGTGCTCGACCTGGCCGAGCCGCACCTGCAGGCGACCTTCCCGCACCGCCCACGCGAAGCGCCGCTGGGCGCGAAGTACCATCGTTTCGGACAGGTCCAGGCCAGTGACCTTGCCCGTCCCTGCCGCGACGAGCAGCGGGTCCAGGCTGGCCCCGCCGCCGAACCCGATCTCCAGAACGTCATCGCCGCGGGCCACCTCCATGGCGGCGATCGCCATCCGGCTCATGTCGCGGTTGAAGCGGTTCATCAGCCGAGCCACTATCCGGCCGAGGACGCCCTCCGGGCGGGAAAGCTGGCGCGCGAGCGCTCTTCCAAGCATCGGGAGCTCCGGTTAGCGGGCGCCCACATTATACGCAGCCAAAGGGCGCGGCATCCCTGTCGCAAGATCGGTTCTGCCGGCACCTGGCCGATGAGCGACGTTGCGCCCCCTCGCTCCTCGGCGCAGATTCGTTGCGTTCAACCTCCACCGGCGGAGGGCACCAGAATGGCCCTGGTCACTCGCCCCGACTGTGCTGCCCAGAGCGGCTACGCGAGTTTTCTGCTTCCCGACAAAGTGATTGGGCAATCCTGAGACTCGTGCTTCGCGGAGGCGCTCCACATGGACATGACTCGCCGGCAATTTGCCCTTTCTATTGCAGCTGCTACTACCCTTCGTCCTTCCTTGTTTGGATCCACGCCCTCCCCATTGGGTGTTCCCCGCGGCGTGGTTCCCGGCCGCGTTACCTGGTCGCATGATCCGTCGGCTGTGACCTGGGACGGCACAGGTTCCTGGTGGACCGATGCCTACAACAACCAATCCGTGATCGATGGTATGGTCTCCCGGTCCATTCGCGGACTTACACATCAGCCGAGCGATGCTCAGGCATGGAGCTCGATCTTTCAGTACTTCAACCGCACTCATGGCCGCGGCACAGCGGGGTACCTGCCCGGCGAGAAGATCGCGATCAAAGCAAACCTGAACAACACGACGGACCATGGCACGATCGACCGCTTGAACTCGTCGCCCCATATGCTCCTTTCGCTCGTCCGCCAATTGACCGGTCCGGGTCGAGTACCGGAATCCACGATCACCGTCTTCGATTCCAGCCGGTTCATTCCGGGCAATCTCTACGACAGGATTCACCAGGAATTTCCCGGCGTCGTGTTCGTGGACCATATTGGAGGTGATGGTCGGCTCAAAGCCGCGTTCAAGCCCAACGCCATCCCATTCTCCATCGCAAGCAACAACGCGCATGGACTCGATACCTCAGTCGTAGAGGCCACGTACATGATTGATGCTGCAATCCTGAGAGGACACGTAAGCTCAGGCGTGACTCTCTGCGCCAAGAATCTGTTTGGTGCCACCAGCATTGATCCTGACTGGCACAAGAACGCCCACGATGGCTTCCAGCACAACAAGGACGGTTCGGCCAGTTACTCCGCGTTCACTGATTATCTCGGACACAAGGATCTGGGTGAAAAGACGCTGCTCTTCATTCTTGATGGGCTCTACGGCAACGACAACGTGGATGGTCCGCCTCATCGCAAGTGGAAGATGGCACCCTTCAACGACGCCTGGCCGAACAGCATCTTCATGTCCTTCGACGGCGTCGCGCTCGATTCGGTCGGATTCGATTTTCTCACTTCAGAATGGCCGGATCTTCCGGATATCGCGAACGCCGACAACTACTTGCGTGAATCTGCCCTGGCCCATGATCCGCCTTCGAAAACAGTCTATGATCCAGAGCGCGATGGCATCCGGTGCCGCAGCCTCGGTGTCCATGAGCATTGGAATAACGCGACCGATAAGAAGTACTCGCGCAATCTCGGCAAGCCGCACGGGATAGAGCTGTTCCAGGTCTAAGACGCCGAACGCTGGCCGCCGTCCGCCGTGGCCCGGTTGTGCAACCGCAGGTCGTTCATCGCTCGGGAGGAGGGTGGGCGAATGAGACGAGGAGTGTTCTTTGCATCTGTTATCGGGACACTGTTGTTACCCGCAACCGCGTCTTCCCAGTTGTTCCTGAGACAATACAAAGGCGAGCCTTATCGCGACGCGCGCTATCACGGCGGTGCACAGACAATACCTGGTAAGGTCTTGTGCGCGTATTACGATCTGGGCGGCGAGGGAGTCGCGTATCACGATACTGATCCGAAGAATCACGGCAGCGGAGAGTTGAATCCGGCCGACGGAAGCTATCTGAATGAATTCCGTATCAACGAGGGAGTGGACATCTCCTACACGAAGTTTCACCGGAAGCCCGATCCAATTGACGACAACCCGTTCGACAAGGTCGTTCCTCCCGCGGACCTGCCCTATGTTGGCTGGACCGAACCCGGAGAATGGTTCAACATCACGGTCCATGTGGCGCACGCGGGAACATACGCCGTCGATTTCCTCTACACATCAAATCGTGGCGGCACCATATCGGTAGATGTGAATGGGGAGCACGCCACCGGACCCATCGAGATTGCGTCTACAAATGACCCTCAGGACCCTCTGGCCTGGCGTCAATGGCACCATTGGAACCTGGCTGGGCAGCTGTTCAAAGTTCGTCTGAGCGAGGGGAAGAGCGTTCTCACGGCTCACATACTGACGAAGGGCAACATGAATCTTGCCTACTTTGATTTCAGACGGGTCCGGGAATGAGAGGAAGCTGCAGGGTATGCGGCAGTCACGGTTGCTGACCGGCCGCCGTTCACCCGAACCGCGCCCACGACGGAGATCCAATGCGTCGTCTCCTTTGCGCCGCCGCCCTCGCGCTCCTCGCTCATGGCGCGCTCGACGCCCAGACCGCGCTTTCCCGCCGCGAGCAGCGCATTCGTGCGGCCATCGCCGCCGCGGGCGACGACCAGGTCGCCTACCTGCAGCATGTCGTCGACATCCCCAGCGCCACCCTCGACCTGCCTGGCGTTCTGCGCGTGGGGGAGACCTTCCGCGCCTCGTTCGATTCCCTTGGCTTCCGGACCAGCTGGGTAGAGATGCCCGCGGCCATGAGGCGGGCCGGCCACCTGGTGGCCGAGCACCGCGGCAAGTCGGGTAGGGCGCGGATTCTCCTCATCGGCCACTTCGACACGGTGGTGCAGCCCGCCGGTCCGACCTTCGTGCGCCAGGACTCGCTGGCCCGCGGCATCGGCGGTGCCGACATGAAGGGCGGCGACGTCGTCATCCTGTACGCGCTCAAGGCGCTGCAGCGCGCCGGCGCGCTGAAGGACCTGAACATAACCGCCGTGTTCACCGGGGACGAGGAGGACTGCGGGGAGCCGCGGCCGTTCGCCCGGCAAGCCTTGATCGACGCGTCCCGGCGCAGCGACGTGTCCCTCGCCTTCGAGGGCGGAACCCCCAGCCTGGCCACCATTGCCCGCCGGGGCATCAGCGGCTGGCGCCTCACGACAACCGGCAAGCAGGCCCACTCCGCCGGCATCTTCAGCGGCGCCGGCTACGGCGCCATCTACGAGATGTCCCGCATTCTCGACGCCTTCCGCGCCCAGCTCGCCGGCGAGCAGTATCTGACGTTCAACGCCGCCACGCTGCTCGCCGGAACCGACGTCGCCTTCGACACCGTCACGACCAGCGGAACCGCCGCCAGCAAGACCAACATCGTCCCCCGGCAGGCCGTCGCCGCCGGCGACCTGCGCTTCATCAGCCCCGAGCAGCCCGAGCGCACCCGCGAGAGGATGCGCGCCGTCGTCGCCCAGCACCTCCCGGGCACCGACGCGCAGATCTCCTTCACCGACGGCTACCCCGCCATGCCCCCCACCGAGGGCAACTCCCGCGTCCTGGCCGTCTACGACACCGCCAGCCAGGCCCTCGGTTACGGCCCCGTCACCGCCATGGATCCCGGCCTGCGCGGCGCCGGCGACATCTCCTTCGTCGCACCCTTCACCGATGGCCTGGAGGGCCTCGGCGCCCTGGGCGAGGGCGACCACTCGCCGGGCGAGTGGGTCAACCTCAAGGCCTTGCTCATGCAGACGGAACGGGCGGCGCTCACCATCGCCAGGCTTGGCAACCGGCCGGCCAGGCAATTCCACCGGGAGCTGAAGGCGGCGCCTGGGAAGTAGAAGGCGGATGCGCGCAATTGATACACGGGGCACCTGCAGCAAGCCCCCGAACGCATAACTCGTTCAGGGGCCTGGCTTTTCGAAGTAGCAGGGGCGGGACTTGAACCCGCGACCCCACGATTATGAATCGTGTGCTCTCACCAGCTGAGCTACCCTGCCAGAGCGAAGAATTTATGAAATGGCGCCCCCCGCGTCAACGACGCGGGGGGCGCCCGCCGGCGGGTCAGCCCCGCTCTCCCGGAGGGCCACTGGCTACCGGCACCAGCTCGCCATGCTCGAACGAAGGGACGCGGCTTTACGCGGCCCGAGGACGGAAATGGAACCGGCGCATTCCGGCATTCACGACCACAATGTCGGAAATAGTGGGACGGCCGTGTGCGCGAGGATGCTTGACCGGATTCCGATCCGCGCGTAGATAGTGGCCGCTGCCACGTCCGTTTCCCCCTCACAACTCCATCGGAGGGCTTATGAAACGCACTGCTTTCCTGGTGTTGGCGGCCGTCGCCATGCTTCCGACCGCAGCCGCGGCGCAGATTCGGCAGCTCCCGGCGCCGCCGGTGAGACCGGCGGCGGAGGATTGCCTGCCGTACAATGCGGCGGGGCTGAAGCTCGTGCAGCAGGGCACCGGGTGGGTTCTGATGAACGGCGCCGAGAGCATGCTGATGCAGAGCAACAAGGCGGACGCGGACAAGGCGCTGGCGCTGGCGAAGCAGAACACGGCGCACTGCTTCATCGGGCGCAACAACCAGCGGCCGGACCGGAAGCGCTACATCGCGGAGTACTGGAAGGGCACGACGACGCCGATGGCCGGCGAAGACTGCGTCAACTTCAATCCCGCCACGGTGAACGTGTACGACCGCGGGGCCCTGGGGTGGCGGCTGGAGAACGGGCCGAGCTACCTGGTGCTGTACGACAACCATGCGGACGCGAACCGCGGGTTGCTGGTCGCGAAGGCGACCACGGGCAAGCTCTGCTTCATCGGGCGCGGGACCTCGAACATCACGACATACTACCGGTAGTCGCCGCCACGGTCGGCCGGATCGACCGTCGCCCCGACACCGCCCTTGGGGAACGAAACGGCGCCCCCCGCGTCAACCCGTGGGGGGCGCCGCCGTTTCCGAATACCGGTGTGCTACTTGGCCATTGCGGTGCCGAGCGGGCCCTCGACGCCGGTCTGGCCGACGGCGCTGACGGCGACGTAGAAGGGGTGC
>JADGQX010000363.1 GCA_017881445.1 Gemmatimonadota bacterium | reverse complement strand
CTGGCCCGTAGTGTGCGTCTTTTCCCGTTGCCTGATTCCCAAATCGTCGAAAGAAGCGGCAACTCATTCCTCCACGGGGGCCTTGGGGCTGAGCCAACTCAGGCCATCCGTGGAAACATTTGTAGGGGACGGCGCGCGCGCTTGCCTTCGAGGGGCGTTTCGCTGCCATCGCCCGACATTGTCTCGCATGTGCATCAATCTCTCGGCTCGCGCCACGGGGGTTGCTTCGGTGCACCCGTGCGGGATGCGGTGTGAGCGCGAGCCGCGCTTGAATGGGGAGAGGAGGAGGTGCCATGCGCCTGGCAGTGATGTCGCGACTCTCGTTGTTCGGGGGCGGGCTCCTGCTCCTGCTGGCTTCCTGTGACCGGGCGACTGCGCCCAAGCCGATGCCGGCGCTGTTGGAGGCGCTGCAGGGCCAGGGACAGGCGGCCGTGGCGGGAGCTTCGCTTCCCCTGGCGGTGCAGGGCCAGGTGCTGGACGCCGCCCGGCGGGTGGTGCCCGGGGTGGCCGCGACCTGGACGGTGGCGGACGGCGGCGGGAGCGTGACGCCGACCAGCGGGAAGACCGGCGCCGACGGAGTGGTGGAGGCGGTCTGGACGCTGGGGCCGGGGGCGGGCCCGCAGACGCTGCGGCTCACGGCCGGGTCGCTGGCGCCGTTGCTGTTCCACGCCACGGCGACGGTGGGTCCCCCGGTCGCCCTGCAGAAGGTGGCCGGCGACGCCCAGACCGGAGCGGTGGCTGCGGCGCTGTTGCAGCAACTGGCGGTGCGGGTGCAGGACGCGAACGGCAACCCGGTGAGCGGCTGGGGCGTGGCCTGGGAGGTCGCGGCGGGCGGCGGTGCGGTGTCGGTGGCCACGTCGCAGTCGGGGACGGACGGGGTGGCCAGGGCGAGTTGGACGCTGGGCACGAAGGCCGGCTCACCGCAATCGGTGGTCGCCCGCCTGGCTGGCGACAGCGCCTCCATCGGTTTCACGGCCACGGCCCTGGCGGGTCCCACGGCGCTGGTGACGGTGTCGCCGGCGGCGCTGACCCTGCGCGCCGGCGATACGGCGCGCCTGACGGCATCGGCGGTGGACGCATACGGCAACGTGATCTCAGGCCGGCCGATCGCCTGGTCGAGCGCCACGCCCCTGATCGCGCTGGTGGACTCGGTGGGGCGCGTGGCCAGCGCGCGCCCCGGGCCGGTCCGCATGACGGCCACCGTGGAAGGCAAGAGCGGCACGGCGGCGCTGCTGGTGCTGGCGACGACGCCGCCGAAGCTCGATTCCATCTCCCCCGACCGCATCTACGCCGGCATCACGGTGACCATCGTAGGCTCCGGCTTCAGCCCGGTGCCGGCGGGCAACGACGTCGTCCTGGGCGGCGTGACCCTGACGGTCACGTCGGCGTCGGAGTCGCGGCTGCAGGCGCTGATCCCCAACCGCAGCACGCTGCCCTGCCTGTCGGTCTATCCCGCGCTGGTGACCGTGACGGTGCCCGATCAGAGCGACACGGTGACGCACACCTTCGCGACCAGCCTGCGCATCGATCTGGCGAAAGGCGAGGACCAGCTCATCCGCAACGACGCCATCGGCTGCATGGAGCTGCCGCCGCAGCCCGGCAGCTACTTCATGAGCGTGGTGGACGTGCAGCCCTCCGGCGCAGCGCCCAGCGCCTTCCGCCTGGTGGGCCGGGGCACCGGCCCGGGTGGAGCGAGCCAGGCGCTCTTCGACCGGACGGGTGGCATGGCGGCCACGCTCAGCCAGGCGCCGGTGCCGGCGAAGGAGGACCCGTTCGTCACCGTGCACGCCCGGGTGCGTTCTCTCTCGGACGAGGTCATCGAGCAGCTCGGCTCCCCGCACTACTCCACGCCCGCGGGAGCGCCGCCGCCAGCGCCGAGCGCGGGCGACACCATGGAGTTCTACTACCCTTCGCTGCACGGGAGCAGCGCGGCCGCAGCGTGCACGGTGGCAGGCGCGATCCACGGCCGCGTCGTCTACGCCGGCGCCAGGGTGGTGGCGGTGGAGGATCGGAACGATGCGATGGCCGGTCGCCTGGACGACGTTTACCTGGCGCTGGCCCGGGATTACGAGGCCAAGGCCCTGCCGCTGCTGCAGGGATACGGCGACCTCTTCGCCCTGGACGCCGCCCTGGGCGGCCGGGGCCGCCTGGTCCTGCTCTTCAGCGACCGCGTGGCCGACGATTCCGTTGCCGCGTTCGTGCTGGCCACGGACCTGTATCCGCGCTCGGCCTGCGCCAGCAGCAATGCGGGCGAGGTTCTGTACGCAGCGCCGCCGGGGGCAGCCCCGGTGAGTGACCTCCAGACCCAGTTCCCGATCCGGGCGCTGCACGAGAGCTACCACCTGCTGTCGGACGCCGAGCACCTGGCGCGGCGGGGGCCGGCGCTACACGAGAGCGCATGGCTGGGCGAGGCGCTGGCGGAGACCACCGCCGAGCTGTGGGCCCGCCGCGCGGCCGGATTCGCCCGGGCGCAGGACCTCGGCTTCTTCGCCATCCGCTGCGAGTTCTTCTGCCCGGACGTGCCCGCGGCTATGACCGAGCCCTTCCGACGGCTCTACGGCTTCATGCTCAACAGCCGGGCGGCGAGCCCGTTCCTCTGGGGCGCTCCCTATGGCCCCGGCTGGGCCCTCGTTCGCTGGACGCTCGACCAGTACGCGACCGACGAACTGGGGATGCTGCGGGCGCTGACGCAGGAGCGGACCGACGTGGGCATCACGAACCTGGAGGGGCGCTCCGGCCACGTCGTGGACGAGCTGCTGGGCTCGTGGTCGCTGGCCATGGCGCTCGACGACGGCGGGGTGCCGGCGCGCGCGGCGCTCGCCTTCCCCAGCTGGAACCTGCCCGACGTCACCCTCGGGCTCAACGCGGCGAATCCGGGCGCGTTCCCCTACGTCTCGCCGCTCGCGGGCTGGACGGCCAACGCCGGCAGCTTCACGATCGTCACGGACCGGATCGTGGGCGGCGCCGCCCAGTATTTCCTGGTCCGCGGTGCCGCGGGCGCGCCACAAGTCCTGCAGGTGCAGACCGTCAACGGCACATCGGTGCCGCCGATGCTGCGCGTCGCCATCGTGCGGACGCAGTAGCGCAGGGGTTGCGGGCCGGCGCGCGCGCGCCGGCCCGGACCGTCACTTCGTCGGCGGTGTGGCCGGCTCGGCATCCTCCTCTTCCGCGCCCGTGTCCTCCAGAGCTCCGCGCAGCGACGGGTGTGCGCGCCAGAGGTAGGCGCCGGCCACCAGCGCGCCGGCCAGGTTCGCCACCAGCGTCACCGCCCAGGGCGCCGCCCGGGTGATGGCCGAGGGGATCCCGAGCAGGATCGCGGTGGAGGCGAGCAGGAAGAAGACGACGACCAGGAAGGAGATGTAGAACAGCTGGGGGTGCAGCTCCGTCTCGTGGACCAGCAGCGCCGCCGCCAGCCCGACCAGCATCGAGAGCGCGATGTGCACGCCGTTGGCGGCGGCCACCGGGCCGGCCGTGACCGGCGCCGTCGGATCCAGCCCGCCGTAGAAGAGCAGGTTGCCGATC
>JADGQX010000362.1 GCA_017881445.1 Gemmatimonadota bacterium | reverse complement strand
TCAAGTATATTTGTCAATGTTTTTTAAACAATGTTGTCGATAGTCTTGAATTTCGTGCAACCGCTGTTCGGCGGATTCCACGGATTGGTTAAGTAGCTGTCCGGGCGCGGGCGGCGAATCGGCGGGAGGCGGCGCGTGCACCGGCAGCGGCACACGCGCCGCTTCGCATCAGACGGGGGCGGCGATCCTGGGTTCCGGCACGCGGGGTGCACCGAGCTGGCGGCGCACGTCGCCCGCGCGGCCGCGCAGCGGCAGCGCATCCGGCGCCATGATCCAGCCGGCGCGGGCGATGTGGGGTTGCTCCACCATGACGAGCGCGTCGGAGTCGCAGGCGTCGACGGTGGCGAGAGCCTCGGGCAGGGCGCGGCGCTTGAGGACGGCCTGCAACACCTCGACGGGGCCCGAATGCCCCCGGCCGCCCAGCTCCGTGACGGCGAAGCCCTGGCCTTGCATGGGTTCTTCGAACCGCGGAACTCCGGTCGGGCACCGATTTCGGACGAACGACGGCACCGGGCTCGGCACGGATCTTCTTTTTGTTCTAACGGCAACAACCCGCGGGACATCGGAGAGGGCGGTCCGCCGGGAACCCGCCTGATGTAACCACAGGAACCCGATGTCAGCGGTCGCCCCCCGCGCCGCGGTCGTGCTGGTACTCCGCTCCGCGTGCTTCGCGCCTCAGCGTGACCCGCCTCTCCAGTGACCGCTCGCTCCCCCGTTTCTCTACTGTTGCGCCCCGGCGCGTGCCCGCGCTCAGAAGTAGAGCTGCAGCGTCAGCGCGGAGATGAAGGTGTTCAGCGACGCCGCCCACTCGCTGTCGTGCCCAGCGGAGTCGCCGCCGGAGACGCTCCGGCGCAGGTAGCTGACGTTGGCCTGGAAGCCGGTTTCCCCTGCCACGCTCAGGCGTCGGAGGGGGAACCACTCGGCGCCGGCCGCGAGCATGCCACCGAGCCTGGGGGACCAGCTGTGCGATGACTGGCTGGAGCCTCCGCCATTCCCCTGGCTCCAGTCGTAGGCCACTCCCACGTCCATCCCGCTCTCCACGAACGGCGCCAGGGGCCCGCTGCGGGCCACGTACCGCCGGGCCCGCGGTCCGAGGTCGATGGAGACGCCCGCGCCGGAGTTGGTGCCGGTGGCGAAGGGGCCCTCTTCCATGTCGCCGTGGTTCACATGTCCGGAGATGTTGATCAGGAGGCCGCGGCTGCGGTCCGGGCTCACCACCCGCCAGACCCCGAAACCGGCATCGCCGCCGCGCTCCAGCGTGCGGGCCGTGAAGGAGTAGGCACGCCGGCCGGGGACGAGCGCGTCGGTTGTGTCGCGCGCGCCCTGCGCGGCGGCGGGGGCGGCCAGGATAAGCAGGCCGGCGAGCGCGATGAGGCTTTCGAAGCGACGCATCAGTCCCTCGAATTGATCACATCTTGGTGACAAGGTCTTGACCGACCGTCTTCAAGATACACGGATATACCGGGGGCTGCCCGGCGAAGTTCCGGCCCGCCAACCCGCAAACCGCCGATTCGTCAGCGCTGCGCCTGTGGCAGAGTCCGGTCCCAGTGGAGGGCGTTGTACTTTTTCAGGATCTCGAGCGTCCGGTCGATCGGCAGCGCTTCGACGGTCCCGCTGGCGCCGGCGGTGGTGACGGCGCGGAAGAGGGAGTTGTAGATGGCCTCCTCCGTGGCCTCGATGGCGGCCTGGAACAGCGGTGAGATGGCGTCGTTCGGCAGATCCTGAATCGCGCGGGGCGCCTCGCCGGGGTGGCGTCGCACCGATTCCGCGGTGGAGAAGGCGATGACGTAGTCGCCGGAGCCGTTGCTCATGACGGCGCCGGTGCGGGCCAGGCCGGCCAGGGCGCGGGCGGCGAGTCGGTCGAGGTTGCGGGCGTCGAGGGGCGCATCCGTCGCCAGGACGATCATGATGCTGCCATCGGCGGGGAAGCCCTGGGCGTCGAGGCCGGCCATGGACGCGGGCTCGCCGGGAGGCTTCGGTGCGCCGGGTGCAGCGGGCGGCGGCGTCGCCGGCTGGAAGGCGAACTTGCCCAGCTCGCGGCCGACGGGTGCGCCGTTGATGGTCAGGATGCCGCCGAAGTTGGTCTGGACCAGGATGCCCACCGTGTAGCCGCCGAATTGCGCCGGCAGGCGCCGGGAGGCGCTGCCGATGCCGCCCTTGAAGCCGAAGGCGACGGTGCCCGTGCCGGCGCCGACGGCGCCCTCCTGCACGGGGCCATCGCCGGCTTCCTCGAGCGCGGCGACGACATCCTGGGGGCGCAGAGGGCGGGCGCGGATGTCGTTGAGGAAGCCGTCGTTGGTCTCGCCGACGACGGGGTTCACCGAGCGCACGTCGTCCATGCCCGGCTGGCGCAGCAGCCACTCCACCATGGCGTCGGCGGCGCGCCAGACGCAGAGCGTGCAGGTGAGCAGGATGGGGGTCTCCAGCTCGCCCAGCTCCCGGACCTGGGTGACGCCCAGAAGCTTGCCGAAGCCGTTGCCCACGTGGATCGCGGCCGGCACCCGCTCGCGGAAGACGTTGCCGCCGTGGGGCAGTATGGCGGTGACTCCCGTGCGGATGGCGCTCGCCCCGTCGCCCTCGGAGCGCGTGACCTGGCCCACGCGCACCCCGGCCACATCGGTGATGGCGTCCAGCGGCCCGGGCGGGAAGATACCCACGATCACGCCGGCTTCGCGGGCGCGGGGCCGCTGCGGGGCGGCGCCGGGAGTCTGGGACGACGCGGCCATGGGCAACCCCGATACAAGCAGGAGCAGGAGCAGGAGGAGAAGGGGGGCGCGTGCCCTCATACCGAGGAGTCGGGCACGACGTAGAGGAGCAGCAGGTAGAGCAGCAGCCCCGGGAAGCCGGCCGAGAGCAGCGACAGGATCACATAGGCGATCCGGACCCTGCGCGCCTCCAGTCCGAAGAAGTCGGCGATGCCGGCGAGCACCCCGACGAGGACCTGGTTGTCGGGGGAGCGGCGCAGCGCGGCGTCGAACGCAGACATGGGAGCCTCACGGAAAACGGAGGGAAGACGCATCGATCAGCTGCCCGGGCGCGAACGTGCAGCCGGAGCGCTGCCGGGTCAAGGGGCGCGGCGGCCGTCGGCGGCCAGGCGCTCGATCATGGCGGCGAGGAGCGGGATGGGGACGCCGGTGGGGCAGGCGGCGGCGCAGGCGGCGCAACGGGCACAGGGCTCCAGCGACGCTGCAGCCAGCGGGGCCCGGTCCAGCAGGCGGGACGCGCCGGCGACGAAGGACCAGGCTTCGGCCCAGGCGGCGGCGGGCGTGGCATGCAGGGCGGGGCAGGCGAGCGAGCAGAGCCCGCAGGACACGCAGCGGGTGAAGGCCGGGAAGCCGGCCCGCTCCGCGGGAGTCAGCGGCAGGTACCCCTCCGGGGCGACCTGTCGCAGCAGCGCCGCGGCGCCGCCGCCCCGCCCGTGGCGGAGCGGGCGCAGTGGAGCCGTCGCCAGCTGCACCGCCATGCGCCGGCCCAGCACCCACCAGGCGAACAGTCGTCCCCTCATGCGCCCTCCAGCGCGGCCAGCCCGGCGGCCCAGCCATCGGCGGCG
>JADGQX010000361.1 GCA_017881445.1 Gemmatimonadota bacterium | reverse complement strand
CGCAGAGCCGCAGAGCTACGGCCGTGCGTCCGCGTGTAGCTGGCGTACCGCGGCAACGCTACGACCTCCACGTCGCTTTTGTTGTTAAACAACAACAGCTTAGATCATTCTGGTGCCCGGCCCACCGGGTCCGCCGGCAGCTCGCGGACGCCCCCCTGCGGCTCTGCGGCTCTGTGTGAGATGCTGTTGCTGTTGTTGCTGTTGTTGTTGTCGTCGTCCGCGTGGCGCTCAGCTTTCGCGGTTCGCCAGCGACACTCCCGCCAGCACCAGCGCGATCAGGCCGTAGGCGCAGATGAGGAGGAAGGCGTCCCAGGGGATGGGCTGGATGTTGGCGAAGGCGCCCTCGAGGCGCAGGAGCTGGGACTGGGGCGGGGCCAGGAAGGTGATGACGCCGGTGATGCCGGGGGGTGCGCCCGCCAGGGCGCCGGTGCCCAGGAGCGCGTCCCAGACGAGTGCAAAGATGGCGACCAGCAGGGCGATCCAGGCGTCGCCGCGGGTCCAGACGGAGAGCAGCGCCGTGAGCCCGCCGTAGGCCACGATGTAGGCCAGGATGAGCGGTACGTAGGCCAGGCCCGCGACCTTGCCCAGCATAATCAGGTCGAAGAGGGGCATGAGCATGATGCTGAGCAGGAAGGCGACGCCGGCGAGGGCGAGCCAGCGTGCGCCGTAGATGCGCACCAGCGACACGGGCCGGACGCCGTAGAGGCGGACGTAGCCGTCGCGGCGGTCGTCGCTGACCAGCCCGGCCAGCAGCACCAGGGTGGCGATGAGGGGGAAGCGTCCGAGCACCCACCCCAGCAGCAGCAGCGTGGACACCAGCGGGTAGCCGCCCACCACGAAGAGCTCGCCCACCTCCACGTTGCCCTCGGGGCCCGTCGCCAGGAACCGGCCCGTGAGCGCGGCGGCCAGGAACAGGCAGGCGAAGGCGACCAGCGCGAGGATGCGACGTCGCCGGGAACGGACCGTCAGCCGGGCCAGCGCCAGGGCACTCATGGGCGCTCCCCCCCCCCCAGGGCACGCCGGACCCGCTCCTCCAGCGCCTCGGCGGCCGGTGCCACCGCGGCCACGATGCCGCCCGTGTCGATGAGCGCCGCCAGCCGCCGGGACAGCTCGGCCGGGTCGGCGGCGGTCACGAGGTAGACGGGTCGCCCGGGGTCGGCCGCGACCGCGCCGGGGAAGACGTCGCCCAGGGAAGGAGCCTCGGCCGCCAGCTCCAGCCGATAGGTGGCGACGTCGCCACGGGCGCCCACGTCCATGATCTCCCGCACCCGTCCGGCGTCCAGCAGCAGCGCCCGGTCGGCCAGCCGCTCCACCTCGCCCAGGTCGTGGCTGGCGATGAGGATGGTGCGGCCCGCGCGCTTCAGCTCCTCGACCAGCGCGCGGAAGCGGATGCGCCAGAGCGGGTCCAGCCCCTCGGTGGGCTCGTCCAGCACCACCAGGGCACGCTCCGCCAGCAGCGCCTGGGCCAGGCCCACGCGCTGGAGCAGCCCGCGGGAGAGCGTGCCCAGCGTCTTGCCCGCGTGGGGGGCCAGCTCGAAACGGTCCAGGAGCGCGTCCACGCGCCCGCGGGCCGCGCCCGGCGCCAGCCCCTCCAGCCCGGCCAGTGCCCGCAGCGCGGCCAGCACCGACCACTCCGGCGGCAGGCCGAACCGCTCCGGCAGGTAGGCGGCGCCCTGGCGGCGGACGTAGGTGCGCGGGTCATCGCCCGCGATCTCGATAGTGCCGGCGGTCGGGTGCAGGAAGCCGAGCAGCAGCGCCAGCAGGGTGCTTTTGCCCGCCCCATTCGGACCCACGACGCCCCAGGCCTCGCCCGCCGGGACGTGCAGCGATACGCCGGCCAGCGCCTCCACCGGAGGCGCGCCCCGGGGCGCGCTCGGCCCCGGCCGGTAGGTCTTGCCCACTCCCTCGAGCTGGATCATCGTAACCGCCGCACCGCGGGCATGGGACGTGCCCGGAGCCACACTGCCATGGAAAGCTATCGCATGCCACCTGAAGACGGCCCGCCCGTCACAGCCCCGACGAGCCCGGCCGGCGAGCGCCGCGCGCGACCCCGGCACCTCCGGCGTGCCTGGAACGCGTTCTATGGTAGCCTGCGCTTCATCGCCTTGCACGCGCGGAGCGCCTATTCGGCCTATGCCGCCTTCCTGACCATCGCCTTCGTGGGCGCCGCCGCCCTGGCGGCGTTCGTGGGCATAGCCAAAGTCGTGCTCGAGGGCTTCACCCAGCCCTGGGACGAGAGCGTGCTGCGCGCCGTCGCCGCGGCTCGCACGCCGCTGCTGACCCGGGTGGCGCTGCAGGTGACGATGCTGGGTGGGGGCGTGGTGCTGGTCGTCATCGTCTCCGTGGGCGCCCTCTTCCTCTGGCTCACGCGACATCGCTACTCGGCGTATCTGCTCATCGCCAGCTCCCTGGGCGCCTTCCTGCTCAACATGCTGCTGAAGGACGTCTTCGAGCGCCCGCGTCCCCTGGTCGTGACGGCGCTGGCCCCCGTGGCGACGTCGTCGTTCCCGTCCGGGCACGCCATGAGCTCCATGGCCGCCTACGGCGCCATCGCGTTGCTCCTCGGGCGCCTGGAGCCCCGGCGCGCAGCGCGGGTGCTGGTCTGGACCATCGCCGTGCTGCTCGTGGTCGCCATCGGCGCCAGCCGGGTCTACCTGGGCGTGCACTACCCATCCGACGTCCTGGGCGGCTTCGCGGCGGGGCTCGCCTGGATCGCCTTCGCCGCTTCGGGGTTGGCCGCGCTGCAGTACTTCGGCCGGATCGAGCCCGAGATCCGGGTCCAGGAGCGGGACCTGAACGCGCCCCTGCCCGGCTCCCCCGCGCAGGTGCCTGCGGCGCCGGCGGATGTCGCGCCGGCCGCGCTCCCGCCGATGTCGCCGCTGGACCACCCCTGAGCGCCGGGATGCGCGTGACGCGAGCCGCCCCTGCCGGTGATCCGGCACTGGCGCCCCGGGAGCGGCTGGCGCGCGTGCGCTGGTGGATCATGCTGGGCGGGCTGGCGCTGGCCTATCTCGCGGGGCTGGGCGTGGGGCTGGCCGTACGCGCGGCAGGCTGGTGGAACGCGGGCGCCCCCTGGGAGCGCGCCGCCCTCGCCCTCACCCACGCCACCATCTCACCGGCGCTCGATGCCGTGATGCTGACCCTGCCCTGGATCGGCACCAACTACACGCTGCTGCCGCTGGTCGCCATCGCCGTGATCTGGATGTGGCGACGCCGCCACCCGGCCGAGGCGCTGCACCTGCTGCTGGTCCAGATCGGCAGCGCCATCCTCAATCCGGCGCTCAAGTTCAGCCTGGTGCGGGACCGCCCGCACCTCTTCGAGCAGCGCGGCCAGTTCGCGCTGCCGTCCTTCCCCAGCGGCCACGCCATTGCCGTCACCGCCGTGGTGCTCACCGCCGCCTACCTGGTCCACCGTCTCACCGGGGCGACGTGGGTCTACTGGCTCGCCGGCGTCTTCTGGCTGCTGGTCATGTACTCCCGCATCTACCTCTCCGTCCACTGGCCCACCGACGTCATCGCGGGGGTGGTGGTGGGCGCCGTGTGGCTGGCAGCGAC
>JADGQX010000136.1 GCA_017881445.1 Gemmatimonadota bacterium | reverse complement strand
GGTTCAGTTCGCCTATGACGTGCGCGCCGAGGCATACGCGAACGGCGAGGTGGCGGTGCTGCGCGGACCCCTGCAGTACGCCCTGCCCCTGGACCACACGCTGGAGGCGACCCGGGACTATCCGGTGGCCGGGCTGCACGACTACGACGTGCTGCCCCGGGACCTCGCGCAGCGATACCGCATCCCCATGCTGGACGCGGCGGCCCCCGACCTGGGGCTGAGGTTCGAGGCGCGGGCGGGCGGCGATGCCGACCGGCCCTGGGACGAGGCGCGCTACGTCCTTCATGCGGGCGAGGCGACGCTGGTGCCGCTGGGGTGCACCCTGCTGCGCAGGGCGGCGTTCCCGTTGAACCTCGGAGGCGCGGCCAGCGACGAGACGGAGGCCCGCCCATGAACGGCTACGAGCGGTACATGCGGGTCCTGCGCGCTGAACCCGCGGACATCCTGCCGCGGCTGCCGATCCTCATGGGCTACGCGGCGCAGCACATCGGCGCCGACTACGCCGCCTTCGCCTCCGACTACCGGGTGCTGGTGGAGGCGAACCTGCGCTGCGCCCAGGAGTTCGGCTTCGACCAGGTCAGTACCATCTCCGATCCCTACCGGGAGACGTCGGCGTTCGGCGCGACCCTCGAGTACATGGCGGAGACGCCGCCGCACTGCCTGACGACACCGCTGGCGGAGGGGAAGGACCTCTCGCGGCTGGAGCGGCCGGACCCGTGGACGTCGCCGCGCATGCTCGATCGCATGCAGGCGCTGGAGGCATACCGCGGGCTGGTGCAGGGCGAGTATTCGATCCTGGGGTGGATCGAGGGGCCGGCCGCGGAAGCGGCCGACCTGCGGGGCGCCAGCAACTTCATGATGGACCTGGTGGACGATCCACCCTTCTGCCGGGAGCTGATGCGCCGCTGCGCGGACGTGGGGCTGGAATTCGCCCTGGCCCAGGTACGCGCCGGCGCCGACACCATCGGCATCGGCGACGCCATCGTCAGCCAGGTCTCGGCCTCCATGTACGAGACGCTGATCTTCCCGGAGGAGAAGCGGCTGGTCGAGGGCATCCACGCGGCGGGCGGGCTGGTGCGGCTGCACATCTGCGGCAACATCAGCCATCACCTCGAGCAGATCGCGCAGCTCGGCGCCGACATCGTGGATCTCGATTCGATGGTGGACGTGGTGAGAGCCCGGCAGGTCCTGGGCCCGGGCACGACGCTGGTGGGCAACCTCGACCCCGTGCAGGCGGTCCTGAACGCCTCCCCGGTAGCCATCGAGCGGGACATCCGCGCGGTCTACGAGCGGGTCGGCAATCCCTACATGGTGGGCGCCGGCTGCGAGATCCCGATCGGAACGCCCGCCGCGAACCTGCGCGCGCTCTGCCAGCCGGTCCCCTACCGGGCGAGCTAGCGGCGGCGCTGCCCGCGCGGGTACAGCAGCTCGACCTGTAAGGGCGCCAGCCGCACGCGCAGGCCGGCGCCGGCAGGCGTGTTCGCGATCAGCTCCAGGAGGGGCCCGCCCGAGAGCGTCGCCGGAATGCCGCTGGTGTCCACCACGGCCGTGCGAGGCGCGTCGGCCAGGTTGACCAGGAGCAGGCTGGCGCGGGTCGGCGTGCTGCGCAGGACGGCCAGCACGTCCTGCTGGTCGGTGTCGAGGACGCGCTCGTCGCCCGACCGGATCTCGGGGTGCGTGCGCCGCAGCGCCAGCAGCCGGCGGTAGAATGACAGCAGCGACTTCGGGTCCTGCTTCTCCTGTGCGACGGAGATGCCGTCGCCGTCCCGATTGTAGCGGTTGGACCACCAGGGGCCGTCGCCCCTGTACCAGATGGCGCTGCCCGCGGCTTCCTCCTTACCCGTCCAGGGCATGGCCTCCCGGTCGGGGATGTCGTTGGCATCCGAAGTCCAGGCGTCGGTGCGCTTCCCCTTCATGCCCAGCTCCTGCCCGTAGTAGATCAGGGGCGTGCCCTTGAGCAGCACATCCAGCGCGGCGCCGATGCGCTCCTTGCGCGGGTCGCCGCCGACCACCGATGCGTAGCGGATGACGTCGTGGTTCTCGATGAAGACCAACTGCCCCTTGCCCGCCGGCGTCTTCTGCACCGTGGCCGTAATGGCGTCCGCCAGGCCCTTGCGGTCGAGCGACGCGATCGCGCGCTGCAGCGGGAAGGCGAACACCATGTCGGCCCCGGAGCGGGCCAGGAAATCGTCGCCGAAGCCCCAGTCCGCCTGCTCGGCGATGATGCGGATGCGCGGGTTCAGGGCCCGCGCCCGCGCGAAGATCGGTGCCCAGAACTCGGCGAACAGGTTCTTCAGGATGCCCTTCGAGTCCAGGTCGTCCATCATGTGATCGAGGCGGAAGCCGTCCACGCCGTCGTCGAAGCGCCCGTCGTGGTTGGGATCGACCAGCGAAAGGAAGAGCTGCTGGAAGTACCGCTTCACCGCCGGCTCTAGCATGTTGACCGTGGTGAGCGGGATCTTCGCCCCGTCCCAGGTGGGCGTCAGGGTGAGGTTGAACACGGCGGACTCGGGTTCCGTATTGCCCGGCCCGTGGTACAGGAGATAGTGGCTGTACTTCGAGTCCGGCCGCCCCGCGGACTCCTTCCACCAGGGATGATTGCCGGCGACGTACTGCACCTCTTCGTCCAGGTAGATCTTCATCTTCCGGCCATGCACGGCTTCGATGAGCGCGTGCAGGGCACGCACGTCGCCGTAGGCGGGGTCCACGCCCTCGAAGCTGGAGGCGAAGTAGTTGTGGTAGAAGGGCGATGGATTGACGGGCGTGAGCAGCAGCGAGATCACGCCCAGCTCCTGCAGGTAGCCCAGCTCGTCCTGGATGCCGCGCAGGTCGCCGACGCGGTCGCCGTTGCCGTCCCGGAAACTGCGCACGAAGATCTGGTAGAAGACCTCGCCTTCGCCGCTCCACGCAGCCGCCGCGGCAGCGAGGCGGGCCTGCGCCTGCGCCTCGGTCCCCGACTGCGCCTCGGCCCGCGGGGCGGGCGCGGCCAGCCCCAGCAGGCCGACCAATAACCAGGCCTTCCCAGCGAGTTTCTTGCGAGTCAGCACGGTGTCCTCCGTCGGGAACGGACCGTCGTCCTGCACCTGCCTCATGGTAGGGCCGGGGCCGTGCGCTGCGCTACGTGTCGGTCTGACGGAGGTGGGCCGAGCCGCCCGGGGTTGACCGGTGGTTGCGAACTCCGCTAGCTTCTAGGTGACACTCTAGTCTCACTCAGGCGAGGGCGTTCGAAATGGGGACGTTGCTGACGAGCCGGGTCCGCGAACAGGGAGCTTCCGTGATCACGACGATCCCCGCGGAGGTGGTGCGCCGGGCGGGGATGGCCGCGGGTCAGGAGCTCGACTGGATCGAGGACGGCATGGGCGGCTTCCGCGTGGTGCTTCACACACCGGAGCTGGCCGAGGCCATGGCCGCGCACGAGGCGATCATGGCCGAGTACGACAGCGTCTTTCGTGAGTTGGCGAAGTGATTGGCGAAGAGCCGCGATGGCTGATCGAGCCGATCCTGCTGGCGATCCATGCGCAACAGATCGAGCGGTACGGGGGGACGCACGGAGTTCGGGACGAGAAGGTCGTGCGCTCCGCGCTTGCCAGGCCGATCAATCGCTTCGCCTACCTCGAAGGGGCCGACCTCGCGGACTTCGCCGCGGCCTACCTCGTCGGGTTGGCCGGGTCGCAAGGCTTCAATGATGGAAACAAGCGGACGGGGCTTGCCAGCACTCTGGTGTTCCTGTCTCTGAACGGCTACGAACTCCACGTTCAGCCACAGGAGCTGTACGCCCTCACCATGCAGGTAGCGACCGGCAAGGCGGACGATCACACCGTGGCAGTGTACCTGCGCGATCGCATGGCGCGGGGGCGCTGAGCGCGCTCCGCTGGCGCGAGAGCGGATTCCCCCGGTACTCCCGGGGGCATGGGCGACTGGGGGAAATCCTTGTCGCCGCAATGGTTTTCCGCTGCGACCGGGGGTTGACCGCGAGGGCGGATTCCGCTAGATTGACCGTCAACAGGGGCCGACTTGGTTTCGACGTGCTTAGTGAAGTCGGCGCTGCGTGCCGAGGTGGCCGTCACCTCGTTAATCAGCGGCAAAATTCACAAGTGCCAACTCTAACATGGCGCTGGCTGCGTAAGGCTTAGCCTTCTCGCAACCTGTCTCCGATCGGGCCCGGCCCGAGGCGTGATCGGCGGCATCGATTAAATCGGGCTGGCAGGTGCGTGCTGCCTCGGCGCGCACTGGCGAGAAACACCGGGGCTGGCTCCCGAGAGGCTGTCCGCCGGCCGACGGAGGAGCGAGACAGGAACAGCGGAACACGCACGTAGAGGCGCTGAGGGATCTATTCGCGGACGCGGGTTCGACTCCCGCCGGCTCCATGAGGCGCCCAGGCTCGTTCAGAGTCTGGGCGCCTCTCTATGTCTGGGCCTCGCCCGAGCGATGCGGGAGTCGAACCCGCGGGCTCGCTGCGCTCGCCACCGCATCGCGCACCCCGGCGTGTGGGCAAAGGTTCACCTGCGCGGACCTGCGGTCCGCTCTGGTGACGTCCGGCGCGCTGCGCGCGCCTCCCGTTCGACTCCCGCCGGCTCCGGCCCAGGCGCTCAGGGCGGGTGGGCAGTTCAGGCATCGCGCACCCAGGCGGGCGGACGCCGCCGGGCGCTCCACCCGCGGCCTGGCGGCGTAGCTGCGCCCGCCTCCGGGTATCTCGCAAGAACGTCGTACTGAGACCATATTGACAGCCGCGTCAACGGGACGGCCCGGGCAGGCTCGTCAGTGTCCTCGGGCGGCTGCGACTCCCAGGCGCTCGAGACCGAGCATGACCGTGTGGCCTGATGCCGACCCCGGCCTCATCGCATGCACAACCCGTTAAAAGGGGGACAGTCACCCATGCGCGCTCGATTCGCTCACACCGCCGCGGCCTTGACCATCCTGGTGCTGTCCGGCGCAAGTCATCCGGGCGTTGCCGTGGCCCAGGAGAGGATCGATCTGACCGTGGACGTCTCGAGGACCGGGGCGAAGATCGACCGCAATATCTTCGGCCAGTTCGCAGAGCATCTCGGCAGTGGTGTCTACGGCGGCATCTGGGTCGGACCCGAATCCCCCATCCCGAATACGCGAGGCATCCGCAACGATGTGGTTGCGGCGCTGAAGGCGCTGAAGGTTCCCAACGTTCGCTGGCCGGGGGGCTGCTTTGCGGACGACTATCACTGGCGCAAGGGCATCGGCCCGACGCGCTCGGTCACGCTCAATCCGAGCTGGGGCGGCGTGGTCGAGCCGAACAGCTTCGGCACGCACGAATTCATGGATTTCCTCGACCAGATCGGCAGTGGGGCCTACCTCTCGATCAACCTGGGGTCCGGATCGGTTCAGGAGGCGGCCGAGTGGCTCGAGTACATGACGACGGCACAGCCGACGACGCTGGGGAAGGAGCGCGCGGCGAACGGCCACCCAGCGGCGTACAAGGTCGCCCTTCTCGGCATCGGCAATGAGAGCTGGGACTGCGGCGGCAACATGTCGCCGGCGGCGTACCTGACCCAGCTCAAGGACTACAGCCGCTTCGTGCGGAACTTCAATCCGGACACGACCGCACGCACGCTGAAGATCGCGGTGGGTCCGGGCGGCGGCGGCGAGGCCCGCTGGACGGAATGGACGGATACGATCATGAGGGCCTGGCGTGACCGCCAGTGGAGCTGGGACATGGATGGCCTGTCCCTGCACAACTACACGGTGCCGGCCTGGCCGCCGTCGTACAAGTCGGTCGGTTTCGGCGAGGCGGAGTATGCCCAGATCCTGAAGAAGACGCTCGAGATGGACGACATCATCAAGACCCACTCGGCCATCATGGACAGGTACGATCCGGAGAAGAAGATCGCGCTCGTGGTGGACGAATGGGGCGGCTGGTATGCGCCGCTGCCCGGCAGCAATCCGGCGTTCCTCGTGCAGCAGAACAGCCTGCGCGACGCGATACTGGCCGCACTCAACCTGAACATCTTCGCGCGCCATGCGGATCGCGTGCGGGCGGCCAACATCGCGCAGATGATCAACGTCCTCCAGGCGATGATCATCACCGACAAGGAGAAGATGGTCCTGACGCCGACGTACCACGTCTTCAAGATGTACATCCCGTTCCAGAGCGCGACCTTCGTACCGGTCACATTCGATGCGGGCAAGTACACGAACGGCGACGTGACATTGCCGCGTGTGGACGCAATCGCGGCGAAGGACGCGTCGGGCAGGCTCTGGCTTGCGGTCACGAACCTCGATCCGAACCAGCCCGCCGAGATCGTGGCCACCGTGACCGGCGTGGCGGCGAAGTCCGCGACCGGAACAACGCTGACGGCGTCCAGGGTCGATGCTGTGAACACGTTCGACGCACCGACAACGGTCCAGCCGAAGCCGTTCGCGGCGACGGTCCAGGCCGGGCGAGTGACACTCCGAGTGGCGCCGAAATCCGTGACCGTGGTTTCGATTCAACCATAGGGAGAGCGCACGTCGCGTCGCCGCGCCGGTGCGGCTTCAGGGGCTTCAGCGGCGGCCACCACCCCGCTTGGTCGTGATCACGATCACGCCATTGCCGCCGCGCGATCCGTAGATGGCGGTGGAGCCGGCGTCCTTCAGAACATCAATGTGCGCGATGTCCCTCGGATCTATCGCGCCGAGCGCGCCGTGCAACCCGCCGGGCGGGAGCGGCGAGCCGTCCAACACGATCAGGGGCTCGGAGCTCATGGAGAACGAGCTGGGCCCGTGAATCCTCAGCGTGAAGTCGCCGTTGGGCAGATGCAGCACTTCCAGGCCCGGCACGCGATTCAGCCACACCTCGATTGTGGGCGGTTCCACCGACACCTGCTGGGGCGAGATCGACGTCACGGACCCGGTCACATCTCCCTTCGCCTGGGTTCCATAGCCGGTCGAGACCGAGTCCTGGGGTTGCGCTGATCGCGCGCGCCCGGAGTGCCCGGACGCGCAACCCGCACTCAGCGTGAGCGCGGCCCCGCAAGTCAGGACCGCAATCCGGAACTTCCGAAGGTTATCCACGGCAATCGCTCCCCTCGAGAGGGCCGCCTCGAGCCACTGGTCGGTTTGTGACCTTGTCGAACAATGCACGCGCGGGCACAAAGGATCAATGAGGACGGAGCGGCCGGATGCGGCGTGCGCGCCGCGTCTGCGGGGTGCCCACTGTGAATTGTGGCACTGTCGGCTCGGGCGCCTGTCCCGCCCTGGCACGAAATCCTTGTCGGTCGCGCCGATTCCGCCTACGATGCGCGTGGCGACGGGCAAGGATGCGTGCGCCCGCCCCCATCGTAGATCCCTGACAATTCCGAGGAGGACCGACCGTGGATCCCATGTTCCTGGCCGAGGTCGAGCAGTACGACGATCCGGGCCCCCGCGGCGACATCATCCGGGCGATGAAGGCGGTCGGGGCTCCCCCGCCCCAGATCATGCACCTGTTCGCCTACAAGTACGACATCACGCGCCACCTCGAGCACTTCACGCAGGGCGTGATGCGCGCGCCGTCGCCGCTCTCGCCCGGACAGCGCGAGCTCATCGCGGCCTTCACCTCCCGCCGCAACGAGTGCCCTTTCTGAATCGGGTCGCACGCCGCGGTCGCGGCGACGCTGCTGGACGATCGGGACCTCGTCGCAGCCGTGCTCGAGGACTTCCGCTCCGCGCCCATCTCGGAGCGGGAGAAGGCGCTGTTCGCGTTCATCGAGAAGGTGAATCGCCAGTCGAACGCCACCACGCAGCAGGACGTCGACGCCGTGAAAGAGGCGGGCTGGAGCGAGGAGGCCATCTACGACGCCATCACGGTCTGCGCGCTCTTCAACTTCTACAACACCTGGATCGACGCCACCGGCGTCCACGACATGCCCGCCGCCGCCTATGAGGCCTCGGGCGTCCGTCTGGCGAGCAGCGGCTACGCGGCGGCGGATCGGCGCGCGGGAGCCTGACACGGGTTCCCGTCATGGTTCAAGAGCGAGGCGACGGGGTGGCGCCGCGCCCCAGCCGAGTGCCGGATCCCGTTCCGCTCCCCAGGAGAGAGCGCCCATGCCGATTCCCACCGAGCCGATTGGCAGCATCCCCAGGCCCGCGGAGCTCATCGAAGGCGCGCGGGACTTCGCGTCCGGCCGGATTCCGCGGGCGGAGCTGGACGCGCTGTACGATCGCGCCCTGCGCGACACCATCCGGCGCCTGGAGGAGACGGGGTCGCCCGTGATCAGCGATGGCGAGCAGACCAAGCCCAGCTTCGTGACCTACCCGATCCACGGCCTCGCCACCATCGCGCCAGGGGGCGTGACGATCACCTTCGCCGACGGCCACGAGCGCCAGCTGCCCCGACTGAGGGCGGGTCCGTTCCGCTACGCCACCCACGCGGCTGAATACCTGCGGCGAGCACGGGAGCTGGCGCACGTGCCCGTGAAGCAGGCGGTGATCTCCGCCTCGGCGCTCAGCCTGCTGTACCCGTCGGAGGGGATCGACGGCTACCCGAGGGAGGCGTTCCTGACCGACCTGCTGGATGAGGCCGAAGCCGACATCCGCGGCTGCCTGGAGGCGGGCGCCCACAAGGTACAGATCGACTTCACGGAGGGGCGACTCTCGCTGAAGCTCGACCCGTCGCATGGACTCCTCAGGAGCTTCATCGAGCTGAACAACGCGGTGCTCGAGCGGTTCTCGCCGGAGGAGAGGCGTCGCATCGGCGTGCATACCTGTCCGGGCGGCGACCGCGACTCCACCCACAGCGCCGACGTGGATTACGGTGAGCTGCTGCCGGAGCTCTTCAACCTGAAGGCCGGCAACTTCTACATCCAGCTCGCGAGCGAGCCTGACCGCCGGCGCGTCCTGCGCATCATCCGTGAGCACGCCGGACCCGACCAGAACGTGTTCGTGGGCGTCGTCGATCCGATCGATCCCCGGGTGGAGACGCCGGAGGAGGTGAGGGACCGGGTGCTGGAAGCGGCCGAGCACATCCCCCTCGAGCGCCTGGGCACGACTGACGACTGCGGCTTCTCTCCCTTCGGCGACGATACCTCCACGGCCCGGGAAGCCGCATTCGCGAAGATCCGCTCGCGCGTGGAAGGAACCGCAATGGCCTCGGAGCAGCTGGGAGTGTAGCGGCGACGCCGGCCCGCGTGGCGCGGGGGGGGCGAAGTTCCATCGACCGCGCTTCCGCCGTCCCATATCTTGAACCGCCGGAAGCCGCTACGGTTGCGGCAGGTATCCCCTGGAAGATGATCGGAGGGAGAGCGATGACGCCGCGGCTCGCGCGGGCTGCGTACCGGCCGTCTTTCATGGTATTGATCGTGTCGTCGCTGGGGGGATGCCTTGCGACGACCCCGCCCCACGACATCGGCGGACCAGCCGCCCCGAACGCCGCGTTCACCTACGACCACGGCGGGATCGTGCGCGGGGACAGGTCCCGCAGGAGGATCGCGCTCATCTTCACGGGTGGCGACTACGGGGATGGCGCCGAGAGCGTGCTGGGCACGCTGGGAAAGCTGCACGTCAGGGCGGGCATCTTCGTGACGGGCGACTTCATACGGAAGTCCGAGTACGTCCCGTTCCTGAAGCGCGCGGTCGCGGAGGGCCACTACGTAGGGCCGCACTCCGACAGGCACCTCCTGTACGCCCCCTGGGAAGATCGCGAGAAGAGCCTCGTCACGGAGGAGGCCTTCACGCAGGACCTTCGGAAGAACATCGAGGACCTGAAGGCGATCGGAGCGCTGAAGGGGGGGGGGCACGTCTACTTCATCCCGCCGTTCGAGTGGTACAACAACGACCAGGCGAGGTGGGCGGCGAGCATGGGGGTGACGGTCTTCAACTTCTCGCCCGGCTCGGGCTCCAACCGGGACTACCTGCCGGAGAGCGACCCGCGATTCGTCTCCTCGAAGCAGATCTACGACGACATTCTGGCGTACGAGCGTAAGGATCCGGCCGGGCTGAACGGGTACATGCTCCTGCTGCACATCGGGGCCGACCGCCGGGACAAGATGTACCTGCTGCTGGAGCCGCTGGTGAAAGAGCTGCGGTTCCGGGGTTACACGTTCATCCGGATCGACGAGATGCTGCGCGGCGGATGAAGGGCAGGGGGGATTGCTCTTTGGCTGATCTTCTAGGGAATGCGACGGGTGCGCGCGCGGGCCGCCTGAGGCGATCCGCGGCACTCGCATGCGCCGGGCTGCTGGCGGCGCTGCTGGCGGGATGTGCCGCGCGCCGCAGCATCGACCTGGCCGGGTTCCCGCCGCCCGACAGCCTGGGCGAGCGCACACGCGTGCTGGAGCTGTACCCCGGCGTCACCGCCACCATCGTCGCGCCCGCACGCGTGGACCCGACCCGGCGCGTCGATCTCATCCTCTACGCCCTGCCCAACGGCAACACCACCGCCCAGACCATCGGGCGGAGGCCCGCACCCGGGCTCGACTGGCACTACGACATCCAGAACATCGGCGCGCAGACGCGGGCGCTCAGAGCGCGCGGAATGCCGCAGGCCATCGTCGCCTACCTGGAGGCGAACACGAAGAGCTGGCCGGAATGGCGACGGGTGCACGGCTACGCCCGGGCGAACGCGCGCATCGTCGAAATCGTGGACCAGGTACGCGCCGCCATCGGAAACCCGCCGCACCTCGTCGTCACGCTCACCGGCCACAGCGGGGGCGGCTCCTTCATGTTCGCCTTCATCGAAGGACAGGACTCGCTGCCCTCCTGGCTGGAGCGCATCGCGTTCCTGGATGCGAACTACAACTTCGATTGGAGTCACGGCGAGAAGCTGGTGAAGTGGCTGCGTGCCAGAGCGCGCAACAGGCTGGTCGTGCTCGCCTACGACGACCGCAACATCATGCTGGACGGCAAGAAGGTCGTCTCGGATTCGGGCGGCACCTGGCGCGCGTCCGAGCGCATGATGAACTACCTGCGCGAGCCATTCCCGTTCACGGCCGACACCTTCGGCGAGTTCCGCCGCTACCGGGCGTCGCAGATCGAGGTTCTGCTGCATCCGAATCCAAAGAACGAGATCCTGCACACGGTGATGATCGGGGAGATGAACGGCTACATGCACGCGCTGCTCACGGGCCGGCCCGACTACGATCGGGGCGAAACGGTGCTGAAGACGGCGCGTGCATACACGCAGTTCATCCAGGACGACGTCGTGCTGCCGGCGGCCGGTCCACCCGGGGTTCCGGCGCGTTCCTCCCACGCGCTGACGGGCAGCGCATTCATCGCCTCGCTGGCCGACGTGTCGCGGGAAGAACGCGAGGGCGCGATCCGGCGGGAGCTGTTCAGCGGCAATATGCCGTCGTTTCTGCGCCAGCTGCGCACGGTGACGGTGCAGGCGACCGGAGCCGACAGCGCCCTGCACGTCGTCGAATACGAGGTCATGCCCGACTACCTGGCGATCGGCTCCGACGACGACTTCGTGCGCATGCCGATGCTGCCGTACACGGGGCAGGGATTCTGCGACGCCTTCGGATTCGTGCTGCCGACACGCAAGATGGTGAACGACATCTGGGCGGCGGCGCAGGTGCATCTCGATCCGCGCCCGTTGACGGTCGAGCGCGAGGCGCCGGCGACGTTCCTGCAGCATCATCGCATCATCGAAGAGCAGTTGAAGGGCACGGAGCGGGGCGCGCGGGGCGTGTTCGTCGCGGGGATCAAGAAGGACATCGTCGTCACCGGCCAGCTCCAGCAGCGGCCGAACCGCGTGGCGATCTACGGCTGGCACTACGCGAACGGGCAGCCCATTCAGCCGCTGTACCTCGGCCACATCGACTGGTACGTGGACTACAGCCACGGCATCCGGCCGGTGCGCCGCTGGATGCGCGTGGACGGCGTGCGCCGCGCCTACGAGGACATCCTGGCGGATCCGCGACTGTCGTATCTGCTCAGTGACGAGGGCCCGATCCTGGTGCCGCGCTACGAGAAGCCATGATGCATGCGGCCGCGCTGGCGTTGGGGCGAGGAGCCGACGCGTTCGATCCGGGCTCAGCGCTCACTCGTGTCGTAGCGTACGGCCGAGCGCAGCCTCCACGG
>JADGQX010000027.1 GCA_017881445.1 Gemmatimonadota bacterium | reverse complement strand
CGCGCAAGCCGTTCGCGCAGCAGCTCGCGCCGCTCTTCAACGAGCTGAGCGACGTCACCGCCCGCTTCCTGGCGCTCGAGCCCGCCAACAGCATGATGATCCGGCTCGCCAGCGCGACCTCGCGCGGGCTCGCCGACATCGCCACCGACCCCAAGGCGGAGGCCGCGGGCAAGGAGGCGACCCTCAAGATGCTGCTGCGAGGCGATTCGCTCCGGTTCGAGGTGTCGGACGCGGCCATGACGGTCGCGGACGACGGCGCCAAGCTGACCGGCACCATCACCAACAAGAGGGTGACGGCGGGCTCGCCCATCACCTTCAAGGTCTATTTCCTGGCCAAGGATGGCTCGACCGTCGAGGCCCAGGACGTGAGCGTCCCGGCGCCCACCAAGGAGCAGACGGTCGACTTCACCGCCACGACCAAGTCCAAGGACGCGGTGGGCTGGAAGTACGAGCTCGGCAGGTAGCTCCAGGGGCGCCGCAAGTGCGCTCCGCCCGATGCGGGGCCGCGCCTCAGGGCGCGGCCCCGCCGCGTTTTCCCCCGGCAGGACCGGACCGTGCGGCGCATGCTTCTTGCACCCCGCGGCAATCGTCCGATGCCGGGAACCCAAGCGACGAGGCAAACATGGCCACCTGTCCGAGCTGCGGCGCCACCGCCCCCGATGATGCCGTAAGCTGCCCTGCCTGCGGAACTCGTCTCGGCGCCGATTCGGGCGATACCCTGGAATGCCCCAACTGCGGCAACCGCGTCCCCGCCGACGGCGAGTCCTGCCCGGCCTGCGGCCAGGTGCAGGTCCCGACCCTCTGCACCACGCACCCGGACCGGCAGGCCGAAGGCGCCTGCGTGGTCTGCGGCCTGGCGCTTTGCCAGGAATGCGACCGGGGCGAGGGCACGGAGTACGTCTGTGAGGCGCACCAGGAGGTGCCTATCGTGGATGGCTGGGCCGAGGTCTTCAACACGGGCGACGACATCGAGGCCGACCTGATCCGGGACAACCTGCTGGCCGAGGGACTGGATGCGCAGGTCCTGTCGCAGAAGGACCACTTCTCCTTCACCGTGGACATCGGCGACCTGGCCCAGGTGCGCGTGCTCGTCCCCGCCTTCGAGTACGAGGAGGCCATGCGCATCCTGGCCGCGCGCGAGGACCGCACGGACGACCTGCCCGTGACCTGCCCCGCCTGCGGCGCCGCCTACGAGCCCGGCGACCCGGCCTGCGGCGCCTGCGGCGCCTCGCTGGTGGAGGCCACCGGCGCTTGAGGAAAGGGCGGATCGGCGTTAGATTTGAAGGGTTGTCGAATTCTTCGGGGCGGCCTCCACGGGGCCGCCCCGAAGCGTAGGGGGACGGGGGGACATGGTTCGCATCGCCGAGGTTCTGCCCGGCTCCATTGCCGAGGCGCTGTCGCTCGAGGTCGGGAGCCGCATCCTGCGCATCAACGGCTCGCCCGTGCGCGACGTGGTGGATCTGCGCTTCCTGGAGGCCGAGCCGGCCCTGGAAGTGGAGATCGCGAGCGGCGCCGCGGACGACGTCGTCGTCTACGAGATCGAGAAGGACGCCGAGGAAGGGCTGGGCGTGGTGCCGGCGGCGGACGTGGTCCGGCAGTGCGCCAACAAGTGCGTGTTCTGCTTCGTGGACGGGAACCCGGAAGGGGCGCGGGGCACGCTGCACCTGAAGGACGACGATTTCCGGCTGTCGTTCACCTACGGCAACTACGTCACGCTGACGAACCTGGGGCCGAAGGGGTTCGAGCGGCTGATGGAGCAGCGGCTGTCGCCGTTGTACGTGAGCGTGCACGCCACGGAGCCGGACGTGCGGCAGCGGCTGCTGGGCGTGGAGTACGGGGGCGACATCGTCGAGCGGCTGACGCGGCTGCTGGACGCCGGGCTGGAGGTGCACACGCAGGTGGTGCTCTGCCCGGAGTGGAACGATGGCGAGCACCTGCGTCGGACGCTGGACGACCTGTGGGCGCTGGGGCCGGGGGTGCTGTCGATCTCGGTGGTGCCGGTAGGGCTGACGCGCTACAACCTGGGCCGGCCCGTCCGGCTGCTGAGGGCGGAGGAGGCCGCGGCCGCGATCGAACAGGTGGCGGCGGCGCGGATGCGGGCGCTGGCCGAGCGCGGCACCGGCTGGGCCTACGTGGCCGACGACATGTTCTACATCGCCGGGCGGCCCATCCCCGGCGGGGAGTATTATGACGACTGGCCGCTCATGGAGAACGGCGTAGGCTCGGTGCGCCGCTTCCTGGACGACTTCGAGGCGGGCCTGGGCGACGTGCCGCGCCTGGACGGACAGCGCATTGCCATTGTCACCGGCCGCCGCATGGGACCGATCATCGAGCCGCTCGCCACCCGGCTGGCGGAGACCCGGGGAGGGGAAGTGGACGTGCTGGCGGTGAGCAACCGCATGTTCGGCGAGACCGTGACCACGGCGGGTTTGCTGCCGGGTCGCGACGTTCTCGCCGCCGTGCTCAGGGGCGGCCCCTACGACGCCGTCCTCATTCCGGCCGAGGCGCTGAACGACGATGGCCTCTTCGTGGACGACCTGCCCCTGGCGCAGCTGGAGCAGCGGCTGGAGGGCGCCCGCGTGCTCCCCGGCCTGGAGCTGACCTCGACCCTCGCCGCGTTGCACTCATGAAGCGCACACTCCCGACCGTGGCCATCGTGGGCCGGCCGAACGTCGGCAAGTCGACGTTCTTCAATCGGCTGCTGGGCCACAAGCTGGCCATCGTGGAAGACACGCCCGGCGTCACCCGGGACCGGCACTACGCCCGCGCCGAGTGGGCGGGCCATACCTTCTGGGCCGTGGACACGGGCGGGCTGGAGATCGGCGCCGATGAGCCACTGGCACAGGCGATCCGCAGCCAGGTCGAGGCCGCCATCGAGGAGGCCGACGTCATCGTCTTCCTGGTGGACGGCCGCGAAGGGCTCCAGGGAATGGACGAGCGCATCGCGGAGGAGCTGCGGAAGTCCGGTCGCCCCATCGTGCTGGTAGTCAACAAGCTCGACAAGATCCCCCAGGAGATCGCCCAGCACGACTTCTGGGAGCTGGGGCTGGGCGAGCCGGTGCCGGTCAGCGCCGGCACCGGGAAGGGCACAGGCGACATGCTGGACGTGCTGGTCTCGCACTTCCCGCCGGCGGTGGAAGACGAGGAGGACGAGGCGCTGCGGGTGGCTGTGATCGGCAAGCCCAACGTGGGCAAGTCCAGCCTCATCAACAAGTTGCTCGGTGAGGACCGGCTGGTGGTGAGCGACGTCGCCGGGACCACCCGCGACGCCATCGACACGTCGCTGCGCTTCAACGGGCGCGAGCTGATCTTCGTGGACACGGCGGGGCTGCGCCGGCACTCCCGGGCGGCGGAAGGGCTGGAGTTCTACAGCTCGCTGCGCACCGAGCGGGCGATCGAGCGCTCCGACGTGTGCGTGCTGATGATCGAGGGTACCGAGCCGGCCCACGTGCAGGACCTGAAGATCGCCGAGCTGGCCTGGCGGGCCGGGCGCGGGCTGATCATCGTGGTGAACAAGTGGGACGTGGTGGAGAAGGAGACCAACACGGCGCTGGAGTACCAGCGCCAGATCACGGAGCGGGCGCCGCAGCTTCGCTGGGTACCGTTCCTCTTCGCCTCGGCGCTGACCGGGCAGCGCGTGCAGAAGGTGCTGGAGCTGGTGCTGCAGGTGGCCGAGGAGAGGCAGAAGCGGGTGCCCACGGCCGAGGTGGCGGAAGCGTTCCGCCAACTGGCGGAGCGGCAGCCGCCGCCCCATTATCGGGGCATGCGGGTGAAGCTGCTCTACGCCACCCAGGCGGATGTCGCGCCCCCCACGTTCGTGCTCTTCGTGAACCATCCGAAGGCGCTCACGGACACGTACCTCCGCTACCTGCGTAACGCGGTGCGCGAGCGCTGGCGGTTCACGGGCACGCCGGTGCGGCTGCGCCTGCGCGGCCGTCGCGAGGAGAAGACGCGGTGACCTGGCTGCTGGTGGTGGCCAGCTACTTCATCGGGGCATTTCCCACCAGCTACGTGATGGGCCGTGTGGTCCGCGGCATTGACCTGCGCCAGCACGGCAGCGGCAACCTGGGCGCCACCAACGTGTTCCGGGTGCTGGGCTGGAAGGCCGCGGTCCCCGTCTTCATGGTGGACATCTTCAAGAGCTTCGCCCCCACCTTCTTCTTCCCCCGCCTGGACGGCTCACCGCACTGGGAATGGGCGCTGGCCTTCGGCGCGGCCGCGATCCTGGGCCACGTCTTCTCGGTCTACGTGCGCTTCAAGGGGGGGAAGGGCGTGGCCGCGGGGGCGGGCGTCTTCCTGGCGCTGGCGCCCTGGGCGGTGCTCGCGGGGCTGATCGTGTGGGTCTCGCTGGTGGCGACGACACGCATCGTCAGCATCTCCTCCATCGTGGCCGTGATCGTGGTGCCTCCCGTGGTCTATCTGACGAAGGGCGCGGGCCCCGTGCTCTGGCTGTCGCTGGCGCTGATGGCCTTCGTCATCTTCGCGCACCGGGCCAACATCGGCCGGCTACGGCGGGGCGAGGAGCACCGCTTCGGCCGGGCCAGGGTGTCGACCTGATGCCCACCATTGGCGTGATCGGCGCCGGCAGCTGGGGCACGACCCTGGCCAACCTGCTGGCCAAGAAGGGCTTCCAGACGCGCCTCTGGGCCCGGGAGGCCGAGGTCGTGGCGGAGCTGAACCAGCGCCACGAGAACGGCGTCTACCTCCCCGGCTTCACCCTGGACGATCGGCTGCAGGCGACGACCTCGATCGGCGATGCCGTGGCCGGCGCGGACGTCGTCGTCTCCGTGAGCCCGGCGCAGCACGTGCGCAGCGTCATGACGCAGGTGGCGGCGGCCATGCGGCCGGATGCGCTGGTGGTGAGCGCCTCCAAGGGCATTGAGAAGGACACGCTCTGCACCATGGCCGGGGTGCTGCGGGACGTGCTACCCGCGGGCGCGCGCGACCGCGCCGCCTTCCTGTCCGGACCGAGCTTCGCCCGCGAGGTCGCGGCGGAGAGTCCGACCGCCGTGACCGTGGCCTCCTTCGCGCCCGACGCCGCGCGCGCCGCGCAGCAGCTCTTCCAGACGCCCTATTTCCGGGTCTACACCGGGGCGGACGTGGAGGGCGTCGAGCTGGGCGGCGCGCTCAAGAACGTGATCGCGCTCGCGGCCGGGATGAGCAGCGGCCTGGGGCTGGGACACAACGCGCTGGCCGCGCTCATCACCCGGGGGCTGGCGGAGATCTCGCGCCTGGGCATCCAGCTGGGCGCCAACCCGCTGACCTTCGCGGGCCTGGCCGGCATGGGCGACCTGATCCTGACCTGCACGGGCGAGCTGTCCCGCAACCGCAGCGTGGGCTACGAGCTGGGCAAAGGCCGCAGGCTCCACGACATCCTCGGCGGCATGACCATGGTGGCGGAAGGCGTGGACACCACCCGTGCCGCCTACAAGCTCGCCCAGCGCGAGCGCATCGACATGCCCATCGTGGACGTCGTCCACGCCGTGCTCTTCGAGGGCATGCACGCCCGCGAGGCGGTGGAGAGCCTGATGCTGCGCGAACCCAAGGCGGAGCTGTGGCGGTGACGGACCAGCCGATGTTCTTCGAGGGCGGAGAGGGCGCGCCCCCCCGTGAACCGCCCGGGCCCGACCCGGCGCCACTTTCGCCAACGTCGCCGCCTGCGCCTGCGTCTCCGGCGCTTCCGCCGCACGAAGAGCCGCAGGCGTCCACGGGGGCGGACGCGTCTTCGGACCCGGGTCCGTCTCCGTCATTGCCTGCGCCGCCGCCGGTTGTTTCGGTGTCCCGGCCGATCGCGCACAAGGAGTACTATTCCATCAGCGAAGTCTGCGACCTGGTGGGACTGAAGCCGCACGTGCTGCGCTACTGGGAGAGCCAGTTCCCGGTCCTGAACCCGTCCAAGAACCGGTCGGGCAACCGGGTCTACCAGCGCAAGGAGATCAAGCTGGTGCTGCTGGTGCAGCACCTCCTGTACAAGGAGAAGTATACCATCGAGGGCGCGCGCCAGCGGCTGGAGCAACTCCGGCGGGGCGGGGAGCTGACGCAGGCGACGAGCGCGGCCCAGGACTCGGAGATGCGCGCATTGCTGCGGGACGAGCTGCAGCAGCTGCTGCAGGTGCTGGCTCCGGGGGGGCGGAGCAGCTGATGGCGTCGCGCACGATCCTGGTGACGAACGACGACGGCTACCTCTCGGAGGGGATCCGCACGCTGGCGAAGGCGGCGCGGGGACTGGGCGAGGTGCGCGTGGTGGCGCCGGACCGGGAGCAGAGCGCGACCAGCCACTCGCTCACCCTGCACAACCCTTTGCGGGTCAAGCAGCGGGGCGAGGGCGTGCAGGCGGTGGACGGCACGCCCACGGACTGTGTGATCCTGGCGCTGGGCGCGCTGCTGGAGCACCGGCCGGACGTCGTGCTCTCCGGCATCAACCACGGGCCGAACCTGGGCGACGACGTGCTCTACTCCGGTACGGTGGCGGCGGCCATGGAGGCCACGATCCTGGGCGTGCCGGCCGTGGCCGTCTCGCTGGCCGACAGGGAAGAGGCGAGCATGGCGGCCTGGGGCGGCGTCGTCGCCCGGCTGCTGGAGCGCCTGCTGCGGGCGGACCTGCCGAAGGAAACCCTGCTGAACGTGAACCTGCCGCCCGTGGCGCCGGAGCAGGTGGCGGGGGTGCGGGTGACGACGCTGGGGCGGCGCGAGTACGTGGGCTCGCTCACACGGGCGCAGGACCCGAACGGCCGCGAGTATTTCTGGATCGGCGGGGGCGAGAGCCGCTGGTGGGGTGGTCCCGACTCGGATTTCCGGGCCATCCACGAGAACTTCATCTCGGTGACGCCACTTCACCTGGACCTGACCAACTTCGCGCTGCTGCAGGACTTGTCCGGTTGGGACCTGAGCCTGTGACGGAGCGGCTCTGGGAGCGGCAGCGCCGCGAGCTGATCGAGGCGATCCGGGAGCGGGGGATCGACGACCTGACCGTGCTGCGGGCGTTCGACGAGGTGCCGCGCCACCTCTTCCTGCCGGCGGCGGTGCACCACCGGGCCTACCAGGACGCGCCCCTGCCCATAGGCTTCCAGCAGACGGCGTCGCAGCCGTCGCTGCAGGCGCTCTACCTGCAGACGCTGAAGCTGGAGCCGACGGAGCGGGTGCTCGAGATCGGCACGGGCAGCGGGTTCCAGACGGCGCTGCTGGCGCAGCTGGCGGCCAACGTGTACTCCATCGAGCGGGTGCGGGAGCTGTCGGTGCGCGCCCGGGCGGTGCTGGACCAGCTGCGCATCCCCAACATCGCGCTGCTCGTGGGCGATGGCACCATTGGCTGGTCGAAATACGCGCCCTACGACGCCATCCTCGTGACCGCCGGTGCCCCCGGGCCGCCCCAGGCGTTGCTGGACCAGCTCTCGCCGACCGGGCGCATGCTGATTCCCATAGGCGATCGCGACACGCAGGTGCTGCGACTGTACCGCCGGACCGACGCCGGCGTCATCCACGAGGACGTGACCGACTGCGCCTTCGTGCCCCTGCTGGGCCGGTTCGGCTGGCCGGCCCAGTCCTGATCAGCCCCGACTCTCCGAGGACCCTCCGTGATCGAACACGTTTTCGCCGCCGTGGCCGGCTTCATCATGTCCATCATCCAGGGACTGGGATACAGCGGCGTGGCGCTGCTCATGGCCATCGAGAGCGCATGCATACCCCTGCCCTCGGAAGTCATCATGCCCTTCGCGGGCTACCTGGTCTCGCGGGGCTCACTGACGCTGCTCGGCGTCAGCCTGGCCGGAGCCATCGGCTGCGTGCTGGGATCGGTGCTCGCCTACTACGTGGGCGCCTGGGGCGGCCGGCCGCTGGTGGAGAAGTACGGCAAGTACCTGCTCATCTCCCACCACGACCTGGAGATCGCGGACCGGTTCTTCGATCGCTGGGGGCAGATCGCCGTCTTCATCGGCCGGCTGCTCCCGGTGATTCGCACCTTCATCGCCTTCCCGGCGGGCGTCAGCCGCATGCGCATGCTACCGTTCCTGGCCTACACCTTCGTGGGCTCCTTCATCTGGAGCCTGGGACTGGCCTGGATCGGCGTGAAGCTGGGCGACAACTGGGGTACGCTCAAGGTCTACTTCCACCGCTTCGACGCCGTGATCGCGGCCATCATCATCGCCGGCGCGGTCTGGTGGGTCTGGCGCCACCTGCGCGCCGCCCGGCAGCCGGCGAGAGGCTGACGCCGCGGCGGGAAAGGGGCAGGGCACCATCCGCACCGCGCTCACCGCCCTCGCCATCCTGGTGCCGGCATTCACGGCGCTTCCCGCCGCGGGGCAGGAGCCCGCGCCGGTGGGGCCACCCGCGGACAGCGCCCGCGTGGTCCCGCTGCCCGCCCTGCAGGTCACGGTCACCCGCCAGCTGCAGCCGCTCCGGCAAGTGGCCCGGGCGGTGTCCGCGGTATCCGCCCCCGACATCCAGGACGCGCGGGCCACCCTGGGACTGGACGAGAGCCTGGCGCTGGTGCCGGGCGTGCTGGCCGCCAACCGCTACAACGTCTCCCTGGGCACGCGCATCGCCATCCGCGGCTTCGGCTCCCGAGCGGCGTTCGGCGTGCGGGGAGTACGCATCCTGGTGGATGGCATCCCCCTGACCAACGCCGACGGACAGGCCAAGCTCACCAACCTGGACCTGGGCTCGGCCGGCCGCATCGAGGTGATCCGCGGGCCGGCCTCCACGCTCTACGGCAATGCCGCGGGTGGCGTGATCTCGGTGCGCACCGAGGCGCCGCCGGCGGTGCCGCTGGCGGGCGAGGCGCGCCTGATCGTGGGCGACGAGGGCGACGGCACGTCGCTGGGCAACCTCACCAAATGGCAGGTGAAGGCGGGCGGCCAGGCGGGCAGGGCGGAGTACCTGGGCTCCTACGCCCGGACGGACGCGGCCGGGTTCCGCGAGTATTCCCGCGCCCGCACCGAGGTGTTCAACGGCAGCGTGGCCCTCGCCCCGGACACCTCCTCCACGCTGCGGCTGCTGCTGAACGTCGCCTCCCAGCCGCTGGCCCAGAACCCGGGCTCGCTGCCTCTCGACTCCGCCCGCCTCCGGCCCCGCGCCGCCTGGCCGGCCAACACGGCGGCGGGCGCGGCGGAGGACGCCAGCCAGGCCCAGGCCGGGCTGGCCTACGACCGGCGCCTCGGGCCCTCCAGGATCGAGCTGCTCGCGTACGGCGCCAACCGCACGGTCGACAATCCCCTCACCTTCAGCATTGTCGATCTGAACCGTCATGCGGGGGGCGTGCGCAGCACGATCTCGCTGGACGGCGCGCTCGCGGGGCGGGCGGCCTCGCTGGTGGCGGGCATGGACCTGGAGGCGCAGCGCGACGCGCGCCACGAGTTCGTCAACGCGGGCGGGGCACGGCGCGGCGCCACCACCCGCGACCAGATCGACCGGGTCTCGGCCTTCGGCCCGTTCGCGGAGGCCCAGCTCGCGCTGGCGCCGCGCCTGCGCCTGGGCGCGGGCGTGCGCTATGACGACGTGCGCTTCGCCACGGACGACCGCTACCTCGCCGACGGCGACAACTCCGGCCAGCGGGCGCTGGCGGCCGTGAGCCCCAGGGCGTCACTGCTCTTCAACGCCGGCGACGCCGCCAGTTTCTACGCCTCGCTGGCGACCTCCTTCCAGACGCCCACCACCACGGAGCTCATCAATGCGCCCCCGGCCCCGGGGCAGCCCTGCTGCGCCGGTGGCTTCAACACCGACCTCCGGCCGGAGCACGCCCTCAGCTACGAGATCGGTGCCCGCGGCTGGCTGGCGCCGAGGCTGCGCTACGACCTCGCCCTCTACACCATGGGGGTGCGCGACGAGATCGTCTCCTATCGGGTGCCCCAGGTGCCGGACCGCGACTTCTACCGCAACGCCGGGCGCTCCCGGCACCAGGGCGTGGAGCTGGGCCTCGAAGCGCTGCTGACGCCCTTCCTGCAGCTCGCCGGCGCCTACACGGTTTCCCGGTTCACCTTCATCGACGATGGCCTGCCGGGCCACGCCTACGAGGGCAACCGGCTGCCCGGCATCCCGCCCCAGCAGCTGGTCGGCCGTCTCACGCTGCGCGCGGCCGGCCTGGACGCGCAGGCCGAGGCCCAGCACGTCGCCCGCTTCTTCGTGGACGACGCCAATACCGCCTCCAACCCGGCCTACACCGTCGTTGAGCTGCGGCTGCAGGCCCGGCGACGGCTCCAGGGTCTGGGTCTCGCCCCTTTCGCAGCTCTCGGCAACGCCTTCGACGCGCGCTACAATGCCTCCGTCGTGATCAATGCCGTGGGCGGCCGATACTACGAGCCCGCCCCCGGCCGGCACCTGCTGCTCGGCCTCGACGTGCCCATCGGAGACTGGCGGCATTAGACTCACGCTTGTTCCGGCGCGTTGCCGCAGATTATCTTGCCGACGGTCTGTCCGCTCTCTTCCAAGCACACAGGAGCACCTGCCGATGATTGGCGACCTGCACGGGCCCGGTTCGGGTGCCTCCCAGCCGCTTCCTCCGGCATACACCCGGAGCGCGACCGGACAACCCAGCTTCGCACCCGGAGAGCAGCGCCCACTCGCGCCGTTCTTCCCGCTCGACGCCAGCACGCCGGAGGCCGCCAAACCGCGCCTCGAGGCGGACAGGACCGTCGCTCCCATTGTGAATGCCGTCGAGCCACCGATGATCGAGCCGCCCATACCGCTGCAGGCGGCGCGCGTCACGCCTCCCGCGCCCCCGGCCCAGACCGTGGCATCCGGGACCATCCCCGCCGACGCCATCTACCTGCCGGACGCGGCGATCCCGAAACGCCGCGCGCCGGAGCCCGAGCCGGACTTCGTCGGCGGATCCAGCCGCCGGCCCCTCAGTGTCTCCGACGCCGCCATCATGGTCGCCGCCCGACTCGAGCTGCTCTCGGCCCGGCTGAAGCAGCAGGGGCTGGGCGCACTCGACGCGGGGTACGCCGGGGACCCGCTGGACGCGGCGCTCGCGGGACTGATCTCCGGGTACATCGCCGGCCGTGCCCGCTGACCCGCCCTTCGGCAGCCTGCAGGAACGCCTGAGGGCCTGCATACGGGACGTCCCCGACTTCCCGCGCGCCGGGGTCGCCTTCAAGGACATCACGCCCGTCCTTGTCGATGCACGGCTCTTCCAGGATGTCGTGCGGGCACTCGCCACCGCGGCGGACGGCGCGGACGTCGTGGTGGGCATCGAGTCCCGCGGCTTCATCTTCGGCGCACCTCTCGCCTGCCTGCTGGGCTGCGGCTTCGTGCCCTTCCGCAAACCGGGGAAGCTGCCCTACCGCACGGAGCGCGTCAGCTACGGCCTGGAGTACGGCACCGACGCGCTGGAGGCCCACGTGGACGCGATCCGGCCCGGCCAGCGCGTGCTCATCGTGGATGATGTCCTGGCGACCGGCGGCACGGCGGCGGCCGCCGTCGAGCTGGTGCAGCGCCTGGGCGGGGAAGCGCTGGGCACCGCATTCGTGGTGGAGCTCGGCTTCCTGCACGGGCGGCCTCGCCTCGGCTCCCTGCCGCTGCATTCCCTCCTCACCTACGAGTAGCCGGCCTCCGGACTGGAAACCCGCGGCGCGCGCCGCTAGCTTTCCAGGCGGCAGTAGCTCCGCCCTCGTAGCTCAGGTGGATAGAGCGACGGTTTCCTAAACCGTAGGCCGCGCGTTCGAGTCGCGCCGAGGGCACTGAGTAGGTCCGATGGACCCTGATGCACGAGGCCCCCGGGGGGATTCCCGGGGGCTTCCGTTTGCTCCTGGCTGATTCACCGAGCGGGCGACATGGAGGTCGCCGGCTTCAGCCGTCAGACCGCCGTGCTCCGTGGCCGCCGCAGGAGTACCACGAGGCCGGACGCGACGGTCCCGGCCAGCAATATCTGAAGCGCAAGGTGCAGCGCGTCGGGGGGGAGATGCTTGCCCCACCGGGGCAGAATCGGGGTCGATTCGGCAAACGCTCGCGCATAGACCTGCGCCCAGTGATCGGACGCTCCGAAGAGATACGGCGGCCACCAGGTCCAGAGCTGCAGAGCCAGCCACACGCCGGTCGCCACTACCGCAAGCCACATCGCCCAGCGCCACTCCCGGCGCGAGCCCAACCAGAAGAACGCCAGAGGCAGCAGAAACGCGCCGACGCCTACCGCATCGCCAGCGGTGAGCGTGCCACGACGGAGTTGCTCGAGCCCCGGCGGACAGCAGCGCTGGTAGTTCCATCGTCCGAGTGGAACCCACGAGATCAGCTGCATGTAGCCGGCGAGGCAGAGCTGCCAGAGCAATGCAACTCGATACCGCCTGCCCGCGACCATTCTGCGACTCCGGTAAGATCGCGTCCTCGGTCAAGGCGCTCTCGGGTGAGTGCCCCCGGCGAAAACGCTGCCCCAACGCTGGCCCCGGAAGCTAGTCCCCGTTGACCAGGGGCGCGACGGTTCGGGGGGGGCCGCGGCGCTCCAGCGCGAAAACCCTCCATGCCAGGAGCTTGCAGGGGGATTTCCGGTCTCGGGCACCAGGCGCGCATCCGGGGGGTGCCTTTGGCAAGAACGAGTCGACAACGCCGTATCTCGTCCTGTGGATTGCCTTTACACCACATCGTGACCGGCCGGTGGTCCGCGCGGGCAGGCGCAGCCGCACGCGGAGCACAGCCAGACGGCCGATTCCGGTATGGAGATTGCAGCCGCTGGCAGGCAAGCCAGCGCGGCAGGCGCTGACAAACCCAACTCTGACGGGGTGGTGGCGAGATGAAGAGCACTAGGTTCGGCATGCTGGCGCTGGCCGCGTTGGCGGTCGTCGCCTGCAACAAGGGCAACAACGCCAGCGAGACGAGCACGGCCGACACCACGGCAGTGCCGACGACCACCACCGCGGAGGTCACGACCACCGCGTCCGTGCCCGCGACGGACACGATCGTGAAGACGACCACCACCACGGTCGACACCATCGCCAAGGGCGCCGTGGAGGAGAAGGCGGCGAAGAAGCGTAAGAACTAACCGGCCGGGTTCGGTGCACGATCGCGAGGGGCCGTCCGTCGGAGGCGGCCCCTCCTTTCGTGTACCCGCCGAAACCGCGCTCACTCGCGCGGCGTAGGTGAAGGCGGGAACGAAGCCCGGCCGGGGCGTGGCCGCTTTCCGGCGCGGATGGCCCGCGCTACATTCGGCCGGTCGCGCCCACCTCATCGGAAGCGCAATGAACCGCCTTTTGGGGCTTTTCAGCGCCGTCCTGCTTCTCGTGCTGCCGACCGGCGCCGCCGCTCAGCTACGCATTCCCGCGCCTGTCGGCTACGTCAACGACTTCGCCAACGTCCTGCCGCAGGCGCAGCGGGACTCCATGCAGGCGATCATCGACGAGGTCCGGCAGAAGTCAGGGGGCGAGATCGTCGTCGTCACGCTGCCGTCGCTGCAGGGCCGGGACCCGTCCGAGGTGGGGCTGCAGATCGGCCGCGACTGGAAGGTGGGCAAGAAGGGCCCGCCCACCGACCCCACGCGCAACACGGGCGTGGTCATCCTCATCGTGCCCAAGGAGACGTCCGACGATCATCGCGGGCACCTCTGGATCGAGACGGGCACAGGCACCAGCACCTTCATCACCGCGGCGGAAGCGGGACGCATGCGGGACCAGTACATGATCCCGGCGTTCATCGACCGTGATTACGGCACGGGCGTGCTGCTGGGCGTCATCGCCATTGCACAGAAATACGCGCAGCACTTCAACTTCCAGCTCACGGGCGCCCCGGCGATCCCGCCGGAGCAGGTGGCACCGCCGAGCGGGTCGCACCGCGGCGGCCTGCGGATCGCCTGGATCATCATCGTCATCGTCATCGCCTCCGTGCTGCGTGGCGGCCGGGGCGGTCGGGGCGGCGGGGGCGGCGGCCTGGGCTGGCTCCCCCTGCTGTTCCTCATGAACAGCAACCACCGCGGCGGTGGCTGGGGCGGCTTCGGTGGCGGCGGCGGCGGATTCGGCGGCGGTGGTGGCGGCGGTGGATTCGGCGGCTTTGGCGGCGGTGGCGGGTTCGGCGGCGGCGGGGCCGGCGGCAGCTGGTGAGCGCCGTCCGCCGGCATTCGGCGGCGGGCGAGCGTGAGATGGGACGTCGGGGGTCACGGAGGACGTGATGGTGCATCCGAGGGAAACGGCGGATCAGATCGCGAAGGAGCTGGGCTCGCTCTACGGGCCGCGGCTGCGCAGCGTGGTGTTGTACGGCTCGGTGCCGCGGGAGGAGGCGGTGCCGGGCGTCAGCGACATCAACCTGCTCGTGCTGCTGGACACCGTGGACGGGCCGGCGCTGCGCATCGGCTCCGCGCTGGCGCGCCGCTGGGTGAAGGCCGGGAACACCGCGCCGATGCTGGCGTCCTGGCAGGAGTGGGAGGAGTCGGCCGACGCCTTCGCCATCGAGGTTGCGGACATGCGCGATGCGCGGGAGGTGCTGCGCGGCACGGATCCGATCACGCACCTGCCGGAGGACGACGTCGCGCTGCGGCTGCAGACCGAGCGCGAGCTCAGGGGCAAGCTGGTGCAGCTCCGGACGGGGCTACTGCTGTCGGCGGAGCAGCCGGACGAGATCGGCGCGCTGCTGCTGCGGGCACTGCCCTCCTTCACGACCTACTTCCGCGCCATCCTGCGCCTGAACGGGCAGAAGCCGCCCGCGCGCTCGCAGGACGTGATCGCGGAGGCGGGACGCGTCGCCGGCTTCGACCCGGCGTCGCTGCTGCGGGCCTGGGAGGCGCGCAAGGCGGCCAAGCCTCTCAAGATGGCGCTGGACGATGCCGTGACCACCGGCTACTACACCGCGGTCGTGCGAGCGACCGAGTACGTGGACTCTCTTTCGGAGGCGAAGCAGGCATGAACGCGCGCTGGCGCTGGCTCATGGTCCCGGCCCTGCTGCTGACCACCGCGGCTACCGGCTGCGGCTACAACAAGATCCAGGCTCTCGACGAGCAGGCCAAGCAGGCCCGGGGCAACATCGACGCGGAACTGATCCGCCGCAACAACCTGATCCCGAACCTCGTCCAGACCGTGCAGGGCGCGGCACAGTTCGAGAAGTCCACCTTCGTGCAGGTCGCGCAGGCCCGTTCCGGGCTGAACGCCGCCGCGCAGCAGGTCGCCCAGGCCGTGAAGAGCGGTGCGGCGCCGGGTCAGCTTTCCCAGGCCGACGCCAACCTGAGCAACGGCCTGCGCATGTTCCTGAACGTCGCCATCGAGGCCTATCCCCAGCTCAAGGCCAACCAGAACTTCACGGCGCTCCAGGACGAGCTCACCGAGAGCGAGAACCGCATCAGCGTCGCCCGGCGCGACTACAACGAGGCCGTCGCCACCTACAACACCTACATCCGCCAGTTCCCGCAGGTGATCACCGCCAAGGTGACGGGCGCGAAAGCGAAGGAAACGTTCCAGGCGCCCGCGGGCGCCGAGGCGGCGCCGCAGGTCAAGTTCGACATGAACCAGCCCGCGGCCCCGGCCGCCCCGGCCACGACCACGCCGTAGAGCCGACGCCGCGACGCCGCGACGCGGCGAATAGAAAGGGCCCGGGCGTCTTCGGACGCCCGGGCCTTTTTTTCACCACAGAGCCACAGAGTGCACGGAGAACGGATTCTGTTCGTAAACAACAACACCCGATCCGTGTGCCGCCCGCGTACCGGCGGGTAAGCCGGAACTCTGTGATCTCTGTGGCTCTGTGGTGAAATCGTTCTTTCGTATCTTGAAGGGCGCCAGTTACTTGTCCCGCCAGCGCGACGTGATGGGCAAACGGCGGTCCTTGCCGAAGGCCCGGCCCGTGATCTTGACTCCCGGGGGCGCCTGGCGCCGCTTGTACTCGCTGATGTCCACCAGGCGGACGACGCGCCGGACGGTGTCGGGGTCGAAGCCGGCCTCCACCAGCTCGGCCGTGCTCCAGTCCAGCTCGACGTAGCGCTCGAGGATGGCGTCCAGGACGTCGTAGGGGGGCAGCGAATCGGAGTCCTTCTGGTCGGGCCGCAGCTCGGCCGAGGGCGGCTTCTCGATGATGGAGCGGGGGATGGGCGGCGCGCCCGGTGACTGGGCGTTGCGCCACTCGCAGAGCGCGTAAACCAGCGTCTTGGGCACGTCCTTCAGCACCGCGAAGCCGCCCGCCATGTCGCCGTAGAGGGTGGCGTAGCCGGTGGCCATCTCGCTCTTGTTGCCGGTGGTCAGCACCAGCCAGCCGAACTTGTTGGAGAGCGCCATGAGCAGGAGCCCGCGGATGCGCGCCTGGATGTTCTCCTCGGTGACATCGGGGTCGGTCCCCTCGAAGGCGTCCTTCAAGGTGCGCAGCGTCGGCTCGAAGATCTCCTCGATGGCGATGGTGCGGAAATCGATGCCCAGCGCCGTGGCCAGCGCCCGGGCGTCGCGCACGCTCCCCTCCGAGGAGTAGCGCGAGGGCAGCGCCACCCCGGTCACGGCGGCGGCGCCCAGCGCGTCCGCCGCCATCGTCGCGACCAGCGCCGAGTCGATCCCGCCCGAGAGCCCCAGGACCACGTGCTGAAAGCCGTTCTTGCGCACGTAGCCGGTCGTGCCCGCCACCAGGGCGGCGTAGACGTCGCCCACCGCGTCCCGCTCGGGAGCGGGCCGGGGCACGATGGGCGCCCGCACGCCGGGCGCGGGCTCGGTGGAGAGCACCACCCGCTCCAGCGCGGCCTCGCGCATCTGGCGGCGGCGAGGGTCGTGCACGCGGGCACGGAAGACCTGCTCCAGCTCCACGTCGCAGAGCAGCAGCTCCTCCTCGAACGCCGCCGCCTGAGCCAGGATCCCGCCCGCGGCGTCCAGCACCAGGCTGCCGCCGTCGAAGACCAGCTCGTCCTGGCCGCCCACCTGGTTGACGTAGGCGATGGCCACGCCGTAGTCCGCCGCCCGCGTGCGTAGCATGCGCCGCCGCAGCCGCCACTTCTCCCGCTGATAGGGCGAAGCGTTCAGGTTCACCACGATGTCCGCGCCCGCCAGCGCCATCCGCTCCACCGGCCCGCCCGGCGACCAGATGTCCTCGCAGATGCTCACGCCCACCCAGGCGCCGCACACCTGGAAAAGGCACTCCCCGCGTCCCTTGCGGAAATAGCGCAGCTCGTCGAACACGCCGTAGTTGGGCAGCCGGTGCTTGCGGTAGATGCCCGCCAGCCGCCCGTCGTGCAGCACCGCCGCCGCGTTGTACAGATCCGCGGACCGCTCCACGAACCCGACCACCGCCGTCAGCCCCCGCGTCCGCGCCGCCAGCCGCTCCACGGCGGCCAGGTTCGCCGCCACGAACGCACCCTTCAGCAGCAGATCCTCCGGCGGGTAGCCCGTGATCACCAGCTCGGGGAAGGCGACGAGGTCCGCCTCCGCCGCCCGCGCCTCCTCCAGCCGGGCTGCCACCCGCTCCAGGTTCCCCTCCACGTCACCAACGGTCGTGTCGATCTGCGCCAGCGCGATGCGAAAGCGACCCATGTCTGCCTCCCGTGAAGCGGCCACCGGCGGCCGCGGCGGCCGGGCGTGTCGGCCAAGCTAGGGTCGCACGCGCCCAAACGGAACGGGCGACCCGCCGATCCATGCGCTCGCCCGCCATCGAAGGCCGGCGTCCGTTGAGCCCGGACCCCGGTGCCGCTAGCTTGAGGGCGCCGGAACGGGCAGCGGACCGCGGCAACGCGGAGTGGGTATTCACGGAAAGCGCGGGCGGGCGCCCGGGCGCGACCACGGCCGGAGACCGAATGTACCCGACGATAGTCCAGATCGGCAGCTTCAAGATCACCAGCTTCGGCGTGATGATGTTCTTCTCCTTCATCGCCGGAGCCTGGATCCTGGCCAAGCAGTTCGAGCGGCGGAACATCGCCCCCGGCATTGCCTGGGACATGCTCGCGTGGCTGGCGCTGGGCGGGATCGTGGGCGCGAAGCTGTACTACATCGGGCTGCACGTGGAGGACCTGGTGCAGAACCCGCTGAGCGAGCTCACCAACCGGGGCGGGCTGGTCTGGTACGGCGGGTTCATCGGCGGATCACTGGCGTTCATGTGGCAGGCGCGCCGGCACAAGCTGCCGCTGGGCGCGGGGTTCGACGCCACCGCGCCCGCGATCGCGCTGGCGTACGCCGTGGGTCGCATGGGCTGCTTCCTGGTGGGCGACGACTACGGACTGCCCACCAACAGCTGGGTCGGCATTGCCTTCCCCGATGGCTCGCCACCCAGCACGGCCGGGTACCTGCGCGGCGTCGGGGCGACGATTCCCGCCAGCATCCCGGACAACGTCGTCATGCGCGTGCACCCGACGCAGCTCTACGAGATCGCCGCGGCGCTGGTGATCTTCTGGATCCTGTGGAAGCTGGCGGAAGAGCCGCGGCGGCCCTGGGCCATGTTCGGCGCCTACATGGGGTTGTACGGCATCGAGCGCTTCCTGGTGGAGTTCGTCCGGGCCAAGGGCGACCGCTACTTCTTCGGCCTGTCCACCTCCCAGGTGGCGAGCCTCGCGGTCATGTTCGCCGGCACCTACCTCTGGACGCGCCGCCACGGTCCACCGCTGCCCGGGGAGCTGAGCGTGGGCGCCACTCCCAGGCCGAGGCCGAAGGAGAAGCCCGCCCCGGCGGCGCCCGCGCAGCGCCACTGACGCGCGCTGGCTAGGGGCGCCGGGAGGGCAGCACGCGCAGCAGCCGCCTGGTGGTGGCGCTGGCGCCGCTGGCGCCCGTCAGGTCCAGCCGCACCACGTAGAGCCCCGGCGCCAGCCGCGGCACGACCAGATCCGTCGCCAGCGCCACCGGCGCCGTCTCGCCCGCCGGCGGAGCGTCCGCCGTCCACGCCGCCCGGATCCCCTGTTCGGGCGCGCTCCCGCCCAGCCGTTCGCGCAGCCAGCCGCCCAGCCGTGCCAGGGCCGAGGCCGGCCCGGCGGGACCCAGCTCCAGCTGCACCCGGTACGGGCCCGTGCCGGCCAGGCGGCCGGCCTCGGCGTAGAGACCCAGCGTGTCACCCGCCGAGACCACCGGCTCCGCCAGCGCCCTCAGCACGGGGTCGTCCCGCCGGGCCGGCAGGCGGCGGGCAAAGGCATGGGCCAGGAGCACATCGGACAGCAGGGGCGCGCTGTCCGGGGGGGGCGCGGGCAGCTCGACCAGGTAGCGGGCACGGGCCGCCAGGCGGGTGCTCCGATCCAGCGCCTCCGCACTGTACACGTACCGGCCCGGTGGCAGCGCCACCGAAAGGGTGAGCCAGGCCGTGTCCCGCAGCGCCGGCGCGGTCGCGGCCGTCGCCCGCAGCACCGCCGTATCGCCCTGGAGTAGCGCCTCGGGGGAGGGAAGGATGAAGAGCCCCGCGTCCGCGCCGGCCGCACCCCGCGCTACCGAGTCCAGCGGCAGCGCGCCATCCACCCGCAGGACGACCGAGTCCCCCGCCGGGAAGCGCGTGACCTGCACCGGCATCCGGACCATGCGCCGCACCGTCACGGGCGCGAAGCCCGAACGCGCCCGCGGGTCGTCCAACGCCCATTTCTCCCCCGGTGGCGGTGTGGGCCGGACCCCTACCGTGAGCAGCGACTCGGGAAGGAAGGGGAGCTGCGCCTGGTCGTAATGCTCCACCAGGCCGTCCTGCCCCTCGAACGACCGCGCCGGCACCCGTTCCCGCGACCGCGGCACGCCGTAGCGCGCCGTGAGCTCCTCCAGGTCGTCGCCCCAGGTCGTCATCCCCCGCACCAACGGCACCTCCGCCAGCATGCGCCCCCACACGTAGCGCGCGAGGTACTCGCCCCTTACTTCATTGCCCGGCGTGAGATAGAGCGGATCGCCCAGCTTCCACAGCGCCGCCTCGTACCCCTGGCGCGCCGACCCCGCCAGCTTCCTCATGGCCGCCGCCTCCGGCGGCGAGAGCTGGGCGTCCAGGCGCAGGCGCCGGCGCTCCCGCTCCGGCAGCGCCGACAGCCCCCAGCTGAAGTGCCCCTCCGCGGCCGTGTCGTCACCCGCCGCGTGCAAGGCGAACCCCAGCAGCAGCTCCGCCCACACCCCCGGCGCCGCGGACGCATGGCGCCTCGCCGCCTCCACGGCCGCGCTGTCCCGGCGCGATTCCACCAGCAGCCGTACCAGCGCCCGCGCCGTGCGGCGCTCGCCCGGCACGTAGGCCGCCGCCCGCTCCAGCGCCGCCACCGCCTCCACCCGCGCCGTTACCGCCGCGGCCGGCTCCGGCGTGGGCGGTTTCTCCTCGTCGTCGCTGTCGAAATGCAGGCAGAACCGCCCCACGATCTCGTCGCAGTGGTCGCCGGATCCCGAGGTGAAGGTCACGGGCGCCCGAATGCGCGCCAGCAGCTCGTACTTCGTCTCGGCCCGTCGCGCCCGGCGGATCAGCGCCGCGGCACTGTCCCCGGCCACCACCGGCCGCACCGGTCCCGCGCTCGCCGCTGCCTGCGCCAGCGGCGCGCGGCTCGTCCCAACGCCCTGCCCGCCGGCGGCGAATAGGACGATCATGTAGAGACGGGCGATCATGTGGCGTTACGCCCCATTGGAATCCTTCTTGCGGACGCCCCACGGGAACCCGCCCGCAGGTCCCCCGATGGAGGAAGTGCATGGGAAGAGAGCAGGTTGCCGGCGCGATCATCCTCGATCGCCTGCGGGAACGGATGGTGTCGGGGCGCTTTCTGGGTCACTGGCGCCCGGGTGACCGGTTGCCGAGCATCCGCGAGATCGCGGACGCGGAGAACGTGGACCGCAAGACGGCCGCCGCAGCGTATCGGCGGCTGGAGGAAGAGGGGCTGGTGCGGGTACGGGCCCGCTCCGGAGTCTACCTCAGCTCGCCCACGGTATCGCACGCGCCGGGGCCGCTGGAGCGGCTCTACCGCCGGTGGCTGGAGAACACGTACGACGGCGCGACGGCGCTGGGACTGGACACACGGAGCATCCTGCGGCTGGTGGCGGCCATGGCGGAGGTGGAGCGGCAGCGACTGCCGGTGATCGAGTGCGACTGGCCGCAGGCGGAAGCCATGGCGGCCGAGCTGCGGGACCGGTTGGGCGTGCGGGCGACGCCCTGCCTGCTGGACGAGCTTCACCATACGGATCCGCTGCTCTCCGAGGCTCCTCTGCTGGTCAGCACGCCCTACCACGCGGCGGACGTGGCGGCGCTGGCACCGGGCCGTCTGGTCATCGAGGCGACGCTCTCTCCGGAGCTGCTCGGTCAGCTCGCGCAGCGGCTGAACCAGGGGGCGGTGTCCATCGTGGCGGCGCCGGGCAGCGTCACGGGCAAGCTGCGCCGGGCGCTGCAGCAGTGCGGCCTCACGGTGGACTCGCGGCTGCGCATCCATGCCGTAGCCGATCGCGGCGACCTGGCCGAGGCTGCGCGCCAGGCCCGCACGGTCTTCATCTGGCCGGGCGCGCCCCGCTGGATCGAGGAGGCGCTGCCGCCGACGGTGGAGGCCTTCCGACCGAGGCACGCCATCAGCGACGACTCGGTGGCGCGGCTGCGGGCGGCGCTGCTGGACGCCGCCATACTGCGTGCCCGGGACAGCCGGGCGGAGGAGAGCGCCCCGATCTCGCTGCTCCCATCCGCTCCCCCCGCGACGCGCGCGTAAACTCCATCACTACGAAGGACACGGAGTACGTGCTGTGATCAATACGTCCAGCGCCGCCGCAACTCCAGGGTGAACTGCTTGTCCTGGCGCCCGAGCTGGGGCACCAGGGTGAAGAAGCCGTGCAGCGACTGGACCCGGTTGATCGGCTCGTAGCCGAGGGTCGCGGTCAGGCGCGGCGTGGCCCGCCACTCCAGCCGCACGGCCACGGGAAGCCCCGCCGTCTGGCCGACGTTCCCGAAGATGATGCCAATGGCCGTCTGAACCGTGAGGAACACGTCCGGCGCCAGCTCCCGGCCGACTACCAGGTTGGCCGGCTGGCCCGCGGTGGTGGCCTGGACCTCGAAGACGTCCAGGGGCAGGCCGAAGGCCATGAGCGACTGCTGCAGCTGCATGCTGGCGACCTCGGTGATGCCGCCGAAGACGGTCTGGCGAAGCAACGCCTGCCCCACGCCGCTGCCGCCCAGGGCGAAGCTGGGCGCGCCGAACATGAGGAAGCTCAGCAGCTCGGACTCGGGCACCTGCACGCCCGCGGAGGTGGAGAGGGCCAGCTGGGGGTTGTCCAGCATGCCGGTGATACGCGCCTGGATCTCGATGGGCCGCGATTGCGGGTCGAGGATGGTCTTGGTGGCGAGCGCCTCGATCTCCGGGTTCAGGTCGCCCGTCCCCAGGAAGCGGATTCGAGCCAGCGCCACGTCCATTCGACGCACGATCGGGCCGGCGATGACCGTGTAGTAGCCGCGCTGCCCCTGGAGCGTGCCGAAGATCCGCAAGGCCTCGTCCGCCGGCTTGTCCACGGTCAGGGTGCCGGAGAGCTGGACCCGTGCGCCCGGCATCTCGAACCACAGCTCGGGCCCGGCGGTGAGCTGGACTCCGTTGAGGCGGATCCGGTCGGAGAGCGGCGTAGCGGGGACCGCCTGCTCTCCCCCCGTCGGGACCAGGTCCGCCGCCCCGAGGGCGCTCGCCTCCGCCGCCAGGTTGGCCCCACCACCTGCGCCGGGAATCAGCAGGTTGCCGCCGTCGAGCCGGATGTCGCCGCCCACCGTGGGCGTGAGCAGGGGGCCGGTGATCGACAGGCGACCCCAGGCGCCGGCGTTGGGCTTGTCCGCCGTGCCCAGGGGCCGGAAGCCGTCGAAGCTAGCGGCAAGGTCCGCGACCGGGTTGCCCAGCTCGGGGAAATCCACGGAGCCGGTGAGCGTGACCAGGCCGTCGCTGCGGGCCCGAACGCTGTCCACCAGGATGCGGCGGTCGCGCAGGGTGAGAGTGCCGGCAATGTCGCTGTAGCGCTGGCGCGCGGCGGCCACGGTCATGGCGCCGCCGCGCAGCACGGCAGTGCCGGCCAGCACCGGCTGCTCCGAGGTGCCCGCCAGCGTCATACGCGCGCTGAAGACCCCGGCCACGTCGCTCACCTGGGTGGAGAGCGAGGACAGCAGCGCCAGCGGCACGGTGTCGGCGACGAGGGAGCCGACCACGGCGCCGGTGGCCAGCAGCGACCCCCGCGGCGGCAGTCCCAGCCGGAGCGTCAACGGGAGGGCGGCGTGAGTCGTGATCGCGCCGCCCTGCGCCAGCGCGGCGCTGGCGTCCGCGGTCAGCCGGCCATCGCGGTAGAGCACTGTCCCGTCGAGGCGGCTCAGGCGCACGCCCTGCACGATGCCGCTGTCCAGGCGGAAGCTGCCATTGACCAGGGGCGCCGAGGCCGGTCCGCGCACTTCCGCGTTCACATACGCCAGCCCCGCGACAGGTGACCTGCGCCCGACGAGCTGGAAGACCTCCGCCACCGGGACGGCGCTCGCCTGTAGCCGGTAGTTGGAGGAATCCGCTGGCAGCAGTGTGCCGTTGAGCGCGACCTCGCCCGGTCCGTCGGCCTGGCGCACCAGCAATCCCTGCACCTCGAGCGGCCCGGCCGCGACCCAGCGGACCGTGGCCGGCTGGACCAGCTGCCAGCGGTGCGCGCCCACGTCCGCCAGCAACCTGCGCAGCGTAACCGAGCGCGGCCCCGTCGCCGGGATGCTCCCGTCCGCCGCCAGCTCCACGAGCCCGCCGCCGGGCCGCTCCGCCCGCAGCGAGACCGTGAGCGCCGGCGAGAGGAGTCGCGCGGAGGCGGTGAGGTGGGGGAAGAGCCCCGCCGTCGGCGTGCCGATCCCGCTGGCCTGCAGCTCCAGCCCGACCTGCGGCACTGCACCACCCAGCACGAGGTCCCAGGTCCCGGCGGCGTCGGCCAGGGTCCAGCCTGCGGCCTGCAGCGCCTGCATGTGCAGGCGGCCGTTGAGGTGCGGCGCCTGGAGCGTGCCCGCCACGGTCCCCGCGAGCTTCAGCCCACCCGCCGCCGTGGCGCCCGCCGCCAGCGGCAGGTAGGGAGCGAAGGGCGCCAGGTCCGCCACCTCCAGGCTGTAGCCGATCGCGCCCGTGCCCGGCGCCGAGAAGGGCCAGCTACCCCCGGCGGCCAGCGAGGCCGTGGCCAGCTTCGCGCTCAGGGTGTCCAACCGCAGCACGCCCCCGGCGACGGAGCCCCGCAGGGACACCAGGTCGTTGGCGTCACTGCGCCAGCCGGAGAAGCGGCCGTTCAGGCGAAAAGCGGAGCTGGCGGTGGCGGGCGCGAACCCGCTGCCGCGCGCCGAGAAGCCCGCCGTAAGCGTGACCGGCGGCAGGTTGAGCGCGACCGCGTCGCGGAGCCGCACGCGCAGGAGCCGCCCGGTGAGGTCGTAGGACGGCGTCGCCCCGGAAAGGTCCAGGGTGCCGTTGAGCAGCGCGATACCCGCGGGCAGCTCCAGGCGCGCGTCCAGCCGCAGCGGCGCACGGCCGCCCGGCCCCGATAGCGCCACCCGCCCCGTCACCGCTCCCCGCAGCGGCAGCGCCGGCAGCAATGGGCGCAGCGCCGCCAGTGGCACCGCCTTCAGCTCCGCCGCGGCCGAGCGCAGGGCGACGCCCCCCCTGAAGAACGCGGCCGAGCCCGTGAGTCCCACGTTGAAGGGCGAGACCCCGGGAGTGGTCAGGTGCCCTGTGACGTCGAAGTCGATGGCGCCGCCCACGCCGGTGACGCGCCCCGTGACCTCGCCCCCGTAAGGCAGCCGGGTCCCCGTGAGGCGCTGCACGAACGCCAGGCCCAGCGGTTCCAGGCGCAGGTCGGCCGTCCGCAGCGACGGGGGCACCGTGTCGCCCAGGGCGGTGAAGGTGACCGCCCCCGCCACCGAAGAGCCCTCCCCGCCGAACTTGAGCGCGCTGAGCGCAACCCGAACGCCGTTGTCCGGTGTCGGCTCGATGGCCCAGGTCGCGGAGCCGGCGCCGGTCAGGTCCAACGTGGGCGCGAAGGTCTTGAGGTCCGCGGCATGGAATTCGGGCGCGTTGCCCGTGGCCCGGACCCCGGCGCCGGGCCGGCGCGAGTCGTAGCTCCCGCGAATGTCCGTCAGGCGGGTGCTGCCGAAGGCCACTTCCGCCACCTGGAAGTCGGTCTCGTCCGCCGGCACGGTGATGGTCGCGTCGCGCCCGGTCAGCGCCAGGCGCCAGCCCCGGTCCGGCCGCTCCATGGTCGCCGATGCCTGCGCCACCCGCACCACCGGCGCCGGCAGGTGCGGCGCCGACAGGGTTACCGTGGGAACGGCGGCCTGGATGTCCCGGAAGCGCGTCTCGTATTCCGGCAGGCGGATCGAGGCGAAGCCATCGTGCACTGTGAGCCCGCGCACCTGCACCAAGCGCTCCCTGCCGGGCGGGCGGACCGGCTCCCCGGGCGCGGGGCCGCCCAGGAAGGCCGCCAGCACCCGCTCCCAGTTCCAGACCGTGTCCCGGGCCGTGCGGTACAGCCAGACCTGCGGGCGCTGGGCGTCCATGCCGGAGACCAGCGCGTCGCCGCGGATCAGGGCGGCAAGGTCGACGCGCCCCGTCACCCGCTCGGCCCGCAGGAAGGGGTGGCCCGCCGGATCGTCCCACGCCACTCCCTCGCCCCGGACCTGGAGCGAACCCCGCAATGGCGCGCTGGGCGGTCGCTCCGCCAGCAGTCGCTCGGCGACGGAGCGGTCGAAGGCGGTGATCGGTCCCAGCACCGCCGGCAGCGGCCGGCTGGCGCTGCGAGCGAGCGCCCCCGGCGCGGCGGTCGTGGGCACGTCCTTGCGCCGGCCGCGCCCGCCGATCAGCCACCAGACCGTGACCAGTCCGAGCACCGCGGCGGCGAGGGCGAGGCCGACCAGCGCGGCGCTCGGGGTGGCGGGACGATCACGGCGGCCGGACATGGCTCAGAACGCCTGGCCGACGGCCAGCGTGAAGTGCAGCCGCCCGAGGAAACTGGGCGGCGCCGGCCGGAACAACGGGCTGACGCGCACCAGCTCCGAGCCCGTGGCCTGGTAGAGCGCGCCCTCGTTCGACGGGTAGGGGTTGAAGGCGATGTCCAGGCGGAACGGCCCCACGGGCGTGCCCGCCCGGATGCCGACACCCGGGGTCGCCCGCCAACCGCCCAGGACGGAGAGCTGGCTGCTGCCCACCGCACCCGCGTCCACGAACCAGGCCAGCGACAGTCGCTCGCGCAGGATGGGGGAGGGTGTGCGCAGCTCCAGGTTGATGAGCCCCATCGTCCGCCCGCCCGTCGGTACGAACGTGGTGTCTCTCCGGGCCGTGTCCGCCCCGACCTGTTGGAACCAGACCCCGGGGCCCAGCTGGTTGCGATCATAGCCGCGTACGGTGTTCTGGCCCCCGGCGTAGAAGCGCTCCTCCGGCGGCAGGAAGTTGCTCTCGGGGGACAGGGCGCCGGTCTGGAAGAAGGTCCCGGCGCGCAGCGCCGTGGCCAGGACGGTGCCGGAGCCGATGCGGTCGTAGCGGTCGATCTCGCCCGTCCAACGCGTGAAGCGGGACGAGGAGCGGAGCCAGCCGGCGGCCCAGTCCACGGTCGAGCGGATGTTGAACCCCCGGGAGGGATTGACCGGCACGTCGGTGCGGTCGAGGGAGAAGCTGGTGCTCAGCCGGTTGAGCCAGCGGTAGCGCGTGGCCAGATCGATGGCCGCGCTCTCGCAGGAGAGCAGCGCACTGCAGAAGAGCACGGGCGATGCCAGCGTCTGCCCCTGCTCGGCGTTCAGCGACAGGGTGAGGAACTCCCGCGAGGTCAGCAGGTGCGTCACCGAGAAGGAGCCGCCCCGGTCCGTGCGCTGGAACACCGTCGGCTCCGACTGGCGCTCCGCGTAGGCGCTGACGCTCAGGTGGTTGCGCGGGCTCAGGAAGTACGGCTGCGTCAGCTCCGCCTCGAAGCGGTAGTCCAGGCGGTTGCTCAGCGTGTCGTTGCGGAAGGCGGGGCAGACGTTCCCCCCGAGCCCCTGGCCTACACCGAGCTTGCTGAGCGCGCCATTGACGGCCAACCGGCGGGCGCCACGGCCGAAGCTGCGGTCCACCCAGTTGCCATCGGTGCGGAAGCAGTCGATCCGGCCCCAGCCGACGGCCGCCTCCACCTGGTGCTCGGGCGCTTCAACCACACGTGCGATCACCGTCGCCGTGCTGCTGTCCAGCGGCGTCCGTTGCAGCGAATCCGGCGCCACGGAGACCGTCGCGATCTGCACGATCTCGAGCGAGTAGAGGTTGCGCTGGCTCTCCACCAGCTTGTTGCCCAGTAGCAGGTCGCCCCGGTGGAACGTCAGCTGCCGGCGCGCGCCCATCTGGGTCAGGTGGTCCACGCCCACCACCAGGATCGTGTCGATGCGCACGATCGGTCCCGGAATCGCCGCCAGCTCCGCCATGGCCCGGCTCGTCACCGTGTCCACGCTATAGTTGCGCAGCACGCGGGCAAAGGCATGGCCCCGCCCCGTCATCATGGCGCCCAGCGTGTCGGCCGAGGCGGCGAAGGCCCCCAGGTTGAAGCGCCGCCCCGGTTGCAGCGGCAGCCGCTTCAGCGCCACCGCCGCGTCCAGCACCGTGTCCAGGCCCGTCAGCCGCAGCGAGTCCAGCACGACCGAGTCGCCAGGCACCACGTCGAAGGTGACGCGGACGTCGTCGGGATCTCCCGGCGCGGGATCCACCACCGGCTGGATCTGCGCCTCGAAGAAGCCACCGATGCGGTAGAAGAGGCGCAGCCGCTCCACGTCATCGGCCACCGTCGCGGGGTCGAGCGTCTGCTTTCGCCGCCCGATGTTGCCGAAGGGAAGGCAGATCGGGAGTCCCAGGAAGGCGCACTCGCTCGGCCGCGTCTGCACCATCTGACCGAGCGTGTCCGGCGAGAAGACCCCCGTGTTCTGGAAGCGAACCGTCTTGATCTCCTGCCCGGCGTACTTCGCCAGCCCCGGGTACAGGCGCTCCGCGGCCGAGCGCACGGCACACGCGGAGCTTCCGAGCAGCAGGAGGAGGGCCAATAGCGGCAGGCCGGGGACTGGACCGGGACCCGCCTTCACCCGCATCTTTGCAGCCGCTGGTCGTGCCACGCTCTGGTCATCCCCCGGTGAGAATCTCGGGGCCCAGGGCATGCAAGCGCAGGGCCATCCGCGGCCGGGCATGGCCCCCGTCTTGCGCGGCGCGCCAGCGAGACGCGTCCAACACGAACCTCGCCCGCCCTGGCTTACGCCATGTCGCCACTACATCTGCGCAACTGCATCGTCGCCCTGTTCGCGACCAGCCTGCTCGTCGCCTGCCACCGCGACAGCCAGCGGAGCGACGAGACCGCCGGCACCCAGACCGCTGCGGCGGGCGCGGTGCAGCCCGCATTCGTCAATGTGGCCGACGAGCAGCTCGGCGCGGCCGCGGGCGAGAACTGGCTCAGCTACGGCGGCGGCTTCGCCAACCAGCGCTACTCCACGCTCGACCAGGTCACGCGCGCCAACATCGGCGACCTCGGCCTGGCCTGGATCTACCAGACCGGCATCACCGAGTCCTTCGAGACCACGCCGCTGGTGGCGGGCACGGTCATGTTCCTGACCACGCCCGAGAGCCACGTGGTGGCGCTGAACGCCGCCTCGGGCGACAAGCTGTGGGAGTTCGTGCCCCGCCTCCACCGCACCACCCTCTGCTGCGGCCCCAACAACCGCGGCGTGGCCGCCTACGGCGACAAGCTGTTCGTCGGCACCATCGACGCCCACCTCATCGCCCTCGACCAACGCACCGGGCGCGTCCTCTGGGACTCGATCGTGGCCGACACGGCGGAGCCCTCCAGCATCACCATGGCGCCCCTGGCCTTCGATGGCCGCGTCTTCGTGGGCGTGGCCGGCGGCGAGTTCGGCATCCGCGGGCGTGTCCTGGCCTTCGACACCGAGACGGGCAGGGAAGTCTGGCGCTTCAACACCGTGCCTGCCCCGGGCGAGGCGGGGCAGCCCAACGGCTGGTTCGGGCGCTGGAAGGAGACCGATCCCTTCGGGACCCCGCTCAACCGCGACATCCCCTACGAGCGAAGAGTGCTGAGCGAGGCAACGGGCGACCGCTGGAAGCACGGCGGCGGTGGCGTGTACACCACCCCCGCGTACGACCCGGCCACGGGCACGCTCTTCTTCTGCGTGGGCAATCCTTCGCCCGACCTGAACGGACTCGATCGCCCCGGCGACAACCTCTTCACCGGCTCCATCGTGGCCCTCGATGGCCGCACCGGGCAGCTCCGCTGGTACTTCCAGGAGGTGCCCCACGACGTGTGGAACCTCTCACCGGCCAGCCCGCCCATCCTCTACGAGGCCCGCGGACACCTCTATCTCGCCCAGGCCGGCAAGACCGGCTGGCTCTACGTCCTCGACGCCGCATCCGGAAAGCCCGTCCTGCGCTCGGACAACTTCGTGCCGCAGGAAAACCTGTTCGCCCAGCCCACCGAGGCCGGCGTGCGCATGCTGCCCGGCGCCAATGGTGGCGCGGGGCCGGCGCCGGGCGCCTACTCCCCTCGAACCGGCCTCGCCTACGTCCAGGCCGTGCACCAGCCCATGGTCTACCAGCGCGCGCCCGCGCCTTTCGAGCCCGGCAGCCTCTGGCTCGGCGGCAGCTTCCGCTACCTGCCCAACGAGCCCCAGTGGGGCGTGGTCTCGGCCATTGACCCCGCCAGCGGTAGCATCCGCTGGCAGCGCCAGACGCCCCTCCCCAACCTCAACGGGCTCCTGGCGACGGCGAGCGACCTCCTGTTCGCCGGCGAGGCCGACGGCACCTTCGACGCCTTCGATGCTCGCACCGGCGACGTCGTCTGGCAGTATCCCACCGGCGCCGGCGTCAGCGGCGGCCCCATGACGTACTCCATCGGCGGCGTGCAGTACATCGCCGTCGCCTCCGGCGGCAACACGCAGCTCAATACCCGGCGCGGCAACAACCTCTACGTCTTCGCGCTCCGCTCGAAGATCCCGGCGCGCGGCGTGGGCAGCTACCCCCAGCCCCGCTATGCCCGCGGCGGCGCCGTGGGCGCCCCCCGGCCTGCGGCACCGGCCGCCGCGCCCCCCCCGACCACGACGCCGGGCGCACCCACGGCCCAGC
>JADGQX010000360.1 GCA_017881445.1 Gemmatimonadota bacterium | reverse complement strand
CTGGAAAGGAAGCGCATGGCGTCCTCCGGTGACGGGTGCGGAACCTCCGGGGTCGGCGCCGCATCTGGCCAGCGCGCTGGCAGCGCCGCAAGCGCCCTACTCTAATAGCGCGCACCCCGCAGGGCCACTCCGGCCGCCGAAGATCGTATTATGGCCATACCCTAATTAGGCTACGACCACACTATGCCACGACCGGGATCCGGGGGGAGCCATGAGGGACAGCAACGTCGTCATCGACCGGCAGGCGGAGTCGGGCCGGCTGCGCGCTCTGCTGCTGAGGGGCACGCCTCAGCTGGTCCTGGTTTACGGTCGCGGGCGGGTCGGCAAGACCGGTTCCGGCAGGCGGCACTGGCCAGCCGGGACGAGGTCTATCTCTGGTCGCTGAAGGAGATGTACGCGGGGTAAGGCGGAGGGACGCCCCGCGGACGGGGAGGAGGTCGGGGTCGAGCCCCGGCGCATCCTGTGCCTCCGTCTCCCACTGGTCCGCGGCAAGGTCCTGGTATATACTGGTATATGACGTTCGCCGCGGAGGACGGGATGACCGACGATAGCGGGAAGACCACGGACCAGCGCGCCAAGCTGTTCTGGAACGGCCGGTCGCAGGCGGTCCGGCTTCCGAAGGCCTTTCGCTTCGAGGGCGATGAAGTGCTGATCCGGAAGGACGGCGACGCGGTCGTGCTCGAACCGGTCGGCAAGCGGCAGTGGCCGCCGGGTTTCTGGGATTGGGTGGAGCGCCACAAGGACGATCTCGAGCTGGGTGACATCGAGCCCCTGGACGTTCACCTGCTCGACCCCGAAGCGGAAACGGATGCACCGTGAGGTGGCTGCTCGACACGAACGTCTTGATCCAGGCGCACCGCGGCGACCCCGCCGTGGTGCGGGGACGGCTTGCGCGCATCAGCCCGGAAGACATGGCCGTGTCCGCGATCACGGTCGCTGAGCTCTGGTACGGCGCCGCAAAGACGCCGGACCCCGAGAGGAAGCGAAGCATGTGGCGGCGGTTCCTCGAGAGCTTCACCGTGCTGCCGTTCGACCGCGCCTCCGGCGAACTCCATGGCGATCTGCGGTACGCGCTTCGACGCCAGCCGATTGGCGAGCGTGACCTGCTGATTGCATGCACGGCCCTATCGAACAGGCTCACACTCGTGACGGCGAACATGGCCGAGCTCGGGCGGGTTCCGGGTCTGCGGGTCGAGGATTGGAGCCGCTGACCGCACTCACCAGACGCCCTCCATGGGAGCGAATGACAGCTTTCCTTTGTCGCCCGAGACGCGAGCTTCGCGAAAGGCGGCGAAAGCGCCCCGGGCACGCAACTCCTGGCGTCTGCCTTCCCGATGAAACCCTGGCGCTTGTCGGCGATGAGCGGCCGGAACTCCTCCATGAGATCGAGGGCCAGGGCGGGCCGGCCATGGCGCGGTTATTGGTAGAAGCCCCACCAGGGGTCGAGCCCCTCGCCGATCAGCGCGATCGTGCATTCCTTGGCAGCCGAAGGAGAGGAGCGCGTTCACCGGGTCGCGCGGCGGGCGGCGGTTGCGCGCTGCGAAGTCCCACTCCGCGTCGAAGTCACGCGGGCGGGGCGCGCCAAGGGAAACCGCGGTCCTTCAGATTCGAATTGTCACGCCGGCTGGTGTGGTGCCTTCCCATGCGAGTGCTGGTCGCCGGCAACCTTGCTCACTCGCCGCGCGGCTGGTCCAGAATGTAACCGCGCTCGCGAGTGTCGCGAAGAACGCCCTCAGGCCCCAGTCATTGGTCGGGTGCGCATGTACCAGCGACACCAGGCTCAGCGCCACGAAGAGGGCGACAGAGACGTCCGCACCATCGATCGACACCGACTTCGCGAACGCGACGAGCAGCACCGCCGCAGCGAGCGGCACGGCTTGAAGAACGACTTCTTTGGGCAGGAAGAAGGCCGGACCCGCACCATTCGGAGGCAGATCGAACACCAGGACCACTGCGAGGAAGCCGAGCCCCAATGCCCCGGCGACCGCACGCATGCCTGCTGCACTTGGGCCTGGGTGGAGCCGGGTAGAAATGACCGTCGGGCGCATGAGGCGCTGCGTCACCTCTGCAGGAGGGAGAGCCCGCAGAGGTGAGCGGTCAGCTACAGGTTGGCGTAGAGGTGAACGAGGCGAAGCTTGCCGCTGAATATCGCAACGTGTCCTCGCCGGACGTCCCTGCCCCCCTTGCCCACGTAGTACATCGAAGCCATGTAGTAGCCGCCCGTCTTGAAATAGGCCCGGCGCCAACCCGGCTGGTCCCACAGGCTGCCCGCGTAGAACTTGTCGAGTGCCCGGTAAACGTCTTCCTCACGCAGCTTCTGAATATCCGAGTGCCGCAGAGCGTCCAGCTTCGGCCGCCCGAGCTTCTTGAACCCGCTACGGTCGACCAGCCGCATGATCGGCGCTGCTGCCCGCCACGGTGCCGGTCCGCAAGCCGGCTTGGCGTTGCTCGTCACGGGCACGGGCGCCACGGCTGCGACATCGGCCGACGGGCCGGTAGTCAGCGCCGCCAACAGCATGATGAGAACGGTCATTTATACGCTCCGTCTGCAGTGTTGGCCAACTGGCATCGTCAATGAGAACGTGTCCGAACGGGCGTGATGTACAGCGCTTGGTAAATGCACACATACCCTGTCCACGTACCGTCGGCCCGCCTCACGAACGTATACGTTTCATCACTCAGCATCTCGTATCTGAACACATGCGTATATACTCGGCTCGTGTCACCGGCAGCCACGATCGAATCCGTCAATACCACACCGCCCGGCACCTCGATCCAGTGGCTGCCCGTCTGCACTTCGCCGGAACAACGGCTCGCATCCGGCGAGGTCAAGAGCGGTCTCAGGCCGGTTGATACACCTTCCGGGAATGCAGCCGGCCTGCCCAGTGCGGCGTACAGACTGCACACCTCGAAGGGGGTGCCATTGACCTGGTCTCGCCGCAAACGCATGACCGCATTCATCAGCTTCCAGTTCGATCGCGTCTCGCGCGGCGTCTGCGCCGCTGATGTTCCCGCGAGCGCAATGAGAGCGAGCATCGCGACCGCCGCCCTCTTGATCACTTGACGCACGAGTTGACCCCCGGGTTCAGGTCTCTGAGGTAGGGCTCGGCATAATAGCCGCCAACTACAGGATGTAATCCGCTCGCACCTGATGCAAGTGTGTTCGTATACGCCCCATAGACAAAAGTCGCGCTGCGTCACAAAGACACATCGTCGCAAGCTGCCCCATGCCGGGCGAGGCCGCATGAGGGCTGCGGTTCGGCAATGTGCGTCAATACCTGCTCTGCCAGGGGGCGTGGACGTTTACTGCGGCTTGCTCCCGTCGGCATCGACTCGCCAACCGTGAACCGGCGGCCCCATTCTTCCGTGCGCTTGGGCCGTCTACGGACGCGGGGCACGGGGACGCCCGGCAAGTGTAGAGGACAGCGTCGCCACAGGGAGAGCGCGATCCATGAGCAGCAGCCCGCAACCCGCCACAGAGCGGGGCGATCGACCGGACCTTCTCTCCCCGCAGGAGCTTGCGGCCCTGGGCGGGCTGGAGTTCGTGTCGCGGCAGGTGGTGGAGGGCTTCCTGGC
>JADGQX010000359.1 GCA_017881445.1 Gemmatimonadota bacterium | reverse complement strand
CTCCAGCTCGTCCGGCGCCGTGGACCCGCGCCCGGCCGCCAGGGCCAGCTGGGCCACCGCCAGGCGCGCGGCGGCCGCCTGCGCCACACCCGCCAGCGCCTCCACCGCCGCCTCCGGCCTTCCATCCGCTCCGTACGGGACCCCCCCCAGCTCGACGATGTCCTCGAGGGCGGCGGCTCCCGGGAACGCCTCTGCCCCATCGGCCCAGCGCTCGAGGGCCCGCCAGGGCGGCAGTCCCCCCTGCCGCGGCCTTCGCGTCCGCCGCCGGTCGTCCGCGCCCGTCGTCCGACCGTACGGCCGGTTCCACGCCCGTTGGCTCATCGGTGCTCCTCCTGAAGGTGAGCCCGTGGTCGAAAGATGGCTGGAATCGGCGGGAGAGCCATGGCGCGTTGGGACATCTTCGGGATGGACCCGCTGCCGCCCGGCGGGATGAGCGGGCAGGCGGTGCAGCCGGCGGCCGCCGCCGACTACGACGGAGAGGCGGTCTGGGGAAGCTCCGCGGCCTGACGCTGGATCTGCTTGCGGCGATAGAGATTGCGGTCGGCGGCCTTGACGAGCGCCTCGGCGGATCCCAGGTGCGGGCCGTACACCGCGATGCCGGCCGTCACGCGGATGCCGGCGGGGCCGAGCAGGGGATGCTGCTCGAGGGCCCGGACGATCCGCTCCACGTGGGTGACGGTGCCCCGTCGGCTGACGTCGGTGAGAACGGCGATGAACTCATCGCCGCCGAAGCGGGCGCTGAGGTTCATGGCGCGGGTATTCTCCGCGAGGATGCGCGCGAAGGCGCGCAGTGCCTCGTCGCCGGCCTGGTGGCCGGCGGAGTCGTTGTACTCCTTGAAGTTGTCGAGGTCGTACAGGACGATGGCCAGCCGGCGTCCGCGGCGCGCGGCGGCGAACTCCTTCTCCAGGAACATCTGCAGGTGGCGCCGGTTGGGCAGCCCCGTGAGCGGATCGGTCAGCGAGAGGGCGATGATACGCTCGTGCAGGCGGGCATTGGCCACCGCGATGGCGGCCTGGTCGGCGATGCGGGAGAGCAGGCGGACGTCCTCCTCGGTGTAGGCGCGGGGGACGCGGTGGCGGACGGAGAGAGCGCCGATGAAGCTGTCGTCCGCCGTGAGCAGTACCGCGGTCGAGGACCCCGCGGTCGCGACATGCCGGTACTCCTCGGGGGCGAAGGACACGTCGGCCAGGTTGCTGAAGCTGCTCCTGGGAGCGCGGCGCACCGCGCTGAGGATCGAGGCATCGACCCGGCAGACGAGCCCATGGGGAAAGAGCGTGTCGCCGGCGGTCATGGCGACTTCCACCTGGTTGTCGTCGCGCATGAGCCAGACGATGGCGCCGTCGGCCTCGAGCAGGTCGAGGGCGGCGCGGGTCACGCGGGCGAGGACCTTGGAGAGGTCCAGCGACCCGGTGACGGCGCGGCCGATCTCCTCGATCCGCTCCGCCTCCCGTCGCCGGCGCTCGAGCTGCTCGACGTAGAGGGCGTTCTCGAGGGCTACGCTGGCCAGGTCAGCGATGGCGGCGAAGATCTCGAGGTCGCTCTGCTCGTAGGTGTCCCGGGCGTAGCTCTGGGCCCCGATGACGCCGAGCACCTCGTCGCCGCGCAGCATGGGCGCAACCATGCCCGTGCGGTGGAGCCCGGCCGGCGGGGCGGGCATCCCCAGCTCCCAGTGCTCGACATCCTCGGGCGACTGGAGAGTAGGACGCCGCCCGTAGATGGCCTCGCACCCTCGGCCCGGATAGGTGAGCTGCAGCACCTGCTCCTCGCCGCGGGCGGCGTAGAAGACCGTGCTGGCGAGATCGTTGGCGGGATCGTAGCGGGAGATGAAGAAGCCTTCGGCCTGGATCACGCGGCTGGCCTGCTGCCACACCGCCCGATACAGCTCGGCCGGCCGCAACGTCGCGGCCAGGGTACGCCCGATGTCGAGGAGTACCGAATAACGTTCCTGCAGGGCCGAACGATTCCGGCTCCTCGTCATCTCAACCTTGCGGAATTGGCGCGGCGGGGGGAGAGCGCCAGGACTCACCATAACTCGCGTTGTGGACTGCCACAAGGCTCTTTGCGCCTTGCGGCCCCCGTCCGGGTGGGCTATATCCCCGCCGCCGCGAACGCAAACCGGAGGATTCGGCCGATGTCGTACGTGATCGGATTCGCGATCTGGATCGTGATCGGGCTACTGGCTGCGTTCACGATCCGAACCCTTTACGCCGCGGCCGCCACGGCGGCGTGGCTGACCTTCGCCTTCGGCATCTTCGGCGCCTTCGTGGGCGGAATGCTCGCCACCAGCGGCTACGTCTACCACGATCCCACGCCGCTGCGCACGGGCGGGCTGATCGGCGCGGTGCTGGGCAGCCTGATGTTCACGTACCTCTACCACCTCGTGGCGCGGAAGGGCATCTAGGCGACGTCGCCCGGACGGTCGCCGGCGTTTCCAGGGCCCGCCTCGACGCGGGCCCCTGTCGTTTTCCAGGGGGGACATGCGCGCCATCGTCATCAGCCGTCCCGGTGACCCGGACGTGCTCGAGCTGCGCGACGTGGCCACGCCCGAGCCCGGCCCGGGCCAGCTGCGCGTCCGGGTCGCGGCTTCCGGCGTCAACCGCGCCGACCTGCTGCAGCGCCGGGGCGGCTACCCCGCGCCGGCGGGATGGCCCCCCGACATCCCGGGCCTCGAGTATGCCGGCCGGGTGGAGGCACTGGGGCCGGGCGTCTCGCGCTTCCGCGCCGGCGACCCGGTCATGGGGCTGGTCGGCGGCGGCGCCTACGCCGAGGCGCTCGTCGTGCACGAGGACGAGGTCATTGCCATCCCGCCCGCCCTGGCGCCGGACGCCGCCGCCGCCGTACCCGAGGCCTTCATCACGGCCCACGACGCCCTGTTCACGCAGATGCAGCTCGCGGGCGCCGAGACCGTGCTGGTGCACGCCGTCGGCAGCGGCGTGGGGACGGCGGCGCTGCAGCTCGCGAAGCGCGCCGGCGCCCGCGTCCTGGGCACCGCCCGCAGCGCCTGGAAGCTCGCCCGCGCCTCGGAGCTGGGCCTGGAGACCGCCATCGAGCTGGGCGCGGCCGACGACTGGGTGGAGGCGGTGCTGCGAGCCACGGGCGGCCATGGAGTGGACGGGGTGCTGGACCTGGTGGGCGGCGCCTACCTGCCGGGGAACGTCCGCTGCCTGGCGCCCTTCGGCCGGCTGGTCGTGGTCGGGCTCGTGGCCGGACAGAGGGCCGAGCTGGACCTGGGTGCCGTGCTGCGCAAGCGCCTGCGCATCGTGGGCACGGCCATGCGCTCCCGTTCCCCCGTCGAGAAGCACGCGACCTTCCGCGCCTTCGAGCAGGACGTCCTGCCCCTGCTGGACGCCGGACTCGTGCACCCCGTCATCGACCGGGTCTACCCCGCCGACCAGGCCGCCGCGGCCCACGAGCGCATGGAGAGCAACGAGAACTTCGGCAAGATTCTGCTGACGTGGTGACAACCGTGAGCGGGCGTTCACGTGAGCGCCAGTACGCGCCGGGGCGCGGCGCAACAGTAGAGAAACGGGGGAGCGAGCGGACACGGCAGAGGCGGGTCACGCTGAGGCGCCGAGCACGCGGA
>JADGQX010000135.1 GCA_017881445.1 Gemmatimonadota bacterium | reverse complement strand
CCGGCGCGGCGCTGGCCGAATGCGCCGCCCGAACGTCCAGTGGCCGCACCGCGCCCAGCGCCGCGAACTCCGGGACCCAGGTGTTGCCGATCTGCGCGATGTCGGGCGTGGCATCGCCCACGAAGGCGGTCAGCAGCTTCTCGTGCGCCGCCGTCCAGGGGATCTGCTGGACGACGACCCGCACGCCGGGGTTCTCCTTCTCGAACTCGGGCGCGAGCTGGGCCACGACCTCGCCTTCCCGGCCCAGGCCCCAGAAGCGAAGCGTGACGGCGTTTTCTCGCTCGCGACCGGTTTGGCAGCCCGCGAGCCCGAGCCCGAGCCCGAGCCCGAGCCCGAGCCCGAGCATGTGACGCCCGGCGCGACGAGCCCTCACTGCGTCGCCAGCCATCCGCCCGTGAACCCCGCGCGCTGGAGACCGGCGCGGATGTAGGGGTCGCGGCGCATGTACTTCCAGATCAGGCCGCTGCGGTGGTTCTCCACCATGGCCAGCAGCGGGCCCTGGTCGATGCCCAGGTACTGCGTGTCGAACCAGCCCTTGCCGGACACCACCCGCCCCATAGAGGGCGTGGCGCTGAAGGTGGGATTGAAGGCGTCCACGAAGCCATAGCGGGCGTAGAGGTCGTCGCCATAGCGCGCCTTCATGGCCATGAGCGCCGGGATGGCGATCTCCGGCGCGAAAGGCATGGAGCCGCCGGCCGCTTCCGGGCTGATGGTGCCGTCATCGCGCACCTCGGTGAAATCGGCGCCCCGGGCGGCGTAGGTCAGGAAGGTCCGCGGCCGGCCGCCGATGGTGAAGGTGCCGTCCGCCGGCCCATCACCGGCGCTCAGTCCCCAGATGTCGCCGCCGTAGTCCTTCCAGCCCATGGGGTTAGCCTGCGCGTAGGCCTTCTGCGCCAGCGTGGCCCGGCGCGAGTTCTCGAAGTAGTCGATGCCGCGGCCGCGCATGTAGGCGTCCTGGATGCCGCGGAAATCGATCCAGATGTGCGAGAATTGGTGCCCGAACAAGGGTGCGAAGCCCACGTGCGCCTGGCCATAATAGGTGCCCCAGGGGTAGCTGGCGGTCCAGGCGCCCCAGGCGTCCGGCTGCACCGGGTGCGTGGGCGAGCCCAGCGCCAGGATGTAGACGATCATGGCCTCGTCGTAGCCGTGCCAGTCGGCCTCGATGAAGCCATGCTCGGGCGTCCAGCCCATGGAGACCAGCGGCGCCCGGGGCGAGGCCCAGGCCCAGTCGGCGCGCAGGTAGATCGAGTCGGCCAGCGCCCGGATGCGCGCCTCGAGCGTGTCCGCGGTCCCCGCGCCAGTCGCCCCGTCGAAGTACTCGCGGTCGAAGAGGATGCCGCCGAACAGCAGCGCCGAGTCGATGGTGGACAGCTCGACCGTCTGGAAACGGCGGCCGCTCTGCATGTCCAGGAAGTGGTAGAAGAAGCCCTGGTAGCCGGTGGCATCGGATTGCGTCCCCTGGGGCGACGCCCAGAGCCATTCCAGCGTGCGCAGCACCCGGTCGCGGGCCTGGGCCCGCGTGATGTAGCCGCGCTCCGCGCCGATCGGGTAGGCCGTCAGCCCGAAGCCGACCGCCGCCACGCTGGAGAAGGATGGCCCGGGTGCGCGATCGGGGATCAGCCCGTTCGCCGGCCCGGCAAGGTCCCAGAAGAAGCCGAACGTGCGCTGTTCCAGGTCGTCGAGGAACGCCTCGCTCCCGGTCGGAAGCCCGGCGGGCGGGTTGGTCCCGGTAACGCGGTTGGCGGCGCAGGCGGCCAGCGGGGCCAGGACCGCGGTCAGCGCGAGGAGGCGGAGCGTCCGTTTCCATTGCATGCGCGGCCCGATGGCGCGGGAAAGGAGCGCCGGGGGACGCAGGCCGCGCCCCCCGGCGGAAGAAGGTTCAGCGGAAGTTGTACGTCACGCCCAGCTGGTAACGCCGCGATGGATCCGCGCAGTTCGGATTGCCGAAATTCGCGTTCTTGTCCGGCAGCGCGGGCTCCCAGGTGTCCGGGCAGCCATAGTTCGTGAAGTTGAACGCGTTGTAGACCTCGCCCAGCACTCCCACGCGCGCCATTCCGTGGAGTGCAACCTGCTTCTCCAGGCGGAGGTCCACGCGACGGTACGCGAACGCGTTCGGGATGATGAAAGTCTTCTTCTGCGGCCGGAAATACTCCTGGAACAGCTTGCACTGGCCGGGCCCGTAGCCCGCGGTGCAGTCCGTGATCATGTACGGGAAGCCCGAGCCCAACTGCCAGATGGTGCTGGCCATGAGACCCAGCGGCGCGCGCACCACGCTGAACAGGTTCACCTCGTAGCGCTGGTCGTTCAGTGTCGGGTGCTTCGGGTAGTCAGCCACGTGGGGGAAGTCGAAGCTGAACAGGTCGCCCCCCGTCTGCTGCGCCCGCCCGATGGAGACGTTCAGGTTGCCGCCCCAGCGCGCGGCCTGCGAGAGCGGCTTCTGCAGCCCGAGCTGTAGGGCGTCGTACCAGGTCTGCACGTTCGCGTCGGAGACGAGGGTAGAGCCATAGCTGCCCCACTGGCAGCAGTCACCTGTGGGCGGCTTGGCCGTGGGGTCGGCCGGGTTCACGTTGCGGTGGCCCCAGATGTAGCTCACGCCGTTGTAGCCACGGTTGCCCACGTACGTCGCCGAGGCCGTGACCTGGCCCAGCGACTGGCGCAGCCCGGCGCTGAACTGGTACGACTTGGGCGGCTTGATGTTGTTGTCCAGGAAGTATTGCTCCGGCGCGCCGGCTGTCCCGCTCTGGATCAGGTTCGTCAGGCCGGCCTTGCTCAGGTAGTTCGCGTTCCACTGGACGCAGTCCGCGCACCCGGACGTGGGGCCGGTCGGGCTGAAGTGGATGGTGTAGGTCAGCCACTGGCGGCGGTACTTCTCATCCAGGAAGTCGTTGTAGACGTCGCGGTCGTAGTAGAGCCCCCAGCCGCCGAAGAGCACGGTCTTGCCCGAACTCGTCAGGTCGTAGGAAGCGCCGAGGCGGGGCTGGAACGCGCCATAGAACGGCTTGCGGTTGCTGCCATTGGAGAAGTAGTTCGCCGGCAGCAGCGTGGCGTACTTGGCCACGACCGCGGGCGGCGTGACGTAGTTGTCGTTCTTCATGTCGGTCTCGAAGTCCCAGCGAACTCCGAGGTTCAGCGCCAGCTGGCGCGTGGGATTCCAGTCGTCCTGGATGTAGGCGCCGAACTGGGAGTTGTTGGCGCTGAGGTCCGGGCCGGACGTGCCCGGCGCCGCCACCCCGATCTGCGCCTGGAACGGCTGGTTGAAGTTCTTGGGCCACGCCGGATTCGGGTCCACGGCAAAGGAGAAGACCGGGTTGAAGAAGAGCCCCTTGATGACGTGGTACTGGAGGAATCCGAGGTAGGCCCCGCCCTTCACCGAGTGCTCGCCCATCCACTTCAGCCCGGAGTACGTCAGGTCGTTGCGCAGCTCATAGCGCTTCTGCGTGAAGTCCTGGTACGTGTCCTTGCCGCCGAGCCGGATCACGCCCTGATAGTCGAGCCCCGGCTGGTCCCCGTTCAGCGGCGTCGGGCTCCAGTTGAAGCGCTGGAAGCTGAACTGCGCCTGGTTCAGCCAGTAGCCCCCGGACGCCTGGTGGCGCAGCAACACGACGTCGGTGTTGTTGGAGAAGTGCTCCGCCGCTGAGAAGGCCACGTTCGAACCCGCACTGATGCCGCCGAAGCCGCGGTCTTCCTGCTCGCGCCGCAGGTTGTAGCTGAGCTCCCAGAACTGGTTCCCGCTGGCCTGGTACGTCAGCTTGCCGAAGCCCAGGTGCTCGCTGAAAGGCGAGGTGTGGGAGCCGGCGTACGAGTTCACCTGCGCCTGCGTCAGGCCGACCGCGCCCGCCGGTACGTTGCCCGGGAACACGATGGCCGTGCGCTGCTGGAAGTTCCCCTCGTACGACCCGAAGAAGTGAAGCTTGTCCTGCTTGATCGGGCCGCCCAGCGACAGACCGCCCTGCCAACGGTGATAGTTCGCCGTCGGATCGCACGCCTGCGGCGGCGTGGCCTTGGCCGCCGCCTCGCAGGCCGCCGACTGGAAGCGGTTGGCCTGCACGAGGCTGCTCGGTTGGCCGTACAGAAAGCCGCTCGACTCCCAGATGTTGCCGCCGCTCCGGGTCACGGCCGTGATGATCGCGCTCGAGGCCTTCTGATACTCCGCCTTGAAGTTCTGCGTGATGACCCGGAACTCCTGCACCGCGTTCTCCGGGAACGGGTTGCCGTGGCTCGCGTCCTGCCCCGCCACGCCGCTGGGCAGCACGTCGCTCTTCAGGCTGGCGCCGTCCACGAAGACGTTCATGTTCTTCGCCGGCAGCGCGCCCGCGCTGATGGAGACGTTGTCGCCCGAGCCCGGCTGGTTCGCGTTCTTTATCCCGGGCGTAAGCGTCGCCAGCGAAAGAAAGTTGCGGTCCGGGACGGGCAGGTTCGCGATCTCCTCCCGCGTCACGTTCGTCGCCACTTCCGATGTCTTCGTCTCCACGGCCCGCGTGCCGACGACCTCGATCCCTTCGATCGCCAGCGCCTGCGGCGTCAGCTGGAAGTCCGCGGCCAGGTCCTGCCCGATCCCCACCTCCAGTCGCCGCGTCTGCGTGCCGTACGACAGCGATTGGATGGCGATGTCGTACGTGCCGGGCTGAAGCCCGTTCAGCATATAGGCGCCGTTCGTACCCGCCACCACCGAGCGACGGTAGCCGTTCTCCGTGTTCGTCGCCGTGATCATCGCCGCCGGCAACGCCTGCCCCGACGCGTCCGTCACCCGACCCTTGATGTTCGCCGTCGTCCGCTGCCCCTGGAGCGGCAGCCCGGTCAGCGACAGCAGCAGCAGCGCCGCCAGCCACGTCCCGGTGAGGGCCCGCCGGCCCGTGATCGATCGCATCCTCATGCACCAGCCTCCTCGGAAGGATGATGTGACACGCACTTCACGCCGATTCGCCTGTCAGGGGCGCGCCCTTTCCGCCGCGCGCCCCGGATGACCCTCCCACCAGCTCGTTCGCCCCGTCCGCCCCGTCCGCCCCGTCCGGCCCGCAGGTCGTGAGGGAGCCGCACGAGCGACGGATCACCAGCTGCGTCGCCAACAGCTCCTGGCGCGCCTCACCAGATGCATCCCGCGGCCCACCCCGGACGGCCCGCAGCAGCGCCGACACCGCCCGCAGGCCCAACTCCGCGATCGGTACGTGCACCGACGTCAGCGGCGGGCTCAGGTAGCGCGCGATCGGGATGTCGTCGAAGCCCGCCACGCCCACCTCCTCCGGCACCCGCACCCCCGCCTCCCGCAGCGCACTCAGCACTCCCACGGCCATGGAGTCGTTCGCCGCGAACACCGCGTCCACCCCCGGGCCTTCCCCGGCCTCCAGCAGCTCCCGCAGCGCGCGGTACCCGCCCAGCTCGTTGAAATCCCCGGGCAGCTCCCGCGCTTGCGACGCCAGTCCCGCCGCCGCCAGCGCCTCCCGATAACCGGCCAGCCGCTCCGCCGCGTCGTGGTTCCGCGCCGGCCCGCACACGAAAGCGATCCGCCGCCGGCCCAGAGAGAGCAGGTGCTCCACCATCGCACGGGCCCCACCCCGGTTGTCGATGTTGATGGCCGGGATGTCGCGCCCACTCGCCGCGCAGTTGAGGAGCACCACAGGCAGGTCCGACGGAACCGTCGACTGCACCGCCGCCGCATCCAGGTCCGGCGACATGATCACCAACCCGTCCACCCGCCGGTGCATGGCCCGCAGCGCCGCCGAGATCTCCTCCCAGTCGTCGTGCGACCCCGACAGCAGCAGGTGGTACCGCTCCCGCTGCACCCCCAGGTCGATGCCCCGGATCACCTCCGAGAAGAACTCGCCGTACAGGTCCGGCAGCAGCACTCCGATGGTCAGCGTCTCCCGTGTGATCAGGCTGCGCGCCGCCTGGTTCGGCACGTAGCGCAGCGACGTCGCCACCCCCAACACCCGCTCCCGCGTCGCCTCGCGCACCGGCCCGCTGTCGTTCAGCACGCGCGACACCGTCGCGACCGAGACTCCCGCCTCCCGCGCCACGTCGCGTATGGTCACCGCCCGCTCGGGCAAGGTGTACCTCCTGGCGAAAGGCGTCGCCCGGACTGGAAACGTTTTTCTGAAAACGTTTCCAGAGATAAGAACGCGCGAACGGGCTGTCAAGAGACACGACGACGATTGGGGTGGGATGAAACGCCGCGGGGAACGGCCGACCGCCGACCACCGGCCACCGACCACCGACCGGGAACAGGCACGGGAACGTTCCCGTGAACGCCTGCGCCTGCGCCTGCGGCCGTTGAGATTCTCTCGATCTACTCGGAGCGGCGGGTCTGTCCGGATGCAGACGCCGCCACCGCGGCGTCCAGGGCGCGCTTTTCGTCCGGGGTCAGCTCCCGATGCTCTCCCTTGCCGAGCTGGCCCAGCGGGAGCGGCCCGATGGCGACGCGGATCAGGCGGAGCACCTCGAGCCCCAGGCCGGCCATGATGCGGCGGATCTGGCGGTTGCGCCCTTCGTCGAGCACGACCTCGACCCAGCTGTTGTGCTCGCCGGCTCGCAGGAGCGACGCGCGCTTCACGCGCAGCAGGTCGTCGCCCGCGGCCAGGCCGGCCTCCATGGCGCTCAGCAGCGCCTCGTCGGCGACGCGGTCGATCTGCACGTGGTAGGTCTTGTCCAGATGGCTGGCGGGGGAGGCGATGCGGTCGCCCCAGCGGCTGTCGTTGGTGAGGAGGAGGAGTCCCTCGCTGGCCCGGTCCAGCCGGCCCACGGGGCCGACCCAGGGCAACTCCGCCGGCAGACAGGCGTAGACGGTGTCACGCCCCTGCTCGTCCGCCGCCGTGGTCACGAACCCGCGGGGCTTGTTCAGCATCAGGTACAGGCGACCGGCCGCGGCGATCGGCTGGCCGTCCACCAGGAAGCGGTCCCGGGCAGGGTCCACACGCAGGTCGGGGTCCCGCGTCACCTGGCCGTTCACCGCCACGCGGCCCTCGAGCACCAGTGCCCTCGAGCGGCTGCGGGAGGCGAAGCCGAGCTTGGAGAGCGCCCGCGCCAGGCTGACGCGCGCGGCCCGCTCGCCGCCGCGGGCGGGGGGGCCGCCCCTCAGAGCGCCCCCAGCGCGAGCGGCGCCAGCCGCAGCAGGAAGTCGTGGACCGGCTCGAGCCCAAGGCCCAGCAGCGCCCAGGCCGGGGCGTAATCCAGGCGGATCAGCCCGTGCAGCTGCCAGCGGGCGGGGCGCTCGCGCCGCACGTAGTCCCAGGGACAGACACCGGTGACTCGCCGCAGCAGCCAGCCGGCGAGGTACTCGACGGCCAGGAACGCGGCCGCATAAACGGCGGCACGCAGCGGCCAGGGCGTGGGCCGCAGCAGCTCGTGCAGCGGCTCGTACAGGAAGACCATGGAGCCGTAGATCGGGAACATCCAGAGAAAGGTCCGGCCCTCCAGGCGCCAGCGGGCCTCGGCGCCGGGCGCGGCCGCACGGTGCACCGCGGTCCACACGATCTCGATGGCCCAGCCGAGCATTCCGTAGGCGACGAACCTCAGCACGATTCCGGGCATCCGCTACTCCACGGCCGGGCTGCGCCGCTCCATGAGGATGGTGTCGCGCCAGCGACCGTGCAGCCGGCCGATGCGCTCGCGCCGGCCCACCAGCCGGAAGCCGGCGCGCACGTGCAGGCGGACGCTGGCGTCGTTTTCCGCCATGATGGTGGCCTGCAGCGTCCAGAGACCGTGGGCCTCGGACCCGGCGACGAGCGCGCGCAGCAACGTCAGTCCGGCGCCGCGGCCCCTGTGCTCGTCGGCCACGTAGACCGACACCTCGGCCACGCCGGCGTAGGCAGCGCGCCGCGACACGGGACTGAGCGCCGCCCAGCCGACGGCGCGCCCGCCCTCCTCGGCCACCAGCCGCGGCGCCGCCAGGTGCCCCGCGTCCCAGACTTCCCACGTGGGGGTCGTGGTCTCGAAGGTGGCATCGCCGGTGGCGATCCCCTGGGCGTAGATCCGCTCGATCTCCGGCCAGTCCTCCGGCGCCATGGCCCGGATCACGGTCTCCCCCATCGCGACGGTCCTCGCTCCCCCCGGTGTACGCCGCTCCACGGTAACGCGACGCGGCCCGGCGCGGAAGGACGCGCGGCACGGGACAGGCGGCAACGGGCGCGGATGCCGGGGTTGGGGCGCCGCGCCCCGAGCGGCCGCGCCCTCCCGCCCGGGAGCGCACGGGGAATTCCGCGCGGCCATTGGGGTCCCGGGCGACTGGCCCGGCGGCCGGCGACGTGGCCGGTTCCGTGCACCCGCTCGCCGTGCCCCCCCCCCCGAGCGGGTGCCTACCCATGGAAGCCCGGCGACGGCGCCGGGCCACGGCCGGAAGCAGGTGAGACCATGAATCTGACGATGCTGCTGGATACGGCGCGCGAGGCGGTGCTGGGCGAGGCCCGCGCGGCCCTCGACGGCGCGCGGCTGCAGCACTACAGCGCGAGCGAGCCGGAGGCCAACGCCGAGCGGCTGCGCGTTCTCTACGAGGTCCTGGAGGCGAGCGCGCGCGGTCGCAGCGTGCTGCCCATGGTGAAACACTCGGAGCGGGTGGCCCGCGAGCGCCACGACGGCGGCTTCGACCTCGCCGAGGTGCTGACCGCGTTCAACGTGCTGGAGGAAGCGCTCTGGCGGCAGATCACCAAGCTGGTGCCGCCCCGGGAGTACCCGGATGCGTTCGGCCTGGTGAGCACCATCCTGGGTGCGGGCAAGCAGGCGCTCGCCCTGCAATACGTCGCCCTGGCGCGGCAGAGCGGGACTCCGGCGCTGGACGTGGACGCGCTCTTCGCCGGATCCAGCGCCTAGCGCGGCGCCGCGTCGCCTTGGGCGCGCGGGCCTGGAGCCGCCGCCCCATCCCGGCCGGTGGCGCCCGCGGCAGCGGCGCCGCCGGATTCCGCCGTGTCCGGCGCGGACGACGTCGTCGCCCCCACGTCCGATCCGTCGCGCAGCACGCTCGCCATCGGCCGGCTCCGACCATCCACCCGCAGCTCGAAGACGTCCGGCCGGCCGTAGTGGCCGGCCACGTCCAGCTGCCAGCGGGGGCCGCGGACCTGGCGCAGATCGACGTCGCCGTACAGGATCTGCTGTGATTCGTGCAGGGGCCCGGCCACCAGCTTGCCATCGGGGTCCACGATGGCGCTGTCGCCCGGATTCACCCAGGGCGAGCCGCCCAGCGCGGACTTGAAGGGGTAGGCGTCCGGGATGTCGTCCAGGCGCACGGCGCTGCAGCAGCCGACGACGTAGACCCGCCCCTCCTTGGCGATGTGGCGCAACGTGGAAAGCCAGGGCTCGCCCCGGTCCCAGGTGGGCGCGACCCAGACCTCGACCCCCGCCGCATAGAGCGCGTAACGCGCCAGCGGCATGTAGTTCTCCCAGCAGATCAGCCCGCTCAGCCGGCCCGCCGGCGTGTCGAAGACCTCGAGCGTGCTGCCGTCGCCCTGCGCGTGCACCAGGCGCTCGCCGCTGGTGGGCACCAGCTTCCGGTGCCGCCCCAGCAGCCGGCCGTCAGGCCCGAAGTAGAGCAGGCTGTTGTACAGCGTCGTGCCGCTGGCCTCGGCGTTGCGCTCGTTCACGCCCACGACCACGGTGGCCTGCGCCGCCCGCGCCGCCGCCGTCAGCCGGGCCACCGCCGGCCCCGGCACGCTCACCGCGTTGTCCAGCAGCTCGACGTAGAGCTCGCGCAGGGGACGGCTCTGGCCCGCCGGGACGTGCCAGGCCCAGAGCGGGTACGCGGGCACGAAGGCTTCGGGGAAGACGATCAGGCGCGCATCGTGCGCCGCGGCCTCCTCGATCAGCGCGCAGCACCGGTCGAGGGTCGCCTCCAGATCGAGGAACACCGGCGCGGCCTGAACCGCCGCCACCGTGTAGCGCTCGAGTCGCTCCGCCATACCGCCTCCCTTCCCCTGCCGTTCGGGCCAAGCTCGCGCCCCGGCACCGGCGCGGGTAGCGGCCTGGTGCGGGCGCAGGCGGCCCGGGGCGCGGCCGCCCCGGGGCGCTACCTCACGAAATAGCCGCCCACCTTCCAGCTGCCGTCGCTTTCCCGGCTGAGCGCCACCGTTTCGCCTCCCTTGGCCTTGTGCTCCAAGCGCGTGGCATACTGCAGCACGACGTACTCTCCGTCCGGCGCCCCCGGCAGCTCCGTGGCATACGTCGCCGATTCGAGCGTGCGCTCGAGCGCCCGCCCCAGGCCGGCCTGGGCCCGCTCCAGCGAGCTGCGCCACAGCTCCGGCGTCACCGCGCGCTGGAAAGCCGCGGAAGTCCCCGGCCAGCTGCCCTCCGCATCGCCGCGATCGATGTGCTCCAGCCAGCGCGCCGCCGCCTCGGCCGCCGCCGCCTCTTCCGCTTCGTGTTCCGCCATGGGCTCCTCCAAGACAGGTTCACAGCCGTTCACGGGATCGGGCACGCCCACGTTCACGGGTACGCAGTGGTTGCGGATGCGCAGGCTGCGGGTACCGCCGCAATCGCAGCCGCAACCGTTCCGGCGCCCTGCGGGCGCCTCCCGTGCACGCCACGTGGAGGCCGCCTAGGAAAGGAAGTAGGTGTAGGTGGGCCGGATGGCGTAGGGGCGCGCGGCCGTCATGCGGCCCGTGGTGCAGCGGCGGCGGTCCAGCGCCTTGCGGCCGTCGGAGTCCACCAGGCGCGCCTGCCGCTCGGTGACGGCCACGACCGTGGTCCAGTGCGACCAGCCAGGCGTGTCCAGGCAGAGGATGACCGCCCGCGCGCGCCCCGGCGGCTGCGCCAGGAAGCCGCTCGCTTCGGACCAGAAGAGCTGCAGCGGCACCTGGCGGACCCGGCGGAAGGGTTTGTGGCAGGTGAGCACGTCCGCCGCCACCTGGCGCAGCAGCTCGTCCATGAGCCCCCGCCCCAGCCCGTTCGTGACCCGCGCGGCGGTGCCCACCTGCCGCACCAGCCTCTCGAAGAGCTGCGCGCTCTCATCCGGACCCAGGCGCGCGACCACCCGGGCGGCGTTCACGATGCTGTAGACGCCGCACAGCCCATCCAGGTCGCCCTGCCGGAACACGTGCATCGAGATTCCTGGGCGCGGCTCGCTCCAACCGGGGGATCACGGCCAATCCTATGCCGCTCGGCAGTCCGACACCAGCGGCGCCCGGATGGGTCCGTCCGGTGCAGCTAGCGGACACGTCCGCCGCTGGCGCAAACATTGGCGGCCGTCACGGGTATATCAGAATGAAGGGCTGGCCCGCGCCGCACGCGCGGCCGTCGGCCCGGATGGTAACCCGGCATCGTCCCGCCCGCTGGAGTCGGATGATCTCGCGCCCCGCCGCCCCGGCCCTCCCCCCGGCGGCCCACCGCCGCAGGCGGTCATGAGCATGCCGATCCGCCGGCCGGGCCAACCCGCGCCGGCCCCCGCCGCCCGCGCGAGTGAGCCCCGCGAGGCCGCCTGGCCACCGGCGGCGCCCCCCACCCCGGCAGCGGCGCCTCCGGCGGATGCCTTGCGCCGCGATACCGAGGTGCGGCACTGGCGGGCCAGCCAGCTCTCGCTGGGGCTGATCGTCTGTTCCCTGCTGGCGCTGCTGGCCGTGCCCACCTGGACGGCGCGCCGCACGGCGGCCATCCGCACGGGGGTGCTCGACGTGGTGGCGTCGGCACGGGACCTCACGGACGACATCGGGCGCGACATGGCCGTGGAGGCCGAGGCGCAGCGCCTGTACTCGTTCGGGGCGAAGCCCGAGCTGCTCGACCGCTTCGACGCGGCGCGCGCCGACGACGAGCGGGCCCTGGCCCGGCTGCGCCCCCTGGCCACGGTGAGCGACAAGCCGCTGGAGATCGAGGGCTACGGCGTCATCCCGCCGCTGTCGCAGACGCTGCCGGGCTTTACCGCGCCGGCCAACTATTTCGGCATCTTCATTCCCAAGGGCGTGCCCGACGAGGTCGTCAAGACGGTGGAGAAAATCTGGGCCGAGAACATCGCCAAGAGCGAGGCATTGAAGAAGTACGCCGTCAGCCGCGGCGCACTGTTCGCGCCACAGTACGGCGAAGCGGCGCAAAAAGCCGTGTTCCCGGCGATCCAGGCCAACGCCTGGCTGCTGTTCGATGGCGGCAAGGCCAAGGTGTCGCCCGACACGGTGGGCATTCCCAAGCCCTGAGGCCGTACCCGGAACATGACTTCACCCGACA
>JADGQX010000134.1 GCA_017881445.1 Gemmatimonadota bacterium | reverse complement strand
CGGTGCACGAGTTCCTCGCCTTCCAGCGCGGCGACCACCGTTCCCCCGGGCACACCGCACGCTGATCGCGCGGGAACGACCACAGCATCTCATGCAGAGCCGCTGAGCACGCGGAGGGCTGCCGTCGGATCGCGGGGACACCACAGACACAGCGGGCGTCCCGGTCAGCTGTTTTTTGTGGTTTAACAACAATATGGATGCCGGGCCGAGCCGTGATCGAGCGCATCCGCCGGTAACCGCTGTTCTCTGCGTGCTCTGCGACTCTGCGTGAGCCGCTGTTTCCTGCGTCCGCGTGGCGCTCCCGCTCTGGCGAGGGGCGGCGTGCCGGGGCACATTAGCCCGGACTCCACACCGGTCTACCTCTCGCCCCGGTCGGTCGCCATGAAGACAGCACGCCGCTCCCACGCCTTCGCCGGCGCAGTCCTGCTCCTCGCGCTGGCGCCGCTGGCCCTGTCCGCGCAGCAGCGGGGGGCGCGTACCGGTCAGCCGCGGCAGGCGGAGGACCCCCGCTACGCCCAGACGGAGAAGCCGCCGCTGCACGCCGTGCACTGGCTGGCGGTCACGGGCAAGCCGCTCTCCGCCACGGCGGGTGCGATCGTCTTCCAGAAGGGCGGCAACGCCGTGGACGCCACGGCGGCCATGCTGGCGGCGGGCTGCACCATGTGGGACACGCTCTCCTGCGGGGGTGAGACGCAGGCGCTGATCTACGATCCGCACACGAAGAAGGTGATCGGCATCGACGCGCTGGGCGTGGCACCGACGGGCGCGACGGCGGAGTACTACCACTCGAAGGGCTACCGCTTCCCGCCCGAGTTCGGGCCGCTGGCCGCGGTCACGCCCGGCACGGTGGGCGGGCTGCTCACGATGGAGGCGGAGTACGGCCGGCTCTCGCTCAAGGAGGTGCTGGCGCCGGCCATCCAGATGGCGGACGGCTACGCCATGGAGGCGCAGCTGTCGCGCACCATCGAGCGCGACAAGGCCTGGATCAAGAAGTGGAAGTACGCGCCGGCGATCATGTTGACGCACCCCGGCGCCGCGTACGAGGCGCCGGAGCCGGGCGAGGTCTTCGTGCAGAAGGACCTGGCGGCGACCTGGCGCAAGCTGGTGCAGGCGGAGCAGCAGGCGCTGAAGGCGGGCAAGACGCGCAAGCAGGCCATTTACGCGGCCTACGACCGCTTCTACAAGGGCGACATCGCCCGGGAGCTGGTGCGCGGCGTGCGCGAGGACGGCGGTCTCTTCACGCTGGCGGACCTGGCCAACTGGAAGGTGAAGATCGAGGAGCCGCTGCACACCAGCTACAAGGGGATCGAGGTCTACAAGCTCCCGATCTGGCAGCAGGGCCCGGTCATGCTCCAGGCGCTCAACATGCTGGAGAACGTGCCGGACCTGCAGGGGATGGGCTACAACTCGCCGAAGTACATCCACACGCTCTACCAGGTCATGAACCTGGCCTTCGCCGACCGCGATTTCTATTACGGCGACCCGTATTTTCCGCCCGAGGAGCCGGTGAAGGGGCTGCTCTCGAAGGAGTACGCCAGGGCGCGCTACGCCCAGATCGACTGGACCAGGAACGACCCGGCCGTGAAACCGGGCGACCCCTACGCCTTCCAGGGCGGCAGCAACCCGTTCAAGGAGCTGCTCGGTCGCTGGAACCCGCTGGCGTTCGTACCCAAGGACACCACGGTGAGCAGCGGGGGGCAGGACGTGGCACCCGGGGCTGCGGCGCCCGGTGCTCCCGCCCGCGATACGGCGCGCACGCGCCGTGACACCACGAAGACCTCTCAGGGGATGCCGCCGGCGGTGGAGGAATCGTCGTCAACGAGCACATCAGGCCCCGGAGAGTTCGTGGAGGCCGACGCGAGCCCCGCGGACAGCGCGTTCTACGCCGGTACCACGTCCATCGAGGCCGCCGATGCCGAGGGCTGGGTCGTGACCGTGACCCCCAGTGGCGGCTGGGTGCCGGCAGTGATCGCCGGACATACGGGGATCGGCCTGAGCCAGCGGGCGCAGAGCTTCGTCACCCGCGAAGAGGACGGGCCCTACAACGTCATCGAGCCGGGCAAGCGGCCGCGGGTCACGCTGACGCCCACGCTGGCCCTGAAGGACGGCGCGCCCTACCTGGCCTTCTCGGTGCAGGGCGGCGACTCGCAGGACCAGAACCTCCTGCAGTTCTTCCTGGACGTGGTCGAGTTCGGCATGACGCCGCAGCAGGCCACGGAGGCGCCCAACATCAACAGCTACCAGATGCTGTCGTCGTTCGGCATGCACGAGAACCGGCCCGGGCGCATGATGATCGCCACCTCGCTGCCGGCGGCGACGCAGCAGGCGCTGCGCGCCATGGGCTACACCCTGGAGATCGTGCAGCGCAGCTCGGGGCCGATCAACGCCATCATGCTGGACGCGAAGCACCACACCATGTGGGGCGGGTCGAGCAACCATGGCGAGGATTACGGAGTGGCGTGGTGAGGCCGGTGCTGCCGACCGGGCGCCCCCGTGGGCTGGCGGCCGCGCTCGTCGTGCTGCTGCTGCTGCTTTCGCAGGCGGGGTGCTCCGGCGGGGACGGGCCGCTGGGCGCCGGTCCGGTGCCGGCGGGCGTCTGGGGGAGCGACGGCGCCAATCTGACGGTGGCGGCCGAGGGCGCGACGCTCGAGCTCTCCTGCGCCAGCGGGATCATCCAGCAGGCTTTGCTGATGGACGCGGACGGCGGGTTCCAGGCGGACGGGACGTACGGGCGCGTGGGCGGCGCGGTCCCGCCCGGCGGCGTGTTCCCGCGCTACGCGGCGGTGTTCCAGGGGAAGGTCGCGGGCGACGTGCTGACGCTCACTGTGCATCCGTCCGGGGCGGACCCCGACCTGGGACCGTACGCACTGCGCCGGGGACGGCGCGGGCAGATCTTCTTCTGCCCCTGAGCGCCGCCGGGCCGCAAGGGGGGAGGCGGACCGGACCGCCGGACACCCTGTCGTGTAACGGAGTACGCCCGAGTCCGGGACGTCGCCTCTGGCCCCGCCGGCCCGGGCGTGCCATCCTGAAGGCCAGTGGGGAGTAGCCCGCCGGCGCGCAGGAGCGGCCGGTGCTGCCGGTCGTCAACACGGGGTCCACGGGCCCCCGGTCGGCAACGCGAGAAAGGGCGAGACCACCGCGGGAACGAGCTTCCCCGGGGTCTTGCCCTTTCGACGTATCACGACTCGGGCGCGGCCGGAGCCGCGGCCTGCGCCAGGGAGGCGTTCCCAAGTGACCCCGCCCACGACCATGACAGGACACCGCCACCGCGGCCGCCGCTCGGCGCTGCTGGGGCTGGTCGTGAACGCGGGCCTGGTGGTCGTGAAGCTGACGGCGGGGCTGCTGGGGCACTCGTCCGCCCTGGTCGCGGACGGGGTCGAGTCCACGGGCGACATCTTCGCTTCGGCCATCGTCTGGACGGGGCTGAGGCTGTCGGGGCGGAAGCCCGACGCGCGCCACCCCTTCGGCTACGGTAAGGCCGAGGCACTGTCGGCCGCCGCCGTCGCCCTGATGCTGTTCGGCGCCGCCCTCGGCATCGCCATCCAGGCCATCCGTGAGATCCACGCACCCCATCACAGCCCCGCGCCGTTCACCCTGGTCACACTGGCCTTCGTCATCGTGCTGAAGGAGACCTTGTTCCGGCACGTCTCCATGGTAGCGGCGCAGGTCGGCAGCATCGCCGTCAAGACCGACGCCTGGCACCACCGCTCCGACGCCCTGACCTCGGCCGCGGTCTTCGTGGGCATCACCGTGGCGCTGATCGGCGGTCCCGCCTGGGCCGCCGCCGACGACTTCGCCGCGCTGGCCGCCGCGGGCATCATCGCGGTGAACGGCGGGCGCTTCCTGGTCCCGGCGCTGCGTGACCTGATGGACGGCGCCCCCGACGACGCGCTCCTGGCCCTGATCGAGGTCGAGGCCCGCAAGGTGGAGGGTGTACTGGGGATCGAGAAGGTGCTGGCCCGGAAGGTGGGCATGGGCTACCGCGTCGTCCTGCACGTCGAGGCCGATGCCCACATGACACTCGAGGCCGCACACGCCATCTCCACCCACGTGCGCGACACGCTGCTGGACGAGATGCCCACGGTGCTGGACGTGGTGGTCCACATGGAGCCCTACTGCGGCGACCCCTTCTGCCGCGACCGGGCCCGCCACGCCACGGCCTTACATCGCTGAACGGCCGAGCAGGAGCAGGGCATACGTGCACGAGCAGGTGACACGATCAGGAGCAGGTGGAGGAAGGACGTCGCTCGAGCAGGAGCAGGTGGAGGGCCAAAGGGGGGACGCGGGGCGCTCGATTTCCGCGGGCAGCGGCTCTAACTTGGACCGCCGGCCCCGTCGCCCCGTCGCCCCATCGCCCCGTCGCCCCGTCGCCCCGTCGCCCCATCGTCGGAATCGTCGCCATCGAGGACCCATGACCCGACCCGCATTCCCCCGTTCGCCCCGCTCGCTCCGCTTGCTGGTGGCCGCGACGCTGCTGCTCGCGGCCGCGGGCATTGGCCGCTCGGCCGCCGCCCAGCAGCTGAGCTTCACGCCCTACCACGGCACGGGCATCTACGCCGTGGGCGAGAAGATCGGCTGGACGGTGGTACCGGTGGCGGGACAGTCGGCGGCGGCGGGCGCGTACACGTATACCGTGAAACGCGACGGGCTGGCGCTGCTGCGGACGGGCACCCTCGACCTGGCGTCCGGGAAGGCGACGATCGAGACCTCGCTGGACCGGCCGGGCATGGTGCTGGTCGAGGTGCGGCCGCCGGCGGGGACCGCGGGCTTCCACGGTGAGAGCAAGGCGGAGGATGGCCGGGTGCTGCTGGGCGCCGCCGTCGCCCCCACGAAGATCCGGCCGTCGGAGCCGAAGCCGGCGGATTTCGACTCGTTCTGGGTGGCCAAGATCGCCCGGCTCCATGCGGTGCCGGCGGCGCCCCTGCTCACGCCCGGCGAGAGCGGCACGCCCGGCGTCGAGTGGGCCACCATCCGGATGAACAACATCGACGGCGCCCACGTCTGGGGTCAGCTGGCCAAGCCGGCGCGGGAGGGGAAGTTCCCCGCGCTGCTCATCCTGCAGTGGGCGAGCCCGCCGTACCCGCTGCAGAAGGTGTGGGTGACCAGCCGCGCGGCCGAGGGCTGGCTGGTGCTGAACGTGGAGCCGCACGACGTGCCCGCGGACATGCCGCAGGCGTTCTACGACGCCCTGCCCCAGATCATCAAGAACTACAACACCGTCGGGCAGCTCAGCCGCGAGGAGAACTACTTCCTGGCCATGTACCTGGGGGACTACCGGGCGGTGGACTACCTGGCGGGCCGGCCCGACTGGGATGGCCGCACGCTGGTGGTCATGGGCACCAGCATGGGCGGGCAGCAGAGCCTGGCCGTGGCCGGCCTGCACCCGCAGGTCACGGGCATGATCGTGAACGTGCCCGCGGGCAACGACGTGAGCGGTCCGCTGCACGGACGGGCGGCGCCCTACCCCAACTTCGACGTCGCCCGCCCCGAGATCCACCGCGCCGGCGTCTACTTCGACGCCAACAACTTCGCGCCCAGGATCAAGGTGCCGTCGCTGGTGGGGATGGGCTTCATCGACGAGACCTGCCCGCCCGCGGGGATCTGGGCGTCGTTCAACGAGATCCAGGGCCGGAAGGAAGCCGTGCCCATGTTCGACTCGCCCCACAACCACATGGCCACGCCCGCGGAGCAGGCCCCCATCACGCGCCGCACCACGGAGTGGCTGGACGCCCTGGTGCACGGGCGCGAGCCGGTAGGCCCGAGCCCGACGGCCGCCGGACCGCGGTCGTAGGTCTTGCGGCCGACGACCTGGGCGACCCAACGCTCATCTCGCACGAAGACACGAAGGACGGCCGAAGTCATTCGGCCCGGCGAATCCTCGGGACGGGGGGCGTCCGGGACATCCATTTGTTGGTTTAACAACAGCAACACCATCCGTCGGTCGCGGCGAGCATTGGGCCGTTTCGGTCGCCGCGGCGGCGCAGCGGCCCGACTTCGAGCCTTCGGCTGTCTTCGTGCCTTCGTATCGTGAGATGAGCGTTCGGCCGCCCCGATCGCCGTTGGATGACGCGCGCGGCCGCCGGCGCTCGGCCGTTCTCGTCCGCCCGGTTGACCCCGCCCCGGCGCCGGACCTATCGTGCACGGAGCCGGAAAACCAACCGGCCGGCCTTCCCCTCCCTGACGAATACGTGGGCTGCCGTTGGCCTCGAAGCGACGGTCGCCGGATCGCGACCATGCGGCTGAATTGCCCTGTGCCCCTTCACCCTGACCGGACCGAACTGGGGGATCGATGACTGATGCTGCTGACGCGGAAAGCGGACGTCCGCCTTCGCCGCGGCGTGCGCCCTGGGAGGCGCGCGACCTGATCGTGCTGGGCGTCGCGGCCGCCGTGGCGGCGGTCGTTGCCCTGGCGGTGCAGTTCGGCGGGATCCCCCGCATGCAGCCGCTGGTCGGGCTGATCGTCATCCTGGCGATCGCCTACGCGCTCTCGACCAACCGGCGGGCGATCAACCTGAAGACGGTGGCCTGGGGGCTGAGCCTGCAGATCGTTTTCGCGCTCATCGTGCTGAAGACGGACGTGGGCCGGGCGGTTTTCCAGAAGCTGGGCAGCGGCATCAACAAGCTGCTGGAGTTCGCCTTCGTGGGCTCGAGCTTCGTCTTCGGCCCGCTGGGCGACAAGGTGGCCTGGCCCAGGATCATGACCACCGTGCTGGGGCCGGAGGGGGCCCGCTACGGCGTGGTCTTCGCCTTCCAGGTGCTGCCCACGATCATCTTCATCGCCGCGCTCTTCGCCATCCTCTACTACCTCGGGGTGATGCAGTTCATCGTCCGGGGCTTCGCCGTGGTGATGCGGCGGGTCATGGGCGCCTCGGGCGCCGAGTCGCTGAACGTGGCCGCGAGCATCTTCATGGGGCAGACCGAGGCGCCGCTGACCATCCGCCCGTACCTGCCGCGCATGACCGAGTCCGAGCTCATGACCGTGATGACCTCGGGCATGGCACACGTCTCGGGCGGCATCATGGCGGCGTACGTGCTTTTCGGCATCGAGGCCCAGCACCTGCTCACGGCCGTGATCATGACGGCGCCGGGCACGCTGATGATGGCCAAGATGTTCGTGCCCGAGACGCAGGAGCCGGAGACCATGGGCACGGTGAAGCTGGAGATCGAGCGCACCGACGTGAACGTGATCGACGCGGCGGGGCGCGGCACGGGCGAGGGGCTGCAGCTGGCGCTGAACGTGGGCGCCATGCTCATCTCGTTCCTGGCGCTCATCGCGCTGGTGAACTTTCTCCTGGGCCTGGCCGGGCTCAGCCTGCAGCAGATCTTCGGCTGGGTGTTCTCACCCGTGGCCTGGAGCATGGGCGTGCCCTGGCACGACGCGCCCACCATCGGCAACCTGCTGGGCACCCGCATGGCGCTGAACGAGTTCGTGGCCTACTCGCAGCTCGGTCCCATGAAGGGCGTGCTCGACCCCCGCTCCTTCACCATCGCCACCTTCGCCCTCTGCGGCTTTGCCAACTTCAGCTCGATCGGCATCCAGATCGGCGGGATCGGCGCCCTGGCCCCCACGCGCCGGCACGACCTGGCGCGTCTGGGCCTGCGCGCCATGCTCGCGGGCACCCTGGCCAACTTCATCACGGCCAGCATAGCGGGATTCCTGCTGTGAGCGACTACTACTCGAGGGTCGCGCAGGCGGCGGACTGGCTGCGCGACCGCATCGGCGAGCCACCCGCCGTGGGCATCGTGCTGGGCTCGGGGCTGGGCGACTTCGCCGACGAGCTGCAGGACGGGACGACGACGCCTTACGGCGACATCCCGAACTGGCCGCCGTCGGCGGTGGTGGGCCATGCCGGCAAGCTCGTCGTCGGGACGCTGGAGGGGCAGCGCCTGGCCGCGCTGGCGGGGCGGGCGCACTTCTACGAGGGGCACGACATGCGCACGTCCACGTTCGGCACGCGCGTCCTCGGGCTGCTCGGCGTCCGCACGCTCATCCTGACCAACGCGGCGGGCGGGATCGACCCGGCCTTCACGTCGGGCACGCTCATGGTCATCGACGACCACCTGAACCTGATGGGCACCAATCCGCTGGTGGGGCCCAATGACGAGCGCTTCGGCTCGCGCTTCCCCGACATGAGCGAAGCCTACTCCCGGCGGCTGCGCGACCTGGCGGACCAGGCCGCCCGGGAGAGCGGCGTGAAGCTGGCCCACGGCGTCTACGCCGCCATCCACGGCCCCAGCTACGAGACGCCCGCCGAGATCCGCTACCTGCGCACCATCGGCGCGAACGCCGTGGGCATGTCCACGGCGCCCGAGACCATCGTGGCCCGGCACATGGGGATGGAGGTCCTGGGCATCTCCTGCATCACCAACGCCGCGGCGGGCGTGGCCGACAGCCCGCTAGCCCACGACGAGGTGATGGAAGTGGCGAAGCGGGTGCGCGTGGAGTTTTCCAGGCTGCTGCGGGCGATCATCGCCCGCCTCTGAGCCGGCGCGGCGCCGGGGCGCCGGGGCCGGGGCGCGCCTGGGCCGGAAAGTGAAGCGCCGCGACGGATGCCGTCGCGGCGCTTCGCTTTTCGGACCGTGGCCTCAGGCGCCCGATGGCCGGGGCTGGGGCTCGCGCGTGCCGTCGTACAGGTCGTCGATCTCCTGCAGCAGGCGGGTGGGCGACACGGGCTTGGTCAGCACCAGGTCGCAGCCCGCCTCCACGGCGCGCTTGCGCAGCACGGGGAAGGACAGCCCGGTCAGACCCAGGATGGGGATGGACGCGGTGGCCGGATCGGCCCGCAGCTCGCGCGCCGCCTCCCAGCCGTCCATGTCCGGCAGCACCAGGTCGAGAAGGATGAGGTCCGGCGACTGCTCGTGCGCCAGGCGCAGGCACTCGTGGCCATCCGCGGCCTCGAACACTCGCCGCCCCGCGCCTTCCAGCCACGTGCGCGCGATGCGACGGGCGTCGGCGTCGTCGTCCACCACCAGGATGGTTCTGGCGATTGGCTGCATTCCCGCCTCCAGGGACGGAGGAACGCGCCTAGACTGCAATTTGGCGGCCCAAAGGTCAACGGCGGCGTTATTCGAGATCGAGCGATGAGCCGGAAACAGAGCGCCGGGCCGGCGCGGAATCCGCGCCGGCCCGGCGTACCATCATCCGGCGGCGGGCGTCACTCCACCGTCGTGCCCAGCTCGCGCAGCTCGAGGGCGAGAGTCCGCACCCTGGCGGCGTCGCCGGAGCCGCCCGCATCGGCATCGACCTGCGCGGCCAGCCGGGTGAGGGCCTCCCGGCGGGCGCTGCCGGAGGCTTTCTCGGCGCCGCTCAGCCCCGCGCGCACCGAGGCGATGCGGCTGGCGGGCAGCCCCTTCGAGCGCTCGAGCTGGTCCACGTAGGCCCGCGCCAGCGCGAAGGTGGCGGGCCAGACGAAGTGCGGCTGGCCCTGGACGTTCAGGTAGTCCATGTGCACGGACCTGGCCGCGTCGATCTCGTTCCGGGAGAGGAGCGCGCTCGGCTCCAGCTCGAGGATGTCCAGGCCGCGGGCGATCTCCGAGCTGACGATCACGCCGTTGTACCAGTAGGCCGACCAGGAGCCGCCCATGGCCATGTGGGTGGAGTCCACCGGACCGCGGTCGAAGAAGGCGATCTCCTTCGGGTGGGCGGCGTCGGTCCAGTCGAAGACGGAGATGCCGCCCTGGTACCACGCCTGCACCATCACGTCCCGCCCGGGGATCGGGATGAGCGAGCCGTTGTGGGCCACGCAGTTCTCCAGCGAGGTCTGGGGCGCCGGCAGCTTGTAGTAGTTGTGGAACTTGAGCTGCCGGTTCTCGATGGTGAAGATCGCGTCGGCACCCCAATCGCGCGGATCGCTGGCCCGGCACTTGGGCTGGCCGCCGCCGCCCCACTCGTCGCTGAAGAGGATCTTGGTGCCGTCGTTGTTGAGCGTCGCCGAATGCCAGTAGGAGAAGTTGGAGTCGCTTGCCGCGTCGATGCGCCTGGGGTTGACCGGGTCGCTGATGTCGAGCAGCAGGCCGTAGCCCTCGCAGGCGCCGCCCGCCAGGCCGACCGCCGGGTAGACCGTGATGTCGTGGCACTGGGTGGGACCGGGCTTGGGGCCGTTGCCCGTCTGCGGGCCGACCATCCGGGCGACCATCGCGTCGATCATGCTGCGGAGTGCAGCGCTGTCGGCCGCGGTCGGCTCGCCCGTGCCGCCCCGCGCCTTGACGATGCTGTCCAGACGGGGTTTGACGAACTGGTCGGGGATGACCTGGTAGATGCCGGCCACCGGCACTTCGACCACGAACTTCCCCTGCTTCCGTGCGTCGTCGATCTCCTTCTTGTCGGCCACCGCCAGCCCGTGGCGCGCCGGCGCGACCAGGTCGTTGAAGATGCGGGGCGAGCTCACGATCGCCGCCTGCTCCGGGTGCGCCAGCGGCACCTTGATGACCTCGATGCGGAAGAGCGCGGAGTTGGGGTCTTCACCGGGCTGGGCGCCGGAGCAGCCGGGCAGCTCGGCCGCCGGCCGCACGCCCGAGGAGCCGGAGATGTAGACGTAGACGTTGTCCGGGTCCTTCGGGTCCACCAGCAGCGTGTGCGTGTGGGAGCCGCGGCAGGTCTGCACGTTGCCCACGTTCTTCGGGTTGGCCATGTCGCTGATGTCGAAGATGCGGATGCCGCGCAGCCGGTCCTTGCTGACCGACTCCTTGACGCCTTCCGCGCCGCAGTCCAGGCGGGCGGCCAGGTTCTCGCCCGAGACGAAGAGCAGGTTCCTGTAGACGGAGACGTCGCTCTGCGAGGCCGGGCAGACGTAGCCCTCGGCCAGCACGGGATGGCTGGGGTCCGAGATGTCCCAGACCTGGAAGCCCTTGAAGCTGCCCTGGATGGCATACTTGCCCGTGAAGGCCAGGTCCGAGTTGACGCCATCGACGAAGTCCTTGGGCGGCGGCGTCTGCGACAGCAGGTGCAGGTTCCACTCCGCCTGGCCCGCGTCCAGCAGCCCCGCCTTCAGGCCGATGCGGGGATCGGGGCTGGGCGGCGCCATGGACATGCTGGCCATGGGGCTCGGCGCCGCGACCGAGGTGGTCGCGGCGTGGCTGCAGGCGACCGCAGACAGCAGGCCGGCGGCGAGCGCTAGCGACGAGAGGCGGGCGCCGCCGAATCGGGCAGGGCGACGGCGGCGCGGGGCAACGAGGGCCATGTGCGATTCCTTTCCTGAGGCAGAGTGGGGCGCGGCCGGTAGGGTCCGGGAGATCACGGTGCGCCGGCCGGGGAGGGCAACGCCGACAGCATGCGTTCCATGCGGGCGATCTCGGTGGTCTGATCCACCTGGATGTCGGACGCGAGCTTGAACACCAGCTCGTCCCGCGCGGCGCCGTCGGTACCGAGCAGGTCGTTCACCATGGTGACGGCGCCCCGGTGGTGCTGGATCATGTCGGTCAGGAAGAGCCGGTCGAAGTCCGGTCCCCGCGCCTGATCGAGCTGCAGCAGCTGCTCGGGGGTGAGCATGCCGGGCATCATGTCCCCGTGCACCATGGGCATGCCATCCATCACCATCACTTCGGGCGCGGGCTGGCCGCGGTCGCGCAGCCACTGCTGCATGGTGGCGATCTCGTCCTTCTGCGCGTTGATGATGCGCGCGCACAGCGTCCTCAGCGACGGACTGGCGCCGTGCGTCGGGGCCCACCCCGCCATGACCAGCGCCTGGACGTGATGGCCGATCATGCCCGTCATGAAATGCACGTCCGCCGAGGTGAAGTGCATGCGGGCGCTGTCGCTGCGGGCGCGGTAGAGTGCCTCGATCTTGGCCGCCGAGGGCGCGGAGGCGGGCGCGGCCGGGGCCGAGGAGCCCGCGGATACCGAGGCGCCGGCCGGGGCGGGCGGGCCCGGCTGGCTCCCCCCATGGGCGCCGGCGCAGGCGCCGGCCGCGAGCAGCGCCAGCAGGGCGACAGCGGTCGGACGATCGCGTGATGCTCTCATGCTTCCTGGGGTTACGGGTGATCCGCCGGCGTCGGGCGATGGCCGGAGCCCAAACTAACGGTAGGGGCACGGTCGGGTTTCGATGTTGGGACGGGACGCATGACTCCTCCGGCTCCACGGGCGGCCCAACGCTCATCTCATACGAAGGGGCGAAAGAGCCGAAGACATCGATCGGGGCGACAGAA
>JADGQX010000133.1 GCA_017881445.1 Gemmatimonadota bacterium | reverse complement strand
GGCTGGCGCCCGCCTTCGGGCGCCAGCCCGGCGCTCAGCCGGGGTAGCGGCCGCGCCCGCCGCCGCCGCGCCAGCGGCTGCGCTCCTGCTGCTGCTGCTTGCGGTCGTCCTTGCGGATCTTGTCGGCCTGCTTGCGCTGGTCGCCGGTCAGGAGCGTGGTGGCGCGCTTCCAGGCGGCATCGTCGTTCTTCTGGATCAGCTTGACCGCGGGCTGGACGGTCTTCAGCCGGTCGCGCAGCGCGATGGCCTCGCCCGGATCGCCAGGCGTGCGTTCGCCTGGCGCATCGGCGCGCAGGGAGTCCTCGCCCAGGGCGCGGCGGACCTGCGCCACCAGGGTGTCGTTCTGGCGGTCGAGTGCCGCGGCGACGCTGTCCACCTTCTGGGCCTGGCTGTCGGCGAGCTGCAGGTCGGCGCGGTGCTGCAGGATCAGGCGCACGGGGTTGGAGAGGTCGGGGATGTCCGGCATGGCGCCGCCGTCCCAGCGCGGGGCGCCGCCCCGGCCACCGCCGCGGCCGCCGCGGCCGCCCGGGAAGGATGTACCCCCCCCGGGTGGGAATCCGATCTGCGCCGAAACCGCGGGCGCGCTCAGCACCATGCCGAGGAACGCGGCCAGCAGGGACCTGCTTCGCATGTGCACCTCCGATGAGTCGCCGGCGGTGCTACCAGTGGGAGGGGCAGGAGGTTCCCCCGGCCTGGCGGGTCAGCCCGGCGCGGCCGCGGCGACGGCGACCGGGGCAGCGCGGTCCTGCGCCCGGGGTAGCTCGAGGGTGAAGATGGATCCAACGCCGGGCTCGCCGTAGGCGGTGACGTCACCGCCCATGGCGCGGGCGAGCTCGCGACTGATGGCCAGCCCGAGACCCACGCCCTGCTCGATGCCCAGCTCCTCGGGACGGTGGACCTGGACGAAGGGCTCGAAGATGCGCTCCAGCTCGGCCGGCGGTATGCCCACGCCCGTGTCGCGCACGGAGATCCGGACCCGGGCGTGGTCGCCGGCCCAGAGCAGGGCGATCTCGCCCCCGGGCGAGGTGAACTTCTGCGCGTTGGAGACGAGGTTCATCATGATCTGCCGGGCGCGGTCGGGGTCGGCGCGGATCGTGAGCGCGGCGTCCGACTCCGCGCGCACCAGGTGGATGCCCTTGGCCCGGATCTGGGGCGCGACCAGCGCCTCCACGCTGTCGAGCAAGCGCACGACCGGGACATCCGAGAGGCGCATTTCGACGCGTCCCGCCTCGATGCGCGCGAACTCGAGGATGTCGTCGATGAGCGTGCGCAGTGCGCCGGTGCTGGCGCGCACGCGCCCGAGGTAGGTGCGCTGCAGCTCGTTCAGCGGTCCGGGCACGCTTTCCTGCAGCAGTTCCGTGTAGCCGAGGATGGCGTTGAGCGGGGTGCGCAGGTCGTGGGACATGACGCGCAGGAACTTCAGCTTGGCCTGGTTGGCCTCCTCCGCCACGGCGCGCGCCTGCCGCTCGGCTTCGTAGAGGCGGGTGCGCTCCAGCGCCTGGGCGCAGAGCACGGTGACGGTGTCGAAGAGCTGGAGGTCGTCTTCGGAGAAACCGCGGGCCTCGTGGAAGTGGACCGTCCAGGCGCCGAGGGTCCGCTCCTCGAGACGCAGCGGGGCCGAGAGCAGCGCCTCGAGCCCCTCGGGCGAGCCGAAATCCGGGAAGGCGGCGTCGCGCTCTGCGGCCGAGGCGATGCACACCCTCCCGCCCCGGCGCAGGGCCTCGGCCACGGGCGTGCGCGCATCCACCGGCACCCGCAGCCAGCGCTGGACGAGCTGCTCGTCCACGCCCAGGACGTGCAGCGGCTCGAGCGCGGACCCATCGCTGGCGAGCGCGCAGAAGATCGCCGCGCTCGCGCCCAGGACGACCCGGCCCCAGTCGCAGGCCACGGCCCCCACCTCCTCGGGCGTGGTGACGCGAGAGAGCGCGGAGGTCAGGGCGTAGAGCTTCTCGGCCCTTCCGGCGAGACGCGCGATCTCCTGGGCGTACTTCTCCCGCTGGGTCACATCCACGAAGCCGGCGACGGCGCCGCGCACCTCGCCCTCCTCCGTGAAGAGGGGCGCGGCCCAGCCGTAGAGGTGCAGCACGTGCCCGTCGCGGAACCGCAGATCGAGGTCCGCGCCCTCCACCACCTGGTGCGTGCGGGCGGCGAGCTGCATGGGCAGATCCTGCACCGGCACCGGCTCGCCGTTCCTCCAGATGGTATACGGCAGCGCGATTTCCGCGTCGGGCCTGCCGGCGGAGATGTTCTCGTCCGTGGCAACGCCGACCATCTTCGCGAACGCGGGATTTACGCGGATGCTGAGGCACTCGGGGTCGTAGGAGATGCAGAGGCCCACGGGCAGTCGCTCGAACATCGTCTCCAGCTCGGCCACACGCGCCTTCAGCTCGGTCGAGAGCTCCCGCACCGCCTCCCGCTCGGCCTCGGCCTCGTGCAACGCCTCCTCGGCCACCTGCGTGCGCTCGTGGAGCTGCTCGTTCACGATCTCCATCTCGGCGGCCTGCTGCTCCAGGTTCTCCGCCTGCAGCTCGAGCTCGACGCCCTGCTGCTGCAACTCCTCGTTCTGGGCCTCGATCTGCTTGCGCGCCTCGCGCTCGCCCTGCGCATACAGGAGCAGGGTGCGGTTCGTCAGGTACGCCGCCAGGGCCACGCCCGCCACGCCCAGCAGGAAGACGACCGCGAGCGCCGCCAGGCGACGCTGCTCCGCCGCCTCGCGCTCGGAAAGGAGCTGCTGCTCCTCCGCCTGCAGGTCCAGCATGGTGGAGCGTACCGCCTCCATTTCCACGCGACCCTGCTCCAGGCGGTTGAGGGCGGCCGCACTGTCCACGCCCGCCTGTCGCAGGGCGACCCCCCCGTTCAGCAGCCTCACCCGCACGCCGATCCGGGCTACGAGCGCATCCAGCCGCCTCTGTTGCGACGGGTTGTCCCGGGTCAGCTGCCGCAGCTGCAGCGTGTCCCGTTGCAGGTCGGCCAGCGCGCGGGCGTAACGCGGCACGAATATCGGCTCGCCCGTGAGCAGGTAGCCCCGCTCCGCCGATTCGGCCTGGGCCAGGTCATTGCCTACTCGCTGCGCCGCCTCGATCACGAAGTGCGTGTGCTGCACCATGCTGCGCATCTCGTACATGCGCGCGAACGCGTACGCCGAGACAATGCCGGTGGCCAGCAACAGGCCCAGCGGGGCTAGAACGGCGAGCCGACGGCGGTTCAGTGTCATGGGACCGGGGATGCAGGGACGGACGCACCGCTGCGGAGCCATCCACGCGCGAGCGCGGACGGTCCGCGGCCGACCAATGGCTGCTGCGAACTACCCGCGAGCATCACGGGGTCTCCGGGGGGGAAGGGAGATGCGGACTCTTTCCGGATATCGTGCCGGAACGGGAGCAGACCAAATGAAGGTAACCACGGGCGCGCGCCCATCCAACCCCGGTGCCGACGGCCCGGACGGGGAGGCGCCGGTCAGCGACCGGCGTTCGCGCGCGCCGACGACGACGACGCCGCGGCGGTGTACCTCGCCTCGAAGGCGTCGAACGCGCGCTCCAGCTCCCATTGCAGGCGCGCCCGCGGGTTCGCGTCCAGGTAGGCGCGGCACGCCCCTCCCGAGGCGGCCCCTCCCGCGCAGACCGCGACGGTCACGAAGCGGCGCGGGTCGGCCCAGAGGCTGGCGCCGCCGATGAACGCGTGCTGCATCCCATTGCGAGTCAAGGTCTTGAGCTGCACGTATCCGAGCCCCTGCTCCTGGGCGGCCCGCAGGTACTCGCGCGTCATGCTCGAGCGGGCCACGCCCTGGTCGTCCGTGGCTAGCGCCACGGGCACGCCCGCGTCCAGGTACGCGTGCAGCGGGTGCTGCCGGCCGACCACGCCCAGGATGGCGTCGTTGCTGGTGAGGCAGATCTCCACCAGGACGTCGCCCCGGGCCATGCGGCGGAGCAGCTCGGCCGGGCGGTCCTCCTCCATGATGTCCACGCCGTGACCGATGCGGCGGGCGCCCGCCACCTCCACCGCGTCGCGGACATGGAAGCGCAGCCCCTCGGGCGGCACGAGCCCGGGCGCGAGCTCGCCCGCGTGCAGCGCGACCTTGACCGTGGGATAGAAGGGCTGCAGGTAGCGGATCATGCGCATGTGCAGCTCGTAGTCCTTCATGGCGGTGTAGTCGTCCTCGGGCTGCACCAGGTTGAGGCCCACCACCCGGGGGTCCGCCGACGCCACCTCGAACCCGGCCATGATGCGGGCGAACACCTCTTCCGGCGCCCGCGCCCGCGCCACCTGGTAGAGGTAGCGGATGGTCACGCCGCAGCCGGGGCCCGCCTGCGGGGTGCCGCAGCCCAGGAGCTGCTTCTCGCGCGCCTCGGCGGAGTCGTAGGTCGCCCGGGCGTCGGCGAGCACCTGCCGGACGAAGCCGGAGTCGAGCAGCTCCCGGCGCAGGCGCGCCATGTCGTCGTGCCAGCCGAAAACGCGGGCCAGGCGGGCGGAGGCGCCGTCCGGCGTAAGCATGGTCTCCACGTAGGCGACGCGGTCGTCCGCGGCGATCCTGGCCTCCTCCGCCAGCATGTCGCCCGTGCGGCGCCCGCCGGTCACCGCGCCGAAGCGGCCGAAGGTGGCGAAGAACTGGTCGTGGCCGTTCTGCCGCGCCGGGTTCCAGTTGCGCATGGACCAGGCGTCGATGACGTCGCCGTAGAGACCGGCATCGCGGAGCGCGGCCGCGGCGGGCGGTTTGGTGGCGGAATCGCAGGGCGGCGCCACCAGGGCCAGGCCGCTCCGGGCGATGCACAGGGAGTCCTGCGCCGCCCACTGCAGCAAGCTCTCGGCGTAGACGGCGCCGCTCAGGTGGTTGTGCAGGTCCGCGCCCTTGGGCATCTCCCGCAGGAACGCCTCCAGCTGCGGGGGATCGGCGCGCATGCGGTCGAAGTAGCGGGCCGTGGCTTCGGTGGCGCCCTGGGCGCGAGCGGCGGCGGGGCTGCCCGCGACCGCGAAACCGGCGGCGAGGCAGAGGGCGAGGTGCGTCGCCCCGGGACGGAAGAACGGCAGGTGCGTCAAGTGCAACCCTCCGGGATTCGGGTTGCACGGCAATCTTGCGTCCCGCTGCGTCCCGGGGAAGAGGCCCGTCGCCCCCGTGGCTCAGTGAGCGTGCGCCATCCCGCCGCCCACCCCGGGGCGGGCCGAGAGGAAGACGCCGAACCCGAGGGCGCGCCGTCGCCCGTAGTCGGGGGCGATCAGGGGTGCGAGCAGGCTGAGCGATGCGCGCCCCCCGAGCCCGAGGCGTGCGCCCCGGACCCGCCGGTCGAGCAGCAGTCCGCCCGAGAGCGCGCCCACGCTGTAGGGCGTGGACGAGACCAGGTGCACGTGGGAGCCATCGGGCTGCTCCAGGATCGTGATCTGCTCCAGCCCGCGGCGCGCGGCCTCGAGCCGGCCGAACACGGTGGCCGCACCGCCCAGGGAGAGCGACGTTTCCACCAGGGCGACGTCGCGCGGCCCGCCCGCGTCGCTCAGCCGGGCCAGCGTAGCGGTGGTCGCCCAGGCGCCGCCATCGGCTCGCAGCCGGTGGTAGCTGGCGCCGGCGGAGTAGCTCCGGAGCGCGCCCGTCGCGCCCGCATGGTGCCCGGGCGCCGCCGCGATGCGCCCGCCCGACAGCTCCAGCGCCCAGCTCGGGCCGGGGTTCCAGGAGGCGCGTGCGCCGGCGGAGTTCAGCGCGTAGCGCGTGGGCAGCACCCGGGCCGGGTCCGCCTGCGTGGCGTTGAAGGCGGAGGCCTCGAGCTGCCACCGGTGGGCTTCCACTCCCGCCGTGAGGACGCCGGCCGCCGAGTGCGCAGGGTTGGTCTCGTGGAAGGTGATGGGCGCCACCGGGTCGGCCGCCGCCGACAGCCGGTGCAGGTAGGAGGGCGGGCCCAGCGCCGGCTCGCCCACGGGCCCGCCATAAAGGTGCAGCGAGAGTGCGTCCGAGACCTGATGCCGGTAGCTCGCGGCCAGCTCCATGATGGGGGCGTGCGCGTGCTGGAAGTCGGCGAAGGCGTCCGCCCCGCAGACCGGCCCCGAGGCCAGGAGCTGGGGATAGCCGCAGCGGCCCAACGTGAGCGTCTCGGCGCTGCCCGCCAGCGTGAGCGCGAGCCGGCCGCCCGCCGCCTGACGCGCGGCCCGGAGCATGGCGTGGTTCATGGACCCCACCAGCCGCCCACCCCTCGAGGTCGGCTCGCGCACCAGCGCCAGCGCCGCGGCGCCGTGCACCATCAGCATCCAGGCGCCGGCCTGCGCCTGCAGCGCCGCCTCCGGCGTCGCATCCGGCAGCCAGGCCGTGCCACCCGCCTCCCGGGACGTGGCCATGGCACCCGCCATGTCAGGCATGGGCCCCGCCTGCTGCGCCTGCAGTGGCGCTCCCGCCATGAAAAGGAGCGCGGCGACGAGGGGGAGCGGGTGCACTGCGGTTGCGGGCATAACAGAAGAAGCAGGCGGGAGATGGGCCAGGTTCCCGCGCAAGGCCGAAGCGCCGAAAGCCGAGCGCGAGCGCGAGCCGCGGGCCGCGCGCCGATGAGCGCCGCCCCCCTGCTCCAGCTCTTCTTCCGCAGTGTTATACGTGCTCCCCGCCCTGCACCTGCACGTGCACGTATGCCCTGCTCCTGCTCGGCGTCTATGCGCCGACCTTGCGCGATCTCGCCGGCCGATGGTATCTAGGACCGCCCCGAGCCACCCGGAGGTCACGAATGCCAGTCGTCCATCGTCCCGCTGTCGGAATACTGACCCTGGCTCTGTTTCTGACCGCGAGTCCGTCGGTACAAGCGCAGAGGAAGCCGTCGGAATTCATGCGGACGCTGGCGCGAGCGAGTCTCTTTGCCCGGGGGGACTCGGTGGAGATGGCGGAGGGCAAGCTGCCGGAGGCTCTCGCCGGCAAACTGCCCTTGCCGGAGGGCGCCCGCGTGATCGGGACGGTCTGGGGCGACTCCGTGGCACAGGTCTGGGCGACCATGGTGGCGGACGGCGACTCGATCCGGGCATCGTTCGCCAGGGCGGCGGCCGCGCGCGGGTGGACGAAGCGGGTGGTCGAGCCGGGCTACGGGCCGTTGCTCCAGCCGGATGCGCCCGCCGGGCGTCCGACCGTTTACTGCCGGGACAATGCGCAGGTTACGCTTAGTACGCTGCCCCCGGTGAACGGCTCGATGCAGATCTCCGTGCGCTACCAGGCCGGCCTGCAATACAGCGCCTGCACCGCTACACCGCCTCGGCCAAGGCGCGAAGACCCCTTCGCCGGCATCACGCCGCTCAGGGCGCCGCCTGTGGCGCCGGGCAGGACGACGCAAAGCTGCTACCCGAGCGGGGGATCCGGGCGCGCCGGGACCTCCGCCTACCTGCCCACCACGCTGTCGGGCGCGGAGCTGCTGCGCTTCTACGGCGCCCAGCTCGACAGCGCGGGCTGGAAGGGGAGCCCGCCGGCGCGGACGACTGCCGGCAGCGTCTGGACGCGCGTGGAACCCAGCGGCGACACGACCACCCTGACCCTGACCTTCAGTCCCACGCGCCCCGCCGACCCGAGTTGCTGGGAGGTCATGCTCTCCGTCAGCCACCACTGAGCGCGCAACAAGGGGGCAGCCCGGCCTGACGCGCCTCAGCGCGCCATGGGCATGCCCGTCGGCCGCATGCCCGTGGCACGGCTGATGGCGGCGCCAATCGCGGGGGCGATGGCCACGATCGGCGTCTCCCCCGCCCCCGCGGGGCGCGTGTCCTTGCGGTCCAGCACGATGACCTCGATGGGCGGCACGTCGCTGAAGCGCGGGACGCGATACTGCGAGAGGCGCGCATTGGCGACGACGCCATCCTCCAGGTCGATGGCCTCGAAGAGCGCCCCACCCAGCCCCATGATGGTCGCGCCCACGATCTGATTGCGCAGGTTGTCCGGGTTCACCACCGCCCCGCAGTCGAAGGCCGTCACCACCCGCCTGACGCGCAGCCCGGCCCGCCCCACACTCGCCGTCCCCCCGTCCCACCCCTCCGGCACCTCCACCTCCACCCCGGTCGCCACGTAGCTCCCCTTCTCGAACCCCAGAGCGACCCCCCACCCGCGCTTCGTGCTCCTGCTCGTGCTCGAATCCGCTGCCCCAGCCTCAGCCCCAGCCACAGCCTCGAGTACCTCCCGCGCCCTGTCATCCGTGAGGTTGCGCAGCCTCAGCTCTACCGGGTCGATAGCCAGCGTCTCCGCGATCTCGTCGATCAGCATCTCGCGGGCGAAGTGGTTGGCCGTCGCCGCCAGCGCGCGGTAGGACCCCTCGCGCACGGGTAGGTCCGCGGGGCGGAACACCAGCCGCTGGTTGGGGATGGCGTACACGGGATGGATGCCCGCCGCCCCCGAGTTGATGTTGTCCAGCTCCAGGGCGGTGATGACGCCGTCGGAGCGGAAGGCGGCGCGCACGTCCACCAGCCCCGCGGGCCGGAAGTAGGCCCAGCGGAACTCCTCCTCCCGGGTCCAGACGACCCGGACCGGCCGGCCGGCCGCGCGGGCCAGCCGCGCCGCCTCCAGCGCGCACTCGGGCGTGTGCTTGCCACCATAGCCCGAGCCGGTGTCCGGGACGATCACCCGCACCCGCTCCTCCGGCAGCTCCAGCGCCTCCGCCAGCCGGTCGCGCACCTCGAAGGGCCGCTGGGTGCCCGTCCAGACCGTGAGCGCGCCCTCCTGCCACACGGCCAGCGCCGCGCGCGTTTCCAGCGGCACGTGGGCTATGTGGGCAATGGTATAGGTCCGCTGCAGCGACCGCTCGGCGGCCGCCAGCGCGGCGTCGGGATCGCCCTCCACCATGTGCACCGGCCCGCCCCACTCGCCCGGACCCGCCTCGCCCCGGGGCGCCGCCGTCCGCCGCAGCTGCGCCAGCAGCTCCGGGCCGCCGGAGAGGTCGGAGCCGCCCGCCCACTCCGCCCGCACGCTCGCCAACGCCTTGACCGCCAGCCCCGTGCTGGGTGCGGCCACCCCCAGGAACTCATCCTCCTGCACCACCACCACCCCGGCCATGGCCCGGGCGGACTGTGCATCCGCTGACACCAGGCTCGCGCCCACCCGCGGCGGGCGCAGCACCTTGCCATAGAGCATGCCCGGCAGGCGCATGTCGGAGGTGTAGTGGTGCACGCCCGTGGCCAGCGCCCAGGCGGCCGTGCGCGGCTCCGCCTTCCCCGCCTCGGTCCACTCCGTGGCCGGGCGCAGCGGCCCTTCGCCGCGCACGACGTGCACGCCCGTGGCGCCCTGGTCGAGCAGCCGGCGCGCGGCGGCAGCCGCGATCCTGAGCTGGCGACCCGCCTGGGGTGTGGAAAGACTGCCGAACGTGCCCATATCCCAGGGCGTACGGTCCGTGTCCCCCATACACATGCTGACTTCGCCGGCCGGAACTCGCATTTCCTCCGCCACCATCTGGGCCAGCGACGTGCGGTTGCCCTGGCCCATCTCGACCTTGCCCGTGAAGCCGGTCACGCGCCCGTCCGCCGCCACGTGCACCCAGGCCACGATCGACTCCGGCCCGCCCTGGGCCGGCGGGCCCGGCGCGTAGGAGTCGGGCTGGAGCAGCAGCGCGACCAGCCCGCCGGCCGGCAGCAGGACCGTCTCGGTCCGCTCGCCCTGGGCCCCCCGCACCGCCAGCGGATAGCGCAGGAGCTCGGCCGTGTCGACGTAGGCGGCGGCAGCGGCCTCCCCGGCTCCGGCCGCGACTGCCGCGGCCACGTCGTCGCCTGCCAGGGAACCCTCGGCCGGGGAGCCCGCTGCCAGGCGCACGGCGTCCAGGATGCGCGGGTATGTGCCGCAGCGGCAGAGGTTTCCGTCCAGGGCCGCGACGACCTGGTCGTCGGTGGGGTGGGGATTGGCTGCCAGCAGGGCGGCGGCGGCCACGACCATGCCCGGCGTGCAGAACGCGCACTGGAATGCGCCGGTCCGGACGAAGGCAGCCACCAGGGTGCGGGCGCTGCCGCCCTCGCCCACGAGGCCCTCGATGGTGGTGATCTCGCGTCCGGCGACCTCGCCCACAGGGACCTTGCAGGCGTGGGCGGCACTGCCATCCAGCAGCACCGTGCAGGCGCCGCACTCGCCCTCGCCGCAGCCGAACTTGGCGCCGGTGAGCGCCAGCCCGTCCCGCAGCACGCTGAGCAGGGAGCGGGCGGGGTCCACGTCCAGCAGGTGGGTGTAGCCGTTGACGCGCAGCTCGATGGCCATTCGATCCTCCCCGGGCTCAGCGGTCCCGGTTGAACTCGACCTTTGCCTTGGTGAAGTGGCCGCCGGGGGTGGGCAGCCAGGTGACGGCGGCGCCCCGGAGGTGCTCGTCGAGGAACGTCGCAACGTAGGCGCCGACGATCCGCAGACCGCGCACGCCCTCGACCCGGCCGAAGAGCTGGTGGATCCAGGCCAGCGGCTGGAAGAAGACGGCCTCGTCGGTCAGGTGGCGGTCGGGCACGCCGCGGATGCGCACGCCCAGCGCCTGGGGGAAGGCGGCCGGGGCGGCCGGCAGAGGCCCCTGGCCGACGGCGAGGAAGAGCACCGGCCCGGCCATGACGGGCTGATCGCCGGCGACGTCGCCGTTCAGGTCCACGGCGGCGGCGCAGTGCGGCTCCACGGCGCAGACGCGCACGCTGGCCTCGCCCCCCACGCCGTGGCCGACCAGGGCGACGCGCTCGGTGCCCAAGCGGCTGAAGAGCCCGACGTCGGCGTCCTTCAGGCGCTGGATGCGCACCAGGAACGTGTGCAGGTCAGCGACGCGGGCCGCGACGCGGGCGGGCCGCGGCCCGGGGCCGGTCGAATCGGACGGGCCGGCGCCCATCACGACGAAGCCGCGGCTGGCGAGGTCTTCGGCGAGCACGGCGTAGGCCGTGGGCTGCAGTCCCCAGTCGGGGGACCAGATGACGAGGGGCAGCGGCGGCCGGATGTTTCGCAGCGTACCCCCGGAGTAAGCACGGTCCGTGAGGAAGCCCAGTCGCTGCGAGAAGGGGCCGCGGCCGCGCAGCATCTCGTCGGCGAAGACGCCGGGCAGGTACGCGGCGGCGCTGTCGCTGGACGGCTTCTCCGCCGGATACCAGACCACGACCGTGGGGCCGCCGAAGTCGGTCCAGTCGAAGGTGGCGCGACCGACGGGGAAGGGACCGGGCGGCGGCGGGAGCTGGCGCTCGCGGATCCAGCCGTAGAGCGCCAGCGCGAGCAGCGCCGTGATCACCGTCGGCAGCCCCACGCCGACCCAGTACAGCACCTTTTCCGATCTCTCGCTCACCTTTCCCCCTCATGGGCGCCCGTCCGGAGGGCGGCGCGAGAGGATTCTCGCAGCGGCGGCCCCGCGGCGAAAGGGCCCGCGCCCGCCGGCTCCCTTGCCGCCGCGCGGCGCGCCGCCCACTATCGCTTCGCGCCCGGTGGCCTGGCGCCGCCAACCCGTGCCTCTGGCGCTGGCGCCCGCCGCCGGTTCGACTGCGCGCCGTTCGATTCCCTTGCCCGTCGGTCGTGAGGAGGAGGAGAGAGATGAGGCAGCCGTTCCGGAGGGTTGCGCTGATCGGCGCGGCGGCATGCGCCGCCGCCGTTGCGGGCAGTCTCACGGCCGCATCCACGCCCGCGGTCGGTCGCTCGGCGCAGGCGCGGGCGGCGGTCCCGGCGGCGCCGGCGGAATCGCTCTTCGTGGGCCGGACCCGCGGGTCCGCGAGGGCGCGGGTGACGGTCTACGAGCTGTCGGACTTCCAGTGCCCCTTCTGCCGACGTTTCGTGACCGAGAGCTGGGCCACGGTGGACCGCGAGTACGTGACCCCCGGCAAGGTCCGCTGGGTGTTCGTCAACGCGCCCATGCCCAAGCTCCACCCCAACGCCCCGCGCGCCGCCCAGTACGCCACCTGCGCCCGGCGCCAGGGAAAGTTCTGGCAGCTGCACGACCTGCTTTTCGCGCAGCAGCTGGATTGGGCGCGCCTCTCGCCGCCCGATTCGGTGCTGGGCGCGCTGGCCGCCCGCGCGGGACTCGACGCCCGCATGCTCAACGCCTGCCTGGGCGACCCCGCCACCGCCGCCGAGCTGGCGCAGGACGCCGCGCTCGTCGCCAGGCTCGGCTTCGAGGGCGCGCCCTCCTTCGCCGCCGATGGCAAGATCGTGGTCCTGGGCGCCCAGCCCGTGGACAGCTTCCGCGTCGCCCTGGACGCGCTGCTCAAGGCGCACAAGCGCTGA
>JADGQX010000358.1 GCA_017881445.1 Gemmatimonadota bacterium | reverse complement strand
GACGATCCCATGCGGGCGGAGCTGCTGGAGATCGACGACAGCGCGCAGCGCGCCACCGCCCTCACGCGCCAGCTCCTTGCCCTCAGTCGCCGGCAGGTGCTGCAACCCCGGCTCATCGATCTCAACGACTGCGTGACCCGCACCGAGCGGATGCTGCGGCGATTGATCGGCGAGCACATCGAGCTGAGCACCAGCCTCGCGCCGGACCTCGGCCTGGTGCGCGTGGATCCGGGGCAGGTCGAGCAGGTCGTGCTCAATCTCGCCCTGAATGCGCGCGACGCCATGCCGCACGGCGGCCGGCTCACCCTGGCCACCCGCAACGAGGACATCCCGGACGGAGCCGAGGCGCAGACCCGCCGCCTCGCCCCCGGCCGCTACGTCGTCCTGGACGTCAGTGACACCGGCCAGGGGATCGAGAGCGAGCAGCTGACGCACATCTTCGAGCCGTTCTACACGACGAAAGGGCCGGGCCAGGGGACCGGGCTCGGTCTCTCCGTGGTCTACGGCGTCGCATCGCAGAGCGGCGGGTCCGTCACCGTCGAGACCGATCCGGGCAGCGGAACCACCTTCTGCGTCTACCTTCCGCACGCCGAGGGCAAGCTCGCACCCGCGCCCGCCGAGCCGGCACGCTCCGCGGAAGTGTCCACGCCCGGCCGCAGCATCCTCCTGGTCGAAGACGAGGCCGCCGTTCGCTCGGTGGCCGCGCGCGTGCTTACCGGCGCCGGCCATCGGGTCGTGAGCGCAGAGAACGGGGCAGAGGCGCTGCGCCTCTTCGACGACGCCGCGGACCCACCCGACCTGCTCCTCACCGACATCGTCATGCCCGGCATCAACGGCTGGGAGCTGGCGCAGGCGCTGCGCACCCGCCGGCCGGAGCTGAAGATCCTCTTCGTGTCCGGCTACACGCAGGAAGTGGTGCTGGCCCCTGAGCAGATGGCGGACGGAATCCAGTTCCTGCCGAAGCCCTTCACGCCTGATGCGCTGCGCGCCGCCGTGGCGCGCGCGTTCCAGGCCTAGGAGACCGCGAAGATCGCAGAACGTCCACCGGGGCCGGCCCATGCCGGAGACACGCAGGCGAAACGGGTCGGCTCGACATGTCGAGCCGACCCGTTCGCCTGGAATGGAGCCACCGGGAGTCGAACCCGGGATTTCGGCTTGCAAAGCCGACGTGATCCCTCTTCACCATGGCCCCGGGACCGGACCTGTCGCCGGAGCAGCCTGTGCCGGCGACCACGGCGCGAGCAAAGGGCGGAGACCCCGAAGGGGCCCTCCGCCCTTGGCGCGGAATCTAATTGCGGCCCCGGAACCGGTCAACGGCGCAACGGCGCCGCGGCGACGGCCGCTTGCGACGAGTGGCCCGCAGTCCCGCGGGGCGTCAGCGGCGGGATCCTGAGGCTCGCACGCCCGCGGGATCGCTCCGGACCGCCAGCAGCAGCACCGCGGCGGTGAGCTCGGGGTCCGCGGCGAGGAAGTAGCGGCTGGCGACGGGGTCGGCGAGGTCCAGGCGCAGCCCATCGCGGAAGAGAGCCAGGCGCCGGAGGCGTGTGAGGGGAACGACCACCTCGGTCTTGGCGCCGCGGAAGCGGAGCGCCCGGTTCGTGAGCACGAGCACGCCCAGGTCCACCGGCATGACGCTGGAGCAGGTGCCCAGTGTGTCCCGGTCGCCGGCCGCGGAGAACGCCTCGTCCTCCCCCGCCACGAAAAGCAGGTGCTGCGGCTCCGTGGGAGGCGAGCTCATGTAGGCGATGCGCTCGCAGAGGGTGGCCTGCACCGTCCAATGGCCGGTCTCGCCCGGGGGCAGGTCGAAGGGTGCGTCCACGTCCGGGAGCTGCCCCAGCTCGACCTGCGCCAGCAGCCGCATGCGCCGGAGGTGGGCGGCGTCGCCGGCCAGGTCGCGCTCGGTGAGGCCGAGCAGCTGCTGCATCTGGAGGAGCGTGGCGTCCTCGTCCGGCGTGACCCTCGAGTCGGCCATCACGGCGCCCAGGGCCCGGCGATAGACGGCGAGGGCGGCCATGCGCGCCTCGGCGTCGGAGAGCGCGCCGTCGGAACGCAGCTGCTCGAGATGCCGGACTTCCTCGGGGGTGAGCACTCCGTCGGCCACCGCGTGCTCCAGCTGCCCCTGGTACTGCAGGCGCTGACGCCGGCGACGCAGGCGCACGGCCCGGGTGCCCAGCCCCAGGCCAAGGGCGAGCACTCCCAGGAGGACGAGGAGAAGCAGCGGCATCGATATCATTCGCCCATGCTACGGCGGGGGCGAAGCGGACGGCAAGGTCCCCTGGACCAGGTGCCGCTCCACCTGGCGGTCGCCGAGGCGGGTGAGGGAGCCCGGGGCGGACGCCTCCTTGCCGTCCCGGCGCGCGGCTTTAGCTTCCGCGGCTCCGTCCCTGCCCCTCCCCAGGAGCCGCGCCCGTGAGCCCTGCCCTCTTCGACGACCTGGAAACGCCGTCCGCGCTCGTGGACATCGACCGCATGGTCGCGAACCTCGACCGGATGGCCGCATACGCGGCGGCGCACGATCTCGCGCTGCGGCCGCACGTCAAGACGCACAAGACTCCGGAGCTGGCGCTGGAGCAGCTCCGGCGGGGCGCAGCCGGCCTCACCTGCGCCACGGCCCTCGAGGCCGAGGTCATGGCGGAGGTGGCCGGCGACCTGCTCGTCGCCTACCCGCCGGTGGATCCCAGGCGAATCGAGCGACTCCTGGCGCTGGAGGCCGGCGTCCGGCTCACGGTCGGCCTCGACTCGCCGGAGGCGCTGCGCGACCTCGCCCGGGCCGCCGCCCGCGCCGGGCGCACCGTGGGCGTGCTGGTGGAGCTGGACGCGGGGATGAGGCGGGTGGGCGTGCCGGACCCCGACGCCGCGGTCGCCCTGGCGCGCGAGGCGGCGACGTCGCCCGGTGTGGAATACCGCGGCATCATGTTCTACCCGGGGCACATCCGTGACCGGGTCGAGATGCAGGACGCCGCCCTGGCCGCGCTCTCGGACCGGCTCGGACTGTTCCTGGATGCCCTGGGGCGCGCCGGGCTCGCTCCCCGCGTGGTCAGCGGCGGCTCCACTCCCGCGGGCTGGGCCTCGCACCGTATCGAGGGCATGACCGAAATCCGGCCCGGGACCTACATCTTCAATGACCGCACCACCGCCGCGGTGGGCGCGTGCGCCTGGGACGACTGCGCCTATTCGGTGCTGGCGACCGTGGTCAGCACGGCGGTGCCCGGGCAGGCCGTGGTGGACGCCGGCGCCAAGGCGCTGGCGCGCGAGGAGATCCGCGGCGTGGACGCCCCGGGGCTGGGGGCGCTGCTCGACCGCCCGGACGTGGTCCTGAAGACCATGTCCGAGGAGCACGGCATCCTGGACCTTTCCGGCACCACCTGGAAGCCCCGCGTGGGCGAGCGCGTGCGGATCGTGCCCAACCACGTCTGCGTCTCGGTCAACCTGCACGACACGCTCTGGGGCGTGCGCGGCGAGGACGTCGTCACATCCTGGGATGTGGCGGCGCGCGGGCACTGAACTTTGACGATCGTTCGGCGGCGGCAGGGCCGTCTACAAAGGAGTGGACTCGTGAGCGGCAGGATTCTCTTCCTTGCGGCGGTGGTGGCGTGCGCGGCGGGCACGGCGGG